>CAYLSN010000351.1:0-2500 GCA_964386015.1 uncultured Rhizobiaceae bacterium | reverse complement strand
GGACCTGTTCTCGACCATGCTGGCGCTGATGGAGTTCGGCGACAAATGGCTGACCGGCGGCGAGCCGCCGCCCCTGACGCTCATCCACCTGCGGTGCGGGCATGAATGCCACCCGACCACCGTATGCGGGGAATGCAAGGATCCGGTGCATGCGCGAGAGGTGACCTACCGCGACGGTCCCGGCGCGGGATATTCGGTCTACGAGGTCCGGCTGAAGAGCCGCCGCAGTTCCGATGCCGGCCTGTTGCAGCGGGTGCGCCCGTGCACCGTTGCGCGTACGCTGCAGATCATCGGCGACCGGTGGAGCTTCCTCATCCTGCGCGAGGCCTGGTTTGGCGTGCGAAGGTTCGACGAGATGGTGGAGAAGCTGGGGATCGCCACCAATATCCTGTCCGACCGGCTGGCCCGCCTCGTCGAGGCAGGCATCTTGCGCAAGGAGCCCTATCGCAGGGGCGGCGACCGATTTGAGTACCGGTTCACGCAAATGGGCCACGATCTCTACCGCCCGATGATCGTCATGATGGCCTGGGGCGATCGCTGGCTTTCGGACGGCAAGCCGCCGCTCCGGCTGCGGCACCGGCGCTGCGGCAATGATTTCGAGCCGCAGGTCGTCTGCAGCCACTGCAAGGAACCGATCATCGCCAACGAGACCGACTACACGCTGACCTACACGCTCGAGGAATAGGGCTGCGGCAGCGGGCTCCGCGCTACTGGCCGTCATTGCCGGCCTGGCGCCGAACGTACCAGGCGCGCAACTCGCCATAGATCCCCCGCCGGAACAGCATGACGCAGATCATGAAGATCACGCCGATGATGAAGGAGATGGGCAGGCCGCTGGTCGACAGGTAGTGTTCGAGCGCCACCACGAAGGCCGCGCCGATCCCCGGCCCGATCAACGTCCCCATGCCGCCGATCAGGGTCATCAGCACGACCTCGCCCGACATGTGCCAGGTGACGTCGAGCAGGGATGCGACCTGGAACGCCATCGCCTTGAGCGCCCCGGCGAGTCCCGATAGCGCGGCGGACAGGGTGAACGCGATCAGCTTGTAGCGGTTGGGCTGCAGGCCGAGCGAGGTGGCGCGGGCCTCGTTTTCCTTGATCGCGGCAAGGACATGGCCGAAGGGTGAGTGAATGGTGCGCCAGAGCACGAACAGGCCGAAGACGACGAAGCCAAGCACCACATAGTACATGGTCAGCGAATTGCCGAGATCGATGACGCCGAGCAGCCGGCCTGCCGGTACTGCGGTAATGCCGTCCTCACCACCCGTGAAGGGCAGCTGGATGGCAAGAAAGTAGACCATCTGCGCCAGCGCCAGCGTCACCATGGCGAAATAGATGCCGTGACGCCGGATGGCGAGGAAGCCGAACACCAATCCCAGCAGGCCGGCGCTCAGCACCGCCGAGAGAATGGCCAGTTCGAAGGGAAATCCCCAGACCTTCGCCGAATGGGCCGCGACATAGGCCGCTCCTCCGAAGAAGGCGGCGTGCCCGAGCGACAGCAGTCCGGCATAGCCGAGGACCAGATTGACCGCCGAGGCGAAGAGAATGAAGCACAGCACCTTGATCAGAAAAAGCGGATAGATCGCGAAGGGCGCCGCCAGCGCCACGACGGCAAGTCCCGTCAGGAACAGCGTACGGACCGATGGCTGGCGCCTCGGAGCGGCGCGGACAGACTGAACCGACATGCTCACTTACCTCTCGCGCCCGAACAGGCCGGCCGGCCGCACCATCAGGACAAGGATCATGATGATGAACACGGTGATCGCCGATGCCGTCGGAAAGAACACCTTGGTCAGGCCTTCGATGATGCCGAGGGAGAGGCCGGTGAGGATGGTTCCGACAATGGAACCCATGCCGCCGATCACGACCACGGCGAAGACGATGATGATGAAATTGGCGCCCATGCCCGGGCTCACCTGGTAGATCGGCGCGGCAAGCGCGCCGGCGAACCCGGCGAGACCGACGCAGAACGCGAAGGTCAGGGTCAGCAGGAGCGGCACATTGATGCCGAAAGCCTGTACGAGTGCGGGATTCTCGGTCGCGGCGCGAAGCTGGGAGCCGAGCCGGGTGCGCTCGATGGCGAACCAGGTACCGAAGCAGACGACCAGGGCGATCACGATCACCCACAGCCGGTACAGCGGCAGGAACATGAACCCCAGATTATAGCCGCCGGAAAGCTCCGCCGGCAGCGGATAGGGCTTGCCGGCCGAGCCGTAGAGATAGCGGAACAGGCCCTCCATCGCCAGGGCGGCGCCAAAGGTGAACAGCAGGCTGTACAGATGATCGACCTGGTAGAGGTGACGGAGCAGCAGCCGCTCGACGACGGCGCCGATCAGGCCCACGACGAGCGGGGCAAGCAGCAGCCCCGGCCAGTAGCCGATGCCGAAATGGTTGAGAACGAACCAGGTCACGAAGGCGCCGAGCATGTAGAAGGCGCCATGCGCGAAATTGATGACGTTGAGCATGCCGAAGATGATCGCAAGCCCGAGACTGAGCAGTG
>CAYLSN010000350.1:0-2510 GCA_964386015.1 uncultured Rhizobiaceae bacterium | reverse complement strand
TGCCCTCCCCCGGGGGAGATGAGCTGAGCGGTTCGGCAGTTCAGTCGCCGACCGTCCTACACACACACTGCTCCTGGAACTCGGGCGGTTCACGCCGCGATACTATCTGACTGACTGACGAGTCATTTCCGAGAGGCGGCCATCCAAATTGAATTATGCGGGGGGACAGGATGCCCATTCAGAAGCCATGACGTGCCCGATGCTTGGCAAGCTGGGGACGACGATCGTCCGTCAACCAGAGGCGCGGGGCTGTGGCGGTGCCTAACGCTGCCCGAGCGGTTTCGCTTAGTCCGGGTTTGACAAGAACGATTCCCTCATCGGTGAAGCTGACCAGACCAGCGTCGAATGCAGCGTGCCAGTAGGCCGCAAGCGACAGGCCGTTGTGAACAAAAGGCCGTTCGGCATAGAGCCATGGCTTGGCTGGCGGAGCTGAGTCATTTTCCCAGCAACTTCCGCTTGTAGTAGTCGGACCAGTTTGCCGTCGTCAGCCATGGCTTCAGCACCGTCAGCTCGCCGCGATCAGCCCGCTCCTTTGCGCTTAGCAGCGCCCGGCTCATTTCGTCGATCTCGGGAGACGAGATGTGGGCAAGCTCCGAGAGATCGCGAGTGGTCAGGCGTTGCTTCCGGCCATATCGCGTCGCCGAATCCTTTCCGCCGGAATGGCCCATCACTTTGCGCCGGGTTGCGTCCTTGATATCCGTCTCATCTATCAACTGGGCGAACCAGTGACGGGACGAGTAGAGCGCCACGTCGAAGCGATCGATCGCGATCTTTCTCTTGAGGTACTGGAAACTCTTCGTCAGCGGCTGTCCCCATCGCATCTCGCCTCCCGGCTTCGGATAGGGTTCCCATTCAGGAAACAGCACAGGGCAGCCGATCGACCGCAGGTCCTCGATTCGTTCAAGCAGTCCAAGGTCAAGGATGAGGGGATGCAGCGGAATGGTCCGCTGTGACGCCGGGGTCTTGAACCGCCTTACCTCTTTGCGCGCCACGCGTCCCTTCTTCGGATCGAAGGCACGCAGTTGGAGGTAGTAGATCCCGTGCTCCTCCTCGATGTCGTCGAGCTCGATCTGTCCGAGCTCTCCGGGCCGTACGCCCGTGAGGAACGACATGACGTATCCCCAATAGAGGTGGTTCTGGACGAGACACCTTCCCTCGACCCAGATCCGCTCGGCGCTCAGGCAGCCGGTGAAGAGGGGCAGCGAGAAAATCTTGCTCACCTCGTCCGTAGAGAACGCATCCCGCTCCAGGGAAACGAGGTTCTCATCGCTGACCCTCGAGAACCGGGGCATCTCGCGCAGGTAGAGCTTCTTCTGGATCAGCCATCCGAAGAAGCGGAACAGGGCATTGTGATAGCCATTCCTCAGCCGTGCTTCCGTGAGGCGCTTCAGACCGTCCCAGCCATGCTTCTGCGCGTAGTCGTAGCGCGCTGCGAGACTACTGACGTGTTCGCGCGGGATGTTCTTGCGATCGGGGATGTCAGGCAGCATCGCGTCAATTCGCGCGGCCGCTTCCTCGTCGAATTCGGAAAGCAGAGGGTCGTCCATCTTGTCGATGATGAACTGAACGACAAGCTTCACGACCGACCGGGCGTCCGCGTTTCCATTGGCCTTCTCGTCGGCCTCGACGTAGGCAGCAAGGGCGTCGGAGAACCGGAGCGGGGCTTGCGGGTGAACAGGATCTGACGTCTTGTCGGCATTCACCAGTTCCCCTCGTGGCATCTGGACCACGCCTGGCGCCCCACCTGTTGGACCAGGAGCTTCGAGGGCTGGTCCGGAGACGGTTGGTGAGAATGAGGCGACGTTGCCCGTCGCGTGAATGTGCGCCGCCGAAGGATATCCCGGAACCGGCCGCCCCTGCTGCGGAAGTACGCCGAGCTCGATGGCAGCGAGCACGTCCGCCCGGCCGCGTTCGTATTCCCGGATCCTTTCTGCGCGCCTGAGCCCCTCCTCCGCTTCCACGTTCTGGAGCACGAAGCGTTCGAACAGTTCCCGGAACCCCGGTGCCACCATGTCCGGATCGTGTCCCGCCGCCTTGGCGCGCCGGATCAGGTTCTTGAGCATCTCTTCGTAGATCCGGCGGGCGCCCAGACGCTCCTCGCTCAACGGGAGGGCGTCGGCCACGTATTCACGAAGCTGGCGGATGTTCATCCTGAACAAGCCAGCATAACCTGCGTCATCGATTTCGTTCATCCGGTGAACCCAAACCAGGCATTCGGCGAGCCGCAGCCGCGCCTGACGATAGTCGCTGGTTCTTAAAGACACCCTGAACAGGGAAACGCCAGCCAGCTTGGCCAGCGGCCGGGCAAGTCGAATCTGCAGGTAATAGCGTCCCTCGCGCCGGGACATGTAGGACGGCAGCGCCATGGCATCTCCGCATACATCTGCGTGAGATGTCTCACAGTCGCCCGAACCTCCGTTCGGCACTAACTGCCTGATTTTTATGGATTTTCAAGCGATGGTAGCGGAGGAGGGACTCGAACCCCCGACACGCGGATTATGATTCCGCTG
>CAYLSN010000349.1:0-2522 GCA_964386015.1 uncultured Rhizobiaceae bacterium | reverse complement strand
ACGATGGTGAAGGCGGTGCCGCCCTCGATGACATGGTTGTTGGTGACCAGATAGCCGTCGGCGGAGATGAAGAAGCCCGAACCCTGCGATACCGGCCGCGGGCCGCGCGGCCGCGACGGACGCTGGCCGAAGGGCTGCTGCGGCCCGAACTCGCGGAAGAAGCGCTTGAAGGGATGATTGTCCGGCAGGTCCTCGAAACCGGGCACGCCGAAGAAGCCGCCGAAGCCGCCCTTGTCGTCGACGTCCGACGATACCCGCACGCTCACCACCGCCGGCGAAACCTTTTCGACAATGTCGGCGAAACCGATGGCCGCCGGCGTCTCGACCTGGACCGGCTGGGCCAGCACGGGAGCGCCCGTCATCGTAGAAGCGCCGAAGCCCGCAACGGAAAGAATGGCAATGGCGGCCGCGCCCGCGGCGAGGCGCCTGCGTCTGCTGTGTCTCTTGTCGGTCATTTCCATCTGTCCCTCGCTTCCAGTGCCGCAGGCGGCTCCGGCTCCTGCCCGGAAACGCCGCAGCGGTTCAAGACCTGATCCGGATACGCGCCGAATGTGTCGCACCGTGCATCCGGTCGATGCACTCCATATAGGCAGTCCGACATTACAAGCCGCTTACCTGACGATGAAATTTTTGTAATGCGGCGGAACGTCAGTCGCGCCCGTCCAGAATGCGGTCGAGCGCCCGGCGTTCCTCGTCGGTCAGCTCCGCCCGCTCCGCAATTTTCGCACGGCTCCTGCCGGCGGCAACAACGACCGCGCCGCCGAGAACCAGCAGGAGCACCGGGGCGCTCCAGAGCAGGGCGTTGCGCCAGCTGAATCTCGGACGCAGCAGCACGAATTCCCCATAGCGCGCAACGACGAAATCCAGCACCTGCCCGTCCGTGTCGCCGGCCAGCAGCCGCTCGCGCACGAGAATGCGCAGGTCGCGCGCCAGCTCGGCATCGGAATCGTCGATCGACTGGTTCTGGCAGACCATGCAGCGCAGTTCCGCCGACAGGCTGCGTGCCCGCTGTTCGAGTTGCGGATCGGCGAGCACCTCGTCCGGCAGCACCGCGACGGCCTGGAGCTGCGAAGCGAGCAGCATCGCAGCGGCGCAGAGGGCGGATCTCGCCAGGCGCATCATTCCGCCGGCTCCGCTACCGCGGCCCGTCCCTTCGGCCGCGCCGGCGCTCCCACTCGCAGCCGGCGGTCGGAGAGCGACACGGCGCCGCCCGCCATCATCACCAGCGCGCCGATCCAGATCAGGGTCACGTTCGGCTTCCACCAGGCGCGCACCACCTGTGCATCCTCGCCGACAGGATCTCCGATCGAGACATAAAGCTGGCTGAAGCCGATGGTCCGGATGCCGGCCTCGGTCGTCGGCATGTTCCGCGCCGGGTAGAAGCGCTTCGACGAGTGGATCGTGCCCGTGGGCAAGCCGGCGCGGTCGAGCAGGGTGAAGGAGGCGCGCTGTTCGGAGAAGTTCGGACCCTGCACCGGGTTCATGCCGTCATATCGCAACACGTACCCGCCGACCTCGATGGTCTGGCCCGGCCGCATGGCGACGATGTTCTCGGTCTCGAAGGCCGACACGAAAACGATGCCCAGCAGGGTGACGCCGACCCCCATATGGGCGAGCGCGGTGCCGTAGATCGAGCGCGGCAGGCCGGCCAGGCGGCGAAGCGCCGTCGCCGGCGGCAGCCTGCGCAGGCTCCGGAATCCCATCTTCAGCACCAGATCGCTGAGTGCACCGGCAATGACCCAGGCGCCAAGTCCGGCGCCCAGCGCCGGTGCCAGCGAGGATCCCCCATGCACGGCAAGCACGAGCGCCACGACGATGAGGGCGATGGCAAACGCGGCGAACAGCCTCTGCGACGCGGCAAGCAGGTCGCCGCGTTTCCACGCCAGCATGGGCCCGAGAGGCATCAGCAGCATCAGGGGCACCATCGGCATGGCGAAGGTGAGGTTGAAATAGGGGGCGCCCACGGAGATCTTGCTGCCGCCGACCGCCTCGACCAGCAGCGGGTACAGCGTGCCGACGAGCACCGTCGCCGTCGCTGTGCTGAGAAACAGATTGTTGAGCACAAGGGCGCCTTCGCGCGAGATCGGCTGGAACAGGCCGCCCGCGACAAGCGTCCCGGCGCGAAGGGCAAACAGCGCCAGCGAGCCGCCGATGAAGGCTGCAAGGATCAGCAGGATGAACAGGCCGCGTGCGGGATCGGTGGCGAAGGCATGCACGGATGTCAGCACCCCGGACCGCACGAGGAAGGTGCCCAGCAGCGAGAGCGAAAAGGTCAGGATCGCCAGCAGCACGGTCCAGATCTTCAGGGCCGAGCGCCGCTCCATCACCACGGCGCTGTGCAACAGGGCAGTGCCCGCCAGCCACGGCATGAAGGAGGCGTTCTCGACCGGATCCCAGAACCAGAACCCGCCCCAGCCGAGTTCGTAATAGGCCCAGTAGGAGCCCATGGCGATGCCGCCCGTCAGAAAGGACCAGGCGGCCAGCGTCCACGGACGCACCCAGCGTGCCCAGGCCGCATCGAT
>CAYLSN010000348.1:0-2536 GCA_964386015.1 uncultured Rhizobiaceae bacterium | reverse complement strand
GGATCGGCGACAGCCTGACCGAGGGCGAGCCCATCCGCTTCACCGGCATTCCGTCCTTCGCGCCCGAACATCTCCAGACCATCCGGCCCGATGATCCCATGCGCTCCAAGCATCTCTCCCGGGCGCTCGAACAGCTGGCTGAAGAAGGGGTCGCGCGTGTCTTCAAGGCCCATATCGGCGGCGAATGGATCGTCGGCGTCGTCGGCGTCCTGCAGTTCGACGTGCTCGCCGACCGCATCCGCACGGAATACGAGATCCCGGTGCGCTTCGAGCCGTCGTCCCTCTATACGGCGCGCTGGATCGAGGCCGACGACCCGCACGAGCTCAAGAAATTCATCGACGCCAACAAGGCCAACATGGCTGAGGACCATGTGGGCGCGCCCGTCTTCCTCGCGCGTAATTCCTGGCGCCTCGACAAGGCGATCGAAGACTGGCCGAAACTGCGCTTTCTCAAGACCAAGGAACAGCTCGATTGACGCGGTCCGGCGGCAAACCCGCCAATTTTGTGGGGTTTGCCGGGCGCACGCGTTTGCTTTCTGGATTTGCCGGGATTTTACCGCTATAGAATTTCCACCTCGTCAGGCAGGGCCGGTGCGACGGCATCCGTCGCCCCGATCAAAAAATCAGAAGTTTTGAGGTTTCGATGCAGGATATCCTTCAGAAGCTGGAAGAAAAGCGCGCCCAGGCAAGGGCGGGCGGCGGCGAGAAGCGCGTCGCGGCACAGCATGCGCGCGGCAAGCTCACCGCCCGGGAACGGATCGAACTGTTGCTGGATCCGGATTCCTTCGAAGAATACGACATGTTCGTGGAGCATCGCTGCATCGACTTCGGGATGAGCGAGCAGAAGTATTCGGGCGACGGCGTGGTGACCGGCTCGGGCACCATCAATGGCCGGCTCGTCTACGTCTTCAGCCAGGACTTCACCGTGTTCGGCGGCTCCCTGTCGGAATCCCATGCGGAGAAGATCTGCAAGATCATGGACATGGCCATGAAGGCCGGCGCGCCCGTGATCGGCCTCAATGACTCCGGCGGCGCGCGCATCCAGGAAGGGGTGGCGTCGCTCGCGGGTTACGCCGACGTGTTCCAGCGCAACATCATGGCGTCCGGCGTCGTGCCGCAGATTTCGGTCATCATGGGCCCCTGCGCCGGCGGTGCGGTCTATTCCCCGGCCATGACCGACTTCATCTTCATGGTCAAGGACACGTCCTACATGTTCGTGACCGGGCCCGACGTGGTGAAGACCGTCACCAACGAGGTGGTGACGCAGGAGGAGCTCGGCGGCGCGGTCACCCACACCTCCAAGTCGGGCGTTGCAGACAACGCCTTCGAGAACGACGTGGAAACGCTTCTTCAGGTGCGCCGCTTCTTCGATTTCCTGCCCCTGAACAACAAGGAAAAGCCGCCGGTCCGTCCGACCTTTGATGACCCTGAGCGCATCGAGATGTCGCTCGATACCCTGGTTCCGGCGAACCCCAACAAGCCCTACGACATGCTGGAGCTCATCACCAAGGTGGTGGACGAGGGCGACTTCTTCGAGATCCAGCCGGACTTCGCCAAGAACATCGTGACCGGCTTCGGCCGCATCGAGGGCCAGACGGTGGGCATCGTCGCCAACCAGCCCATGGTGCTGGCGGGCTGCCTGGACATCAACGCCTCGCGCAAGGCGGCGCGCTTCGTCCGCTTCTGCGACTGCTTCAACATTCCGATCCTGACCTTCGTCGACGTCCCGGGCTTCCTGCCGGGCACCGCGCAGGAACTGAACGGCATCATCAAGCACGGCGCCAAGCTGCTGTTCGCCTATGGCGAGGCGACGGTGCCGAAGATCACGGTCATTACCCGCAAGGCCTATGGCGGCGCCTATGACGTCATGAGCTCCAAGCACCTGCGCGGCGACCTCAACTATGCCTGGCCCACGGCCGAAATCGCCGTGATGGGCCCGAAGGGCGCGGTCGAGATCATTTTCCGCTCCGAAATCGGCGACAAGGAGAAGATCGAGGCCAAGACCCAGGAATACACCGCCAAGTTCGCCAACCCGTTCGTGGCGGCGAGCCGCGGCTTCATCGACGAAGTCATCATGCCCCATTCCACCCGTCGGCGGATCGCCCGCGGGCTCCGGATGCTCCGCAACAAGGAGCTCCAGAATCCGTGGAAGAAGCACGACAACATTCCGCTCTGAGGGGGATCGCCGATGTTCAAGAAGATTCTGATCGCCAATCGCGGCGAAATCGCCTGCCGCGTCATCAAGACCGCCCGCAAGATGGGCATCAAGACGGTCGCCGTCTATTCGGACGCCGACGCCGACGCGCTCCATGTGCGCATGGCGGACGAGGCCGTCCATATCGGCCCGCCGCCCGCCGCCGAAAGCTATCTGCAGATCGACCGCATCGTGGAGGCCTGCAAGAAGACGGGCGCCGAGGCGGTCCATCCGGGCTATGGCTTCCTGTCCGAGAACGAAGCGTTCTGCGCCGCCCTCGAGAAGGCCGGAATCGCCTTCATCGGTCCGAAGCCCAAGGCGATCGCCGCCATGGGCGACAAG
>CAYLSN010000347.1:0-2538 GCA_964386015.1 uncultured Rhizobiaceae bacterium | reverse complement strand
TGAGCGGCACGATCATGGTGCTGCCGCGCGAGGGTCTCACCGACGGCAGCGGCAATCCGCTGCGCTATGACCGCATCTTCTATATCGGCGAGAACGAGTTCTACATTCCGCGCGACGAGAACGGCAATTACCGCAACTTCGAATCGCTCGGCGAGAGCTATGCCGAAACGCTGGAGACCATGCGCGGGCTGATCCCGAGCCATGTCGTCTTCAACGGCAGGGTCGGGGCGCTGACCGGCGAGAACGCGCTGAAGGCGAAGGTCGGCGAAACCGTGCTGATCGTCCATTCGCAGGCCAATCGCGACACGCGCCCGCACCTGATCGGCGGCCATGGCGATTATGTCTGGGAGACCGGCAAGTTCCACAACCGGCCCGAACGCGACCTCGAGACCTGGTTCGTCCGCGGCGGGTCGGCCGGTGCGGCGCTGTACACCTTCCGGCAGCCGGGCATCTACGCCTATGTGAACCACAATCTGATCGAGGCGGCCGAGCTCGGCGCCACCGCGCACATCATGGTCGAGGGCGAATGGGACCACGATCTGATGACGCAGGTCAGCCCGCCTTCGCCCATCGTCGGCCTCTGACCGCAACCGGGCCCGCCTGGCGCGGGCCCTTTTCTCCGGAGGCGTGCCATGCGCCTTGTTCAGCGAATCGGGATGGCGGCGGGGATCGCGGCGGCGGTTGCAGCCGCTGTGGCCGCCGTGTTTCTGGCGGGCGGCGAACACTCCCCGGGCATCGACCCGATCGTCACCGCCGGCATTCCGCCCGTCGCCGAGATCCGGCCCGCCGGCGAATATCTGCGCGACGGCCGCGCCGTCGATGCGCCGCTCGCCACCGTGGCGCTGACGCCCGGCATCGGGATGATGCGCTTTCCCGTGTCGCGTCCCGACTACATGCGCTGTGTCGACGCCGGCGCCTGCGCCGCGCCGGACCTGCCGTCAGGGGCGGATCCGCGGGCGCCCTATCCGGTCACCGGCGTGAATTTCCGCGATGCAGGCGATTATGCCGCCTGGCTGTCGCGCCGCACCGGCAGCCATTGGCGCCTGCCGACCGACGCCGAAGGGGCGGCGGCCGCCGCCGAGCGGCTTGCCGGCGACGATGCCGGCCTGCTGCCGGAGGATGGCGACAATCCGGCCGAGCGCTGGCTGCAGCGCTACCGGCTCGAAGCAGCGCGCGGGCGCGACCCGGAGCCGAAGCCGATCGGCCATTTCGGCGCCAACAGCAATGGCTTCGTCGACATGGGCGGCAATGTCTGGGAGTGGACGAGTACCTGCTTCACCCGCACCACGCTCGGCCCGGACGGTGAAATCCTGCACCGCACCGAGAATTGCGGCGTGCGCGTCGTCGGCGGCAGCCATCGCGCCTACATGTCGCATTTCCTGCGCGACGGCAGGAGCGGCGGCTGCGCCTTCGGCCTGCCGCCCGACAATCTCGGCTTCCGGCTGGTCCGCGAGACCGGGCCCCGGTGACCCTGCGCCGCTATGCCGGCGGTGCCTGCCATCCTTCCGGCGCGCTGGTGCTGATCATCCACGGAATGCCGTAGCGGTCGACGAAGGAGCCGAAGCCCGGCGACCAGAAGGTCGGGCCGAGCGGCATGATCACCCGGCCCCCCTCGGAAAGCCGGCCGAACCAGCGCTCCGCCGTCGCGAGATCGTCGGCCATCAGCGTCACGTCGAAGCCGTTCTTGGGCTTGCCGATATTCGGCGCCCATTGCTCGACCAGATCTGCGCCCATCAGCGCCTGGTCCCCGGCCTCGAGCCAGCAATGCATCAGCCAGGAGCGGTACTTCTCGTCCGACATCTGCATTTCCGGCGGCGCATCCCCATAGGTGATGGCGGCCTTGATCTCGCCGCCGAGCACCTCTGCATAGAATTCGAAGGCCTCGCGGCACTGGCCGTTGAAACTCAGGCTGGTGACGATTCGCATGCACGTTCCTCCTCCGCTGGTCAGTCCGCCATCCTTCCCGGGCGATGCGGCGGGAACAAGGCGGCGTCCGCCCTTCCTTGACCGGCCCGGATATTCTAGCTTCTGCACGGTCATTGCTTGCGAGGCTGGTCATGTCATCCGATCCCCTGCTGCAGCCGTTCCAACTCCGGCATCTCACCCTGCGCAACCGCATCATCGTCACGGCGCACGAGCCGGCCTATGCCGAGGACGGCATGCCGAAGCAGCGCTACCGCGCCTATCATGTCGAACGGGCACGGGGCGGCGTCGCCATGACCATGACCGCCGGCTCGGCCGCCGTGTCGCGCGACAGCCCGCCGGCCTTCAACAATATTCTCGCCTGGAAGGACGAGGTGGTCCCCTGGATCCGCGAACTGACCGACGCGGTGCACGAGGAGGGCGCCGCCGTCATGATCCAGCTCACCCATCTCGGCCGGCGCACCCGCTGGGACAAGGCCGACTGGCTGCCGGTGGTGTCGCCGTCGCACCGGCGCGAGGCCGCGCACCGCGCCTTTCCCAAGAAGCTCGAGGACTGGGACATCGAGCGCATCGTCCGCGACTACGCAGACGCCGCCGAGCGCATGAAGGCGGGCG
>CAYLSN010000346.1:0-2548 GCA_964386015.1 uncultured Rhizobiaceae bacterium | reverse complement strand
GCCCAGCGTCTGTGTCGATCCGGGCACCGTCGCTGACCGGATGCGGCAGGAGGCGGCCATCGTGCATGAGGTGGGTCACCGCACCTCGACGGCGCCGGGGCGCCCGCCGGCCGGCAGCTCCTTGGAGCGCCGCAATGGTACGCCGCCCTCGGCTGGCTCCTCGAAAACGCGGGCACAGCAGAGTTTCCCGACGCGTTCGCGGCGACGATCCGCCAGCTGGTCGACTTCGATTTCACGGTGACCTTCGCCTATCACGGCGCCGACGCACCGGTCTGCCTGCATCACAATTTCCAGCCGCAGCGCTACCATATCCATGTCAGCGAGTACGAGATCGGGCCGTACCTGCTCGACCCGTTCTACAAGGCGGCCGCAAACGGGACCCGGTCCGGGCTCTTTCACCTGGCGGAAATCGCGCCGGACCAGTTCTACAAGAGCGAGTACTATCGCTCCTATTACGGCCAGACCGGCCCGGTCGACGAAATTGCCTTCTTCATCCCCGGCAATACCAGCTGGGCGATCGTCACCTCCCTGATGCGCTCGCCGACGCGTCCGGCCTTCTCCAAGCGCGAGATCCGGCTGCTGCGCATCGTCGAGCCCCTGATACGCGCCATTGCCGAGACACATTGGCGCACGGACGAGCGGCTGAAGGTGGCCGGTTCCGCCCAGGACGAGAAGGCGGTGCTGCGGCGCACGGTCGAGGAGGCACTGGAGGCGCGGGGAATTCCGCCACTGACGCCTCGCGAGATGGAGGTCGTGGGGTTGGTGCTGGAGGGACATTCCTCCGAATCCATCGCCAACCTGCTCGGAATCAGCGCCGGCACGGTCCGCATCCACCGCAAGAACATCTATGCCAAGATGCGGATCTCGTCGCAGCGGGAACTGTTTGCCATCTTCATGAAGGCGCCGGTGACGCCGGGCTAGAGCCTTTCATCCTGCATGAAAGACTCCAGAGCACATGCACTCAGATCCCGGATCCCACCTGCGGTTCCTGATCGCCTGGGGGCTCCGGCATCCACTCCTGCGGGACCGGACGGATCTGCGGAATTGCTTCCAGCACGAGCTGGTGAAAACCCTCGCCGCCGGCCTCGACCATCTCGAACAGCTGCCGGCGCATGCGTGGCTCCCAGAACCTGTTGATGTGTTCGGCCACGCCCGCAACGGCTTCGTCATGGGGCCGCGAGCGGAAGAACGTTGCGATCTGATTGGCTTGGCGGATGAGTTTCTCAGGCGACATTCGTTCTGGCTCCGGTGAGGATGCGATGCGGATGGGTAAACACGTCGAACTCGTCGCCGCGCACCAGGGCCACCAGCGTCATTCCCGCCGATTCCGCGGTGCGGATGGCCAGTGCCGTCGGCGCGGAGACGGCGAGCAGCACCGACGCACCAATCGCGGCGCTCTTCTGCACCATCTCCACCGACAGGCGCGACGTGACCGCCACAGCCCCGCCCGCGGCACCGATCCTCGCACGCAGCATTGCGCCGGCCAGCTTGTCCAGCGCATTGTGGCGCCCGACATCTTCGCGGGCAATGAGGACGCCCTCGCCCGGCCGATAGAAGCCCGCCGCGTGAACAGCACCGGTCAGGCGGTGGAGGGGTTGGCGTTCCGAAAGGAGCCGGACCGCTTCCGAGACCTGCGCGGCGGAAAGCTGCAATTTTACAGTCTCAACGGCGGGTACCTGGCGCATGGCTTCCTCGATCGACTCGATGCCGCACAGGCCGCACCCCACGGGACCCGCCAGCCGCCGCCGCCGTGCCTCGAAGCGCTGATTGGCGCGATCGCGCAGCACGATCTGGATGTCGACGCCGACGCCCAGATCCTGAACCGCAATGTGCTCGATCTCGTCAATGGCGGCGACTATGCCCTCCGTCACCGAAAAGCCGATGGCAAAATCCTCGAAGTCGGCGGGAGAGCCCATCATCACCGCATGGGTCGTGCCGCCATAGGACAGCGCGATCGGCACCTCCTCGGGCACTGCCCGCTCCGACCGGGCCGTGCCCGATGCGCGCACCGCCAGCCGGCTTGCCAGGGCAATGGCAGGCCGGTCCTCTTCCGGCAGCGGGGCGGCTTCCGGCATCACGTCACTCCGCCGGCGTCAGATCGGCAATGCGGCGGCTCGAGCGGGCATGCGCCTCGTACTCGACCTGCCAGTCGCTCGGCCCGTTGGAAGGCGACACCTGCACTGCCGTCACCTTGTATTCCGGGCAATTGGTCGCCCAGTCGGAGGAATCCGTGGTCACCACATTGGCCTGGGTCAGCGGATGGTGGAAGGTGGTGTACACCACCCCGGGCGCGACCCTGTCGGTGATCCGGGCGCGCAGCGTCGTTTCGCCGGCGCGGCTGGAAATCTTCACCCAGTCGCCGTCGCGGATGCCTCTCTGTTCGGCGTCGTGCGGGTGGATCTCGAGCAGGTCCTCGTCATGCCAGACCACATTATGCGTGCGCCGCGTCTGCGCCCCGACATTGTACTGGCTGAGAATCCGGCCTGTCGTGAGCAGCAGCGGGAAGCGCGGGCCGGTCTTTTCGTCGGTTGCGACATATTCGGTGCGG
>CAYLSN010000345.1:0-2552 GCA_964386015.1 uncultured Rhizobiaceae bacterium | reverse complement strand
CCGGTCGCCTCTCCCGCGGGGATGTCGTCCCCGGAGCTCAGATATGTCGCCGGATTCCGGGCCGGCGTGGTCAGGTTAGCGCCATCCGTTCGGTTGCCTACGAACGTCAGAGGATCGAGCACATGTGGTCGGAGCCGGGGACCTCCTCGCACTCGTAGCCCACGGCCATCAGGCCCTGTACGACGATCGACGCAGCGACCGCGACCACCACGACTCGGCGCCAGCGCTCGTTCTCCGTGAAGAGCTGCCGCGTCGCGATCACCAACGCCGGCCACGCCACCGTCAGGGGTTCGAGGGCATACCGGTAGTTGAAGGGCAAGCCTCCGGACGCTCGGTTGAGGCGTGCGTGGAGCAGGAAGTACACGACGCCGCCGATCAGGCCATCCCGTGCCCAGGTGGGGATCTGCGACCAGGAACGCTTGAGGCCGAGAGCGGCTACCAGCACGATCGGGCTCCAGAGCAGCAGACCGTTGTGGGCGGAGATCAGCGAGTCTGCGAGGTGGCGAAGGGTCTTCGTGAGCGGGCTGCCCGAGAGGTTCTCTGAGAAGGCACTGCTGTAGCCCCCCGAGATGCTGGGGTTTCCGAATGCCCAGGCGTTGTAGACGACGAGTCCCACCAGCGCGCCAGCCACAGGGAGGGCGATGGCGAAGCCGCTGCGCCAGCGGGATCGCTGGACCTGTCTCAACGCGGTCAGCGCCGCGATGCTCGCTGTCACGGGACGCACGAGGAGGGCGGCCGCGGACGCGACCCCTGCTAGCCACGACCGGTCGCTGGCCAGAGCCAGCAGCCCCAGGCCCAACAGGAGCTGCCCGGGCCCGTGAGGCCAGATCTCCGAGCTGGAGATGGGCCAGGTCGCAGTCCCGAGCGCGAACACCCCAGTGCCAGCGATGGCCCAGGTGGGCTCCACCACGCGCCACAGGAGGAGGAGCATCACCACCACGGCACCGGTGGTGATGACCACCGCGAGCACGGTGGAGGGCTCCGGGCTGTAGGCCCCGTCGGAGAGGACGTACGCCGGGACTGTCAGGGTCCAGAGGCCCAGCGGCCGGTTGCTCAGCATCCGCCCGGAGTCGTACTCCCGCACGAACGGGTTTCCCCGGGTGTCGAAACCGCGAAGGTCGATGGTGCCCTCGTTCACGAGGTGCCAGGCCGTCATGGCCACGGGATCGGTATCGACGTTGATCCTCTCCGGCGGGGTCCTCGTCAGGTAGAAGAGGGGGCCCACCACGAGGATCAGTAGGGCGGCTGCGTGCCAGCGATGTTTCAGGGGCTGCCATCGCCGGATCCAGGGCTTGGAGGGCATCGCCGGAAGGTAGCCCCGCGGAGCTTCCCTATCCTCCAGGGCGATGGCCGTGAAGCGTCCGCCGGCGGGGTCGATCCCTGATGCGCCTGGGTCCTACCAGTTCAAGGACCGGGACGGCCGCGTCATCTACGTGGGGAAGGCGAAGTCGCTGCGGCAGCGACTGTCGAACTACTTCGTGAACCCGCGGAGCCTGCCGCCCCGCACCGCTCAGATGGTGCGGACGGCAGAGAGCGTCGAGTGGATCCAGGTGGACACCAACGTCGATGCGCTGCTCCTCGAGAACACGCTCATCAAGCAGCACCAGCCCCGGTTCAACGTCCGGCTGCGAGACGACAAGAGCTACCCGTACCTCGCCGTCACCCTCGATGCCGAGTGGCCCCGCCCGATGGTGATGCGGGGCAAGAAGCGCAAGGGCGTCCGCTACTACGGGCCCTACGGGCAGGCCTACGCCATCCGCGAGACCCTCGACCTGCTGCTGCGCACCTTCCCGTTGCGCACCTGCTCGGACAACAAGCTGAACCAGCACCAGCGCCTCGGCCGCCCGTGCCTGCTGTTCCACATCGAGAAGTGCTCGGGGCCCTGCGTGGGGGAGGTCAGCAAGGACGACTACGACCAGCACGTCCAGCGCCTCCTCGAGTTCCTGGACGGCGAGACCGAGCCGATCGTGAAGGAGCTCGAAGCCCGCATGGCCACCGCCGCGGCGGAGCTCGAGTTCGAGCAGGCGGCGCTCTGGCGAGACCGGCTCGCCTCAGTCCGCAAAGCCATCGAGAAGCAGCAGATGGTGGCCGAGCGCTCAGAGGACTTCGACGTGCTCGGCATCGCCGAGGACGAGCTCGAGGCCGCGGTCCAGGTGTTCTTCGTGCGGCGCGGCCGGGTGGTGGGCCGGAAGGGCTTCATCGTGGACAAGGTCGAGGATCTCTCGGCCCCCGAGCTCATGGGTCTCATCGTGGAGCGGCTCTACGACGATCCCCCGCAGGGCATCCCCAAGGCGGTGCTGGTCCCCACGCTGACCGACGACGACGAGCTCTACGAGGAGTGGCTCAGCTCGCTGCGGGGCTCCAAGGTGCAGATCCGGGTGCCCAAGCGCGGCGACAAGCGCGAGCTCCAGGAGACGGTGGCCCGCAACGCCAAGGAGGAGCTCGTCCGCCACCGCCTCCGGCGCTCCTCGGACCACAACAGCCGAGCCCGCGCCCTCAACGAGCTCCAGGACCACCTCGGCCTGCCCGAGGCGCCGCTGCGGATCGAGTGC
>CAYLSN010000344.1:0-2557 GCA_964386015.1 uncultured Rhizobiaceae bacterium | reverse complement strand
ACAAGGCCGGTATTGCCGCCTTGCGGGACAATCGCCGTCCGGGTCTCGCTTGCCAGCGCCAGGATCGCCGACACTTGCGCCGTCGAAGCCGGCAGCAGCACCAGCCCTGCCCTGCCCGCGAACAGCCCTCGCGGCTCGGCCAGATAGGGATGCATGTCCTCCGCCCGGGTCAGCGCATGCCTGGCGCCGACAATTGCGGCGAAACGCTGCACAAGACCGGGTTCGAGCGTCATGGTGCCTGCTCCTCGCTCCGCCGGTCGCGCGGCGCCGCGGCGCGCGCCAGCCGGTCGTTGATGGCGATGCCCAGCCCGATCCGCGGCACCGGTTCGACCGCGATGGTCGCGGCGCCGCTGGCATCGAGTTCGGCAATCATGGCGTAGAGATTTGCCGCCGCCTCGGCGAGATCGCCGCTCTCGCTGAGATTGCGCAGTGCCACTGCGCGTCCGGCCTGCCGCGCCCGCACCGGGCCGAATGCCAGCAGGGCTTCGCCTTCCCGCACGCTGTCCGCATCGAGCCGCATGGCGGCCGACGGCGCATAGTGCGAGGCGAGCATGCCCGGCGCGGCGATTTCGCCTGCCGCCGCCCCGGCAAGGACAGGCACGCCCGCAACCTGCCGCAGCTCCTCCGCCGTCACGCCACCCGGACGCAGGATCCGGAGCCCGCCGCCTTCCGACCGGACGATGGTCGATTCGATGCCGATCTGCGTCGGCCCGCCGTCGAGGATCAGCGCGATCCTGTCACCGAGACCCTGCGCGACCGCGGCGGCGCTGGTTGCGGTCAGCCGGCCCGACGGGTTGGCGCTCGGCGCCGCCAGCGGCCGGCCGATTCGCGCCGAAATCTCCGCCGCAATGCCGCGCGGCATGCGCACGGCGACCGTGGGCAGCCCTGCCGTCGCCAGCGGATGCACGGGACTGTCCTCTTGCGAGGGCAGGACCAGGGTCAGCGGTCCCGGCCAGAAGTGGTCCGCCAGTGCGTGGGTCAGCGCATCGAACCTGCCGATGGTCTCCGCCATGGCAAGATCGCCGACATGGGCGATCAGCGGATTGAAGCTCGGCCTGCCCTTGGCTTCGAAGATCCGGGCCACGGCCCGGCCATTGGTGGCGTCGGCGGCAAGCCCGTAGACCGTCTCCGTCGGAATGGCCACGAGCTCGCCGGCCAGCAGCAGCCGGCAGGCTTCCTCCAGGCCTTCGCGGGCGGGCAGGATCCGGGCCATCCTACCCCTTCCTGCCCTCGATCCTGCCGAAATCGGCGACCCGGCCGGTAGCGGCGCGAATGCGTGCCAGCAGGGCCAGGCGGTTGGCGCGCAGCCGCTCGTCGGGCGCATTCACCAGCACCGCGTCGAAAAACGCGTCGATCGGCTGGCGCAGCTCGGCCAGGAATCCCATCGCCATGCCGTACTCCTCCGAGGCGATGGCCGCCGTGACATTGGTCTCGGCCTCGCGCAGGGCGTCATGGAGCCGGCGCTCCGCCTCGACCTCGAACAGTTCCGGATCCACCCTCGGGGAGATGTGCAGCCCCTTGCGTTCCTCCGCGGCGAGGATGTTGGCGGCCCGCTTCGCTCCCGCGAGCAGATCCTCGCCGTCCCCGGTGGCGAGGAAGGATTCCAGCGCCTCGACCCGGTCGACAATGGCAGGCAGATCGTCGGCGTCCGGCGTCAGCACCGCCTCGATCACGTCATGACGGCGACCCTGCTCGCGCAGGTGCACCTTCAGGCGCTCGTGCAGGAAGGCAAGCAGGTCGAGATTGCGCGCGGCCGCCAGTTCCTCGACGGCGCGGACTCCCTCCGGCGCCAGCGCAGCCTCCCAGTTGCGCAGGGCCGACAGCAGCGACAGGCGCACCCTGCGCTCGAGCACGATGCGGATGACGCCGAGCGCGGCACGGCGCAGCGCATAGGGATCCTTCGAGCCGGTCGGCTTCTCGTCGATCGCCCAGAATCCGGCCAGCATGTCGAGCTTGTCGGCAAGGGCCACGGCAATGGCGACCGGACCTTCCGGCAGTGCGTCGGACGGCCCCTGCGGCCGGTAATGTTCCTCGATCGCGGCCGCCACCGCCTCCGGCTCGCCCTGCAGCCCGGCATATTTGCGGCCCATCACGCCCTGCAGCTCCGGGAACTCGCCAACGATCTCGGTCTGCAGATCCGCCTTGGCGAGCAGCGCGGCGCGGCGCGCCAAAGTGCGGTCGGCGCCTACGCTCGCGGCAAGCTGCCCGGCAAAGGCGGCGATACGGCGCACCCGCTCGCCTTGCGTCCCGAGCTTCGCATGGAAGGTGACCTTCAGCGCATCCAGCCGCGCCATGCGCTGGTCGAGCGGCCGCGACAGATCGAGGTCGAGGCTGGCCGCGGCGTCCCGCAGCCGGTCGAGATCCGGCAGGGGCGCCTGGTCGACCGCATAGAAATGCGCTGCGTCCGCGAGGCGGGCGCGCACGACGCGCTCATTGCCGCGCACGATCTCGCCGCCGCCATCGCTCGCCTCGATATTCGCCACCAGGATGAAGCGGTTGCTGAGGCGGCCGTCGCGGTCGCGCAGGACGAAGCATTTCTGGTTGGTCTTGATCGTCA
>CAYLSN010000343.1:0-2561 GCA_964386015.1 uncultured Rhizobiaceae bacterium | reverse complement strand
TTCTTGCGGCCCTGCACGAGAATCTGGTTGTCGACCAGACTCGCAAGCCTGGTCGACAGGGTCTGACGCGGGATGCCGAGACGGCGCTGGAACTTCTCGAAACTGTGCACGCCGAAGAACGCTTCGCGGATGATCAGGAAGGTCCAGCTGTCGAGCACGATCTCGACCGTCTTGCGCACGGAACAGTTCCGCTCCATGCGGCCGTGCGACAAGGCGGCATGTCTGTTCATCACTTCTTCAACCCCACGCCAGCTGCACCGGCCTCCCTGAGCAGCTGGTAGATTCGCTCCGGGGTGACCGGCAAGGTCTCGACCGACACTCCGAACGGCGCCAGCGCGTCAGACACCGCATTGGCGATCGCCGCCGGCGCCCCGATCGCACCGCCTTCGCCCATGCCGCGAAATCCGCCGATATTCGCCGGCAGGTCCGCCTCGACATGCACGATTTCGATCTCCGGCACCGACGATGCCACCGGCAGCGGATAATCGGCAAGGCTTGCGGTCAGGGCCTGTCCCTTTTCGTCATGCACGATCTCCTCGAACAGGGCGGCGCCGATGCCTTGGGCGACCGCGCCATGAACCTGCCCGTCCACGATCATGGGGTTGATGATCCGGCCGCAATCTTCCGCCACGATGAAACGCAGCACCTTCACGCCAAGGGTATCGGGATCGACCTCGACCAGGGCAAGATGGGTCGAGCTGCTGGCCGTACCGAGATAGGGGTCGTAGGTTTCCGACGCAACAAGGTCCTCCCGCCGGTCTGGCGGAATGCTTCCCATCTGCTTGTAGACCGCCGTCGCCACGTCCTTCATCGTCATCGTCAGGTTCGAGCTGCGACTGGATACAATCCCGTCATGCATGTCGAGATCCTCGACATCCCGTTCCATGAGATGAGCGGCAGCCCGCAGGATCTTCGCCTTCACCGTCCTGGCGGCGAGGATGGCGGCGCCGCCGCCGAGCACGGCGGAGCGGCTGGCATAGGTGCCGGTCGAGGACGGCACCAGGGCGCTGTCGCCATGGCGAACGACAATATCTTCCATGCGGCAGCCCAGTTCGTCCGCCACCACCTGCGCCAGCGTCGTTTCCAGCCCCTGGCCGTGAGAGGCGACGCCGAAGGAGGCGGTGACCGAACCGGTCGAATCGACCTCGATGCTTGCGGTCTCCGTGCCGGTATTGATCGGCATGCCCGGCGCTACCGAAATGCGCGAGCCGATGCCGGTCAGCTCGGCATAGCTCGCAATGCCGATACCGACCCACCGGCCGGCGGCGCGCGCCTCGTCCCTGCAGCGGACCAGCGCCGGATAATCTGCCTGTCGGCACGCCGCGGCAAGGCACTCCTGGAATGCCGACTTGTCCCAGATGATGCCGGAAGCGGTGCGGTAGGGAAAATCCTCGTCGCGCACCAGGTTGCGGCGGCGGAACTCCGCCGGATCCATGCCGAGGCGGCGCGCGGCCATGTCGACCAGCCGCTCCATGGCGAAGGTCGACGAGGGCCGGCCGACGCCGCGATAGGGCCCCGTCGGGGGCTTGGGTGTCAGCACGCCGCGAATCCGGCCGTGATAGTGCTCGAGCCGGTAGGGGCCGGGCAGGAAGCTGACGACCTGCACGGTTTCGAGCGCCGCGGTCCAGGGATAGATCGAATAGGCTCCGACATCGCCGATCACGTCCGCCCGCAATCCGAGCATCGTCCCGTCCAGGTCGACGGCCAGCTCGGCCTCGATGAGTTCGTCCCAGCCCTGGCTGGTGGACAGGAGATCCTCGAGGCGGTCGCTGGAGAATTTCACCGGGCGACCGAGCTTCCTTGCCAGGACGCATACCAGCATTTCCTCGGCATAGAGCGAGCCCTTGGCGCCGAAGCTGCCGCCGACATCCGGTGCGATCACGCGCAGGCGCGAGCCGGGCAGGTCGAGGCATTCAGACAGCACGTCGCGCACGATGCCCGGACTGCCGGAAGAGCTATGCAGCGTGAGCGAGCGCGTGCGCGCGTCCCATTCCGCGAGATAGGCGCGGTTCTCCATTGCGGCGGCGGTCTTGCGCGTCATGCGGAATCGGCCCTTCACCGTCAGCGGGGCCGTTGCCATGATCTCGTCGACATTGCCGCGCCGGAATTCGCGCCGGACAATGACATTGGTTCCCGCCTCCTCATGCAGGAGCGGCGCGTCGTCCCTGGCTGCATCCGTCTGCCGGAGAGCGAAGGGCAGCGGCTCGTAGGCGATATTCACATGTTCGAGCGCGTCCTCGGCGGCGTAGCGGCTTTCCGCCACGATCGCGACCACGGGTTCGCCGACATAGCGGACCTTGCCGAGCGCCAGCGGCCGGATCGGCGTCGCGAAATATCCGGCCATGCGCGAAGTGGCCAGTGCCGGCCGGACATCTTCCTCGAGGTCCGCCGCCTCGTAGATGCCCACCACGCCGGGCACGGATAGTGCGTCGCCGACATCCACCCCGGCAATCCGGGCATGCGGCTGGTCGGAACGGCGGATGGCGACATGCAGCGTCCCCGGCGGAGCCATGTCGTCGACATAGCGGCCCTGGCCGGCCAGCAAGCGCGGATCCTCGGTC
>CAYLSN010000342.1:0-2572 GCA_964386015.1 uncultured Rhizobiaceae bacterium | reverse complement strand
AGACGGTTGCAGCGGACGGTCCGCTGCGCGGCCCGCCGCTGAACCGGAGCGTTAGCACTCACAGGGGAGAGCTGTGGAGGTTGTTTTTTCCAACGAAGCAGTCGCAATTGAATACAGAAGATGGGCTGACCAAGTTGACCCCGACGATCGCTACGACACGGCGGATACTGTGGGCTTGCTTGATGTGCTGCGCGCCCACTTCCTCATCGCCGACTTCTTCTACGGCAAGGAAGCGGGCATGGGCGGCATCGGGCCCCGCGATCTTCATCTGCTTCATTCGGCCGTCTACAGGCAGTTCGTCGCGTACGGAGGAATCGATAAGTGGAAGTCCAGCTATGAAAAGGCTGCCACCCTTATTTTTGGCCTCGTGACAGATCACCCATTTCACGACGCGAACAAGCGCACGGGCCTTTTAACCTATCTCTACGCCCTGCATAAGTTGAACCGCTATCCAACGAACGGTCAGAAAGAGCTAGAAGACTTCATGGTTGAGATTGCGGAGAGAAGTCTGACCAAGTATCGCCGCATGAAGGAGCTAGCCAAGCGTGAGGACGATGCCGATGTTTTATTTATCGCTGACTACCTGAAAAGAAACTCTAGAGAGCGCGACAGTCGGTACTACACAATCACGTATAACGAGCTTGACCGCCGTCTCCGCGAGTTCAATCACTGCCTATCAAACCCGAAGAACAACTTTATTGACATCTGCCGCATTGAGTACCCACGGGAGTTTGGCTTGTTCGGCAAGAGAAGGGAAAGGTTGGTCAAAGTAGCGCAGGTGGGCTTCCCCAGCTGGAAGAGCCAGGTCGGAAGAGGTGCAATCGCGACCATCCGCCGCGAAGCACGTCTGACCACTGAATACGGCATAGACTCCGCCAGCTTCTACAAGGGGGCAGACCCGCTCAATACGCTCATTGCGCAGTATGAAGGCCCCCTTCAGCGGTTAGCGTTCAGATGAGTGCTAACAATTCATTCAAGCCGATGCCGCTTCGCGGCACGGCTTAATTCTGGTGTTAGCTTGCAATGGAAGATTCGAGCGCAGTCACAGCAACTCTAGGCCAGCTCGTTGCCGCGCTCGGTGGTTATGCGGTCATTCTGGCTGGCCTGTTCGCCTTAATTGGAAAGATTTGGGTGTCTCGCATCATTGAGCGAGAACGAAGTGCGCTCCAGCATCAACTGGACGAGACCAATAGGCGGCTACAGTTTGAACTTGATCGTGACCTGCACGTCGGTAAAGCACAGTTCGACTTGGAACTCAGCAACTACAAGGCAATATGGGCGTGCCTAGTCGATCTACGCACAGCCACACTGGCAATTCGCCCCGTGATGGACTTTCATGATCCCAACGAGAGCAAGGAAGATCGTCAAAAGCGGAGATTGTTGAAAGCGCGCGAGGCGCTAGTGAGTGTCCAAGAGCAAGTCGAGAAGAACAAGCCTTTCTATGCGCCTGACGTCTATGATAAGGCGCGTGCCGTAATCAAGGCCTGTCACAAAGAGGCAGTCTACTCTGACTACACGGAGAGGCCGCATCACGAATATTGGGATGAAGCAATGAAGAATCAGGAGTTCATCCTTGCTGCAATTGAAGATGCCTGCATCGCAATTCGTGATAGGGTTTGGGAGGCGCGTGTTGCAAGCTAACAATTCATTCAAGCCGACGCCGCTTCGCGGCGCGGCTTAATTCAGGTGTTAGCCGCCACAGGCAGTGTTGATGCATCTTGAAGAGCTCCCAGCCGTCTTTGTTACTCACGCCGCGGGCATCCTGGGCGATACAAGCCAGGGATTGACTGGAAGCGAGATCGTGCGCGTTTGCTCAGCTTACGCAATCGATGCGGGTGTCGACATCCCGTACTCTTCCTATCCCTTCGCGGGGCGGATGGGAACGAACAAGCGAACCGCTCTTTACGAAAACATCATGGCTTTCCCGCCGAGGTGGCGCTACAAGATCATTAGAGAGCTTTGCGACCACAAGACTGTTCAACAATCCAACAGCGCGGAAGCAAATAGGCTCAAGGTTCAGCTATTTACTCGCTACGGACACCTTGATGATTCCAATACAGCGTCTGACTTGAACCACGCTCTGGTCGAAGAAACTCGGCATTGGCTTAGTGCATTCCCAAAGAGCCTCGAGTTGTATAACGGCGCGCTTCAGAAACTGGAACACGGCGTGTTCGACAGGAACGTGCTGGATGATCTCAGGCTTGCCTTGGAAACCCTGCTTCACCAGTTGCTTGGAAATCATAAGTCGCTTGAGAACCAGCTCCAGCCGCTTGGTTCCTTCCTGAAAGGGAAAGACGGCTCACCCGAGCTGAGCAACATGTTTGTCAAGCTCCTCGAGTATTCCGCAAAGTACCAGAACACCTACGTTAAACACGACTCCGCCGTGGTGGAACAAGAGGTGGACTTCATCTTTGAGATCACGTCCTGCTTCATGCGACATCTCGTCCGCATATTCGGTCGCAGCGGCGGCTAACAAGTCATTCAAGCCGACGCCGCTTCGCGGCACGGCTTAACTCCGGCGTTAGGCCTCATGTTCAAAAAAATCGCGCTCATAGTCATTGTTCTGCTACTG
>CAYLSN010000341.1:0-2581 GCA_964386015.1 uncultured Rhizobiaceae bacterium | reverse complement strand
TGCGTCCGCCCTGCCCCGGCGGCGCCAGCCCCATCGCCTCGTACTCGATCAGCTCGGCGATGGTGAAACAATCATGGGTCTCGACAAAGGACAGGTCTTCCAGCCCGACCCGTGCCTCGCTCAGCGCCCTCTTCCAGGCTTCGGCGCAGCCCTCGAACAGCAGGATGTCCCGTTTCGACATGGGCAGGAAATCCTGCACATGCACATTGGCGCGAAAAGCCACGGCGCGGCGCATCGACAAGGCGCGATCCAGATCGGCCAGGACCAGCGCCGCGGCGCCGTCCGAAACCAGGGAGCAGTCGGTACGCTTGAGCGGCCCGGCAACGCGCGGATTCTTCTCGCTTTCGGTGCGGCAGAAATCGAAGCCGAGATCCTTGCGCATCTGGGCATAGGGGTTGGCGACCCCATTGCGGTGATTCTTGGCCGCAATCGCCGCCAGGGCATCAGACTGATCACCATGGCGCTGGAAATAGGCGGCGGCGATCTTGCCGAATACTCCGGCAAACCCGGCCGGCGTGTCCCCCTCCTCTGCCAGATAGGAGGCCTTGAGCAGATTACGGCCGATCTCGGGCGCCGGAGTCGCCGTCATCTTCTCGACGCCGACAATCAGCACGATGCGCGCCGCCCGGGCCTCGATGGCGCGAATGCCCTGCCGCACCGCCGCCGAGCCCGTCGCGCACGCATTCTCCACCCGTGTGGCCGGCTTGAACCTCAGGGCATCGTCCGCCTGCAGGACCAGCGATGCCGTGAAGTCCTGGGCCGAGAAACCCGCATTGAAATGGCCGAGCACGATCTCGTCGATTTCCTCAGGGCCGATGCCGGCATGCTCGATCGCATCGCGCGCCACGCGTACGACGAGGCTTTCCACCGTTTCCCCTTCCAGCCGGCCGAAGGGCGAATGTGCCCAACCCACCACGCATGCTGTCATCACCATTCCTCTGCTCGACGATTCCGGTTTTGTTCACCTTAGCGCACCGATTTCGTGCATGGCAACCGGAATTTCTCCCGCAGTTATATTTAAGTATTATCGAATTTTCTTACATAGTGTTGGCAGTTATAGTTCGGACTAAACCCGAATTATGCTCAGTCCCCTGTCAATTTGTCTTGAGCTTTGCTATCGAACTGACATGCCGGTGCGAATCAACGGACGCGGACGGCAGGAGGTGGCGCAGTCGCCGATACGGCTGCGATCCGCAGGGGCGCGAACGAAGAAAGGATGGAGTTCATGGTCAAGGTTCCTGCCCTGGAAATACTGACATATGCATGCGGGTCACATGAAGTCGGGAGCGGCGCCTGTTCCTCCGGGTGCGCGGATGAAGGGCCACCACGCTTCCATGCAAGGCCGCGGCAATGGCGGCAGTGGTGGCGTAGACCTTCGCAGGCATGCGGGCGAGCGAAGGAAAGCCGGATACCGGGGAGTAAAGGCATGCACGTGCAGTAGTTCGAGGAGGCGGGGAGCCTGGCGATCACGATACGTCGCAACTCAAGTACGGAAGCAGGATCCGGTCATATGTCATATGAATGAGATGCGAACCCCACGGATGAGACGCGGAAGTCAGGGCGAGGCTGGCGTCTTGCGGATCAAGCCAGTGCACGACGAACCAGATGAACCGACGGTGATTGCCGAAGCAGGAAGTAACTCCGGCGATGGGCGGCAAGAGGAATTCGTTGCAGACAGCGCGCGGCAAGGCAATGCGAGGAATGGCAAAGTGAGGCAAGAATGACATACATCCGTGCAAGTCTTCGCTTTTGTCCTTGGCAATCCCTATCGCATGGGCCGGATTCGCCGCACCATTCGACAGGCAATACAGTAAAGGAAAACACATTTGATCTCGCGGACGTAGATAAGGACCGGCACAACTTGATTACCAAAGAAAAACGAATATCGGGAAAAGGCAGTACAAGATCGACGTGCCTACAGATCCACCTACTCAAAGACGATGTTGTCTATAATCTTAAACTAATCGATACAGTCAATGGGAAACGCTATGGATCGCTGGATGACAATGTCGACGTAGTCGCCCGACCAAATGAGCATGTGAAGATTCGTGAAGAGATGAAAGCCGAAACTGTTACTCTCATGGAGAGAGGCAGCAAAACAACCGGGCGTCCGGAGAATCTCCACGGTCGCAGGCCCGGGCCGTCGCGCTCCTGCCGGACGATAGGGTCCTCGCCCTGGACCTATCTATGCTGCGCCGGCAGCGTGCTGGGCGCATTGGCTGTCGTGACCCAGGCGTCGACATGAGTTCCCTTGCGCGATCCAGCAGGCCGGGAGACCGTTTCCCGACGGACCATGACAGCGGATCATCCTCCGCTGTGACGCCTTTCCGTGGCCTGCAGAATCCGCCCGGCGCTTGTATCCTGTCAATGCGGGCGATAAATAGCGCTGCTGGTTGCGTCCCGGTCGGGGCGTTGCCTCCCTCAAGCGACAGGCATGGGCACATGAGCGGCGTCAACGAGATCAGATCTGCGTTCCTGGAGTATTTCGGCAAGCATGGCCACGAGATCGTGGCATCCAGCCCACTGGTGCCGCGCAACGACCCGACCCTGATGTTCACCAATGCCGGCATGGTGCAGTTCA
>CAYLSN010000340.1:0-2583 GCA_964386015.1 uncultured Rhizobiaceae bacterium | reverse complement strand
GCACGGACTACATCGATCTGTACCAGGCCCACATCCATGACGCGACCGTGCCGCTGGAGGAAACCCTGGCGGCGTTCGACCGGCTGGTGAAATCCGGCAAGGTGCGCGCGATCGGCTGCTCCAATCACACGGCCGAACAGCTGCAGCGGGCGCTGGACGCGAGCGCCCGCAACGGCTTCGCGCGCTACGAGAGCGTCCAGCCACAGTATAATCTGATCCACCGCCACGACTTCGAAGGCGGCCTGTCGGAGCTGTGCGAACGGGAGGAAATCGGCGCCATCAGCTATTTCGGCCTCGCCGCGGGCTTTCTGACCGGCAAATACCGGAGCGAGCACGATCTTGCCGGGCGCAGCCGCAGCGCGCGGGTGCGCACGTTCATGACGCCGCGCAATCTCGCCATACTGGACGTGCTGCTCGAGGTCTCGGCGCGGGAAGGCGCAAGTCCGGCTGCCGTCGCCATTGCCTGGCTGCTGACAAGGCCGAATCTGACCGCGCCCATCGTGAGCGCCACGAGCATCGATCAGATCGGGGAGATCCAGGCGGCGATCGGGCTCAGGCTTTCGGCGGAATCGGTGGAACGCCTCGATCAGGCATCGGCCTGACATCGCCCGGCCCCCGGCCCCGGCCCGCGCCACGGGCGGCGCCCGCATTGCCGTGCGGCGCCGGCCTGTTGCATGAAGAAAACTAATGGCGAATGAAAAAAAGCTGATTGCCTGTTCGGTCTTTACCAATATGTAATATGGCGGGCGCGACCGGCGGGGCGGTCATGGCTGCCGGGAGGTTATCAGAGACGGAAGGGAGTTGGTCGTACCCGCTCGGACTGCACGATGGCGCGGCGCGATTGCCGGTTGCTCGCCGATCGTCGATGCGGATCGTTCTTCTTGGAATTAGCTGGCTTGATGCATCCGTGGAAGTTCCCGGAAGTACTGTGGGAGGAAGCTTTTGTCGGACCCGATCGGCACATTTGCAGCGAACGACCCGACCTCGGCGGTCGAACGACCGCTGCCGTCCGGGAGCGATGGCGCCTGGGCGAGCGATGTCGCGGCCGAAATGCTGCGGCGCCTGGAAATTCCCTTTGTCGCGCTGAATCCCGGCGCGAGCTTTCGCGGGCTGCACGACAGCCTCGTCAACCACAATGGAAATTCCGATCCGCAGATGCTGCTCTGCCTGCACGAGGAGCATGCGGTGGCCATCGCGCATGGCTGGGCCAAAGTTACCGGACGTCCGATGGCGGCCATCGTTCACAGCAATGTCGGGCTGATGCATGCGACCATGGCGGTATTCAATGCCTGGTGCGACAGGGTCCCGCTGCTGCTTCTGGGAGCGACCGGCCCGGTGGATGCCGTCAAACGGCGGCCATGGATCGACTGGATCCATACGGCGAGGGATCAGGCGGCGCTGGTCCGGCCCTACATCAAGTGGGACGACCAGCCTGCCTCCGTCGGCGCGATGGTCGAATCGCTTCTGCGCGCCGGGCTGATCGCCACCACCGCGCCCCGAGGCCCCGTCTATGTCTGTCTCGATGCCGGATTGCAGGAAAGCCGGATTGACGCGATGCCGTCCCTGCCGGATGCCGGACGCTATCGCGCCCCGGCGCCCGCCATTCCGGAAGCGCAGCTTGCCGGCCAGGCGGCGGAAATGCTCCTCGGGGCTTCCCATCCGGTCATCCTGATGGGACGCGTCAGCCGGTCGGAAGAAGACTGGGCCGCGCGCGTCCGCCTTGCCGAGCGGCTCGGCGCCCTGGTCATCACCGACCTGAAGGCGGCCGCCGCCTTCCCGACAGGACACCTGCTGCATGCGGCCCCGGCGGGAAACCGTCCCGGTACCGCGGGCGCTCGACGTGCTCCGGCAGGCCGACGTGATCCTCAGTCTCGACTGGATCGACCTGGCAGGCACGCTGAGAAGCGCCTTCGGCAGCAACGAGGTGCCGGCCAGGATCATCCAGGCCTCGGTGGACATGCAGTTGCACAATGGCTGGAGCATGGACCATCAGGGGCTTCCACCCGTCGATGTCAACCTCATCTGCGAGCCGGATCCGGCGGTGGCCTCGTTGCTTGCAGCGCTCGATTCGCTGGCTCGGCCCGCATCCTCGCAATGGCCCCAGGCGCGCGGGGAGCCGGGGCCCGGCACCCGGCCCGTCGACCCGCCGGGCGAAAACGGCCAGATCACCATTCCGGAACTCGCGGCAGGAGTGCGCGAAGCGCTGGGAGAGAGGGACAGCTGCCTCATCCGCGGCCCCTTTTCCTGGGCCGGACATCTGTGGGAGATCGACCATCCCCTCGACTATCTGGGCATTGACGGGGGAGCCGGCCTCGGCTCCGGGCCGGGAATTGCCGTCGGCGCCGCGCTGGCCCTGAAATCCACCGATCGCATCGCCCTTTCCATTTTCGGTGACGGCGACTTCATGATGGGCTGCACCGCGATCTGGACGGCTGTCCGCTACAGGATTCCGCTCCTGGTGATCGTCGCCAACAACCGTTCCTTCTTCAATGACGAGCTGCACCAGGAACGCATGGCGCGGCAGCGCGGCCGCCAGATCGACAACAAGTGGATCGGCCAGAAGATGATCGATCCGGACATCGA
>CAYLSN010000339.1:0-2585 GCA_964386015.1 uncultured Rhizobiaceae bacterium | reverse complement strand
CTGGAAGTGGCGGAGGCCTCGGTCCTCGCCAAGGGCTTCGCCGCGACGTCCATCGAGGAGATCATAGCCGAGGCCGGCATCACCCGCAGCGGCTTCTTCTATCACTTCAGGGACAAGAACGAGCTGGCGCGCGAGATGCTGCGCCGCTACATCGCCTCGAACGAGAAGATCCTCGACGACATCTTCGCCCGTGGCGAGGAATTGTCGGAAGATCCGTTGCAGGCCCTGCTGATCTCGCTGAAGCTGCTGGCGGAACTGCTCGCCGATCTTCCGGGCGGCCATCCCGGCTGCCTGACGGCTTCCATCTGCTATCAGGAGCGGCTTTTCGACCGCGAGGTGGTGGAGCTGAACCGCCGCTCCGTGCATGACTGGATCGGCCGGGTCCGCAGCCGGCTGGCGCGGGTGGCCGAGCGCTATCCGCCGCGCGCGCCGGTCTCGATCGACAAGCTCGCCGAGATGCTGGCCTGCATCATCGATGGCGGCATCATCCTGTCCAGGCTGACCTCGGACCCGCAGCGCCTGGCCGACCAGGTGCTCACCTACCGCTCGCTGATCCGGTTGCAATTCGGCGATCCGGTCGCCGCGCCTGCGCTGGCGGCGGCGCCGGTCGCTTGAGCTCAGGCCGGCTCCGTCACCGTCTCGAGCGCGTCGATGCTGCGGATCAGCACCTGGCGGTGGCCGCTGGCGACGATGCCGTCGCGTTCCCAGGAGCTGAGGATGCGGCTGACCGTGTGCAGGGTGGTGCCGGCAAGTTCGGCGAGGTCCTGGCGCGACAGCGGGATGCGGATCTCGATTCCCTGCGCCGTGCGGCGGCCGGCCTGGCTGGCCAGCCGCTGCAGCGTATGGGCGATGCGATGCTCCACCGGTTCCGTCGACAGTTCGCGCAGGCGGATCTGCGCTTCCCGGTAACGGGCGCCGAGCGCGGCGAGGCTATTGATGGCGATCTGCGGATGGTCGCGCATCAGCCGCAGGAGCTGGGCGCCGCTCCAGCCGAACAGATGCGTGTCGTCGACGGCGGCGACCGTGGACGGATATTCGCCGAGGCCGGCAATGGCGGCGTAGCCGGTCATCTCCCCCGGCCCGAGATAGCGCAGCGCCACCTGCGTGCCGTCGGCGGAAGTCTGCGCGGCGCGCAGCCGGCCGACAATGACGATATAGACATGTTCGGAAGGATCGCCCTGATGATACAGCACGTCGCGCTTGTCGAGCCGCTTGCGGAAGGCCAGCCGCCGCGCTTCCTCGATCGCTTCCTCCGGCAGCTCGCGGAAGATCTCTGTCCGCGCCAGGATGGAACGATCGGTCTGGAATTCCTTCATTGCATCCGCCTGCCTCGACCCGCCGGCCCTTTCGGGTCTTCCGGTTTTGCCGCAAGTCGGCTCCTATTGCAAAATCGGCGCATCCGTCCTTTGCTGCGACGGGCGTTCCGCATGTCTATGATGTATGCGATCCTGAGAAAAGAAACAGCCGAATCATGCTGACCATCGACAAGTCCGATCTCGAGCGCCATCACGAGCCGCGCGGCCTCTCCGACCGCATTGCTCATGGCATGGTCGCCACCCTGCTGCGCATTGCCAGGATGCTGCGCAGCCGCTACCGGCACCGCACCATCGTGCTCGAGACGATCGCCGCAGTGCCGGGCATGGTGTCGGCGACATTGCTGCATCTGCGCTGCCTGCGGCGCATGACCGACGATCGCGGCTGGATCCGCACCCTGATGAACGAGGCCGAGACGCAGCGCGCCCATCTCATGGTGTTCGTCGCCCTCGACCGGCCCAACATGCTCGAGCGCCTGCTGGTGCTGCTTGCCCAGGGCATCTTCTACAATGCCCATTTCCTGATCTGCCTCGTTTCGCCGCGCACGGCGCACCGCATCGTCGGCTATTTCGCCGAGGATGCCGTGCGCGGCTACACGCAATATCTCGAGGAGATCCGCTCCGGCGAGATCGAGGATCCGCCGGCGCCGCCCATCGCCATCTCCTACTGGAACCTTCCTCCCGAAGCGCGGCTGTCCGACGTCATCCTCGCCATCCGCGAGGACGAGGCCATCGCCCGCGACATCAATCATGGCTTCGCCGACGCGCTCGCGCATGGGCGCGACATCCCCGGCCCGCCGGCCCTGTTCTCCGGCTGAGCGCATCGGGGGTGCGGCGTCGGAGATCGAGGTCCCCCGCCAACAGCGAAATTCCCGAAACTTGTTCCGAAACAAAGTCCGTCCGGCTTGCCCGCCCTATGTTGCGTCCATCAACGGCCGCAAAGGAGAGAGCCATGTTGACGAGACGTGAAGCCCTGTGGGGTACGGTAGCCGTCGGAGCGGCCACGGCCGCGCTTCTGAGCGGAAAAGAGGCCCGCGCCGCCGCTCCGGGTGAGGCCGCGGCGGCGGTCGACATCGACGCCCTGCCGCGCGAGCGGGTGGAGCTGGTGGCGCCGCCTTTCGTCCATGCGCATGAGCAGGTGGCGACGGGCGGTCCCAAGGTCGTCCAGTTCCGGCTGGCGATCGAGGAAAAGCCGATGGTCATCGACGATGAGGGGACCACGCTGCAGGCCATGACCTTTGGCGGCTCGATCCCGGCGCCGATGATGGTCGT
>CAYLSN010000338.1:0-2588 GCA_964386015.1 uncultured Rhizobiaceae bacterium | reverse complement strand
GGGCATGTGGGAGCGGATGAAGGCCGCCGAGCGCCGCGACAAGGGCCAGGACGGCGGGCAGCTCGACCAGGTCCCCGTGGCGCTTCCCGCCCTGACGCGCGCCCTGAAGCTGCAGGCGCGCGCGGCGCGCGTCGGCTTCGACTGGGGAGCGCCGGGCCCGGTGCTCGACAAGATCGAGGAAGAGGCGGCCGAGCTGCGCGAGGCGGCCGAAGGCGGAATGGCGGGCGAAAAGGTCGAGGAGGAGGTCGGGGATCTGCTCTTCGCCATGGTCAATCTGGCGCGCCACCTCGAGATCGATCCCGAGCGGGCGCTGCGGCGCGCCAATGACAAGTTCGTCCGCCGCTTCCGCCATGTCGAGCAGGGGCTGGCGGCGCGCGGCATTCCCCTCGAGGAGGCCGGCCTGCAGGAAATGGATGCGCTCTGGGAAGAGGCCAAGGCGGCCGAGCGCGCCGGGCCGGCCTGACCGGTCTCAGCCTCGCCCACGCCGTCATCCTCGGGCCTGTCCCGAGGATCTCCTTTCCCCCCCTCCGTCATCCTCGGGCTTGTCCCGAGGACCCCCTTTCTCCCACGCCGTCATCCTCGGGCTTGACCCGAGGAACTCCATCAGAAAAGGGCACTGCGAGAAGTGGCACCCTCCATTCACATCGTAGCTAATGGTCACGGGATCCCCGGGACAAGCCCGGGGATGACGAGCATTGGGGGGACAAGCCCGGGGATGACGAGCATTGGGGGGACAAGCCCGGGGATGACGGAGGGTGGGAAGGGGCGGCCGTCCCCCAGCCGCCTCAGGCGCCGGACAGAACGCCCTGCAGCGCAGGGCCCCAGCGCGATTCCGGCTCGTGGATCAGGAAATGCCCCTCGCCCGCCGAGGGCGGCAGCAGCTCGAAGCGCAGCGGCGCGCCGCCGGAGCGATAGGCCTCGGCCAGCGCCGTGGCGAGCTGCGGCGCGAACCAGCTGTCATTGCCGGCATAGAGCCACAGGGCCGGGATGCGCGCCGTGGCGCCGAACTGCCGCGCCGCCGCGATCAGCCGCTCCGGGGCGCAATTCTCCCCCGCCCGGCCACGATTGCGGCCGCCGCGCCCGCCCGAAAAGCTGACAATGGCACGCACCCCGGCAGGATTGCGCGACGCCAGCGCGATCGCCGCCCAGCCGCCGGCGGAATGTCCGATCACCACGGTGCCGTCGCGGCGAATCTGCGGCAGCTGGCGGACATGCCCGATCGCCGCCTCGATCAGCCGCGCGGCCGCAAGGCCGGAGCCGACATAGTCGGCCGTGCCGCAGCCGCCCTGATCCTCGACAAAGCGGCCGCCGGCGCGTCCATGCCCCGGCCGCAGCGGCAGCAGCACGGCATGGCCGCGCGCCAGCAGCCATCCGGTCAGCCCGCGAAATTCCGGCATGCGCATCGCCACCCGCCCGGCCGGATCCTGGTCGGAGCCATGCGCGATCACCGCCAGCGGAAACGGCCCCGGCCCCTCCGGCAGATGCAGCCAGGCCGGCATGTCGCCGGCCGCGGTCGGGATGACGATCTTCTGCCGCCCCGGACCCGCCTGCCCCAGCGGCACCGCATCGGCCAGCAGGTCCGGCCCGGTCTGGCAGGCCGAGGGCAACACCGCCAGGGACAGCAGCAGCAGGGTGGCGGCGCGCCGGTTCAAGGGCGGACCGCTACGCCTCGATCCCCAGCCGCTTCCAGGCCGGCAGCACCTTCTGGCGCACGGCGTCGAGCATGCCGGCAAGCTTTTGCTGTGCCGCGGCAGGATCGTCCAGCGCATTGCCCTGTTCCGTCACCCGCTTGCCGAGCCGCTCCAGCTCCGCCAGCACCGTGGCCGCCGTCAGCGGCTCCTCCGGCGATTCGCCGAGCAGCATGCCGCCGAGCAGACGATCGACATAGGTGGAGGAAATGCCGGATCCAAGCACAGGCGAAGCCAGCCAGCGATGCGTGTCCTCGCCCTTCGCCAGTTCCAGCACCATGCGGTTGAAGCGGCGCGAGGGCTCGGGATCTACCGAAGCGGCATCGGCGCGGGCGACATGCAGCACGCCGGCATCGAGCAGGATCTCGATGATGCCGGGCAGATCGGCCCAGGCGACGCCCTTCTTCTCGCATTCGGCGCGAAGGTCGCCAAGGCGGATCGGCCCGCCCGACGCCGCCTCCGTCACCGCCGCGACTGCGCCCGCCTTCGGCCGCGCCGTGCCGATCGGGATCTGCCATTCCTCCCCAGAGGTCTACCACTGGTTTCCCACGAAAATAAACGCCGATCGATGCGCCAACTTCCGCATTTTTGTGGAAAATACACTCGAAAGCCTCCGCTACCGGGGCAAATTGTGGATCATACTCACCTTGAATGTTTATCATGCTTCCCTCGCTTTAGCGTATTTTATTAATGAATCCTTTTCCAGGGTTTGACTGGCATCTTTCAACGTCACCAGAGCCCGTATGGCGAGGTAGGGCGGGGTCATTCACTCCTGCTTGCCAGTGTTTTTCAGGCAGGCATACAAAGCCTTTCGCAAGGCGAGTTCGCGCGGATCGTTCGCAATGTAGTTGTCAAAGAGGTTCGGCACGTAGCACGAGCCGATTCCCATTGTGGGGTCTG
>CAYLSN010000337.1:0-2603 GCA_964386015.1 uncultured Rhizobiaceae bacterium | reverse complement strand
GTCTTTCCCGGCGGCCGCACCGATCCCGGCGATAGCCGGATTCGCCCGGCCAGCGAGCTCGAGCAGGCCGAAACGGCGAAGCTGACCTCGACCCCGGGCCGCCGGATCAGCGCGGCGCGCGCCCGCGCCATTGCGCTCAGCGCCGTTCGCGAACTCTACGAGGAAGCCGGCTATCTGATCGGCTCACCAGGCCAGTTGCGCACCCGCAGCCCGGGCTGGTCCGATTTCATGCGCAATGGCCTTGCCCCTGCCCTGTCGCCCCTGCGCTTCGTCGCCCGCGCGGTGACACCGCCCGGCCGGCTGCGCCGCTTCGATACGAGATTCCTCGCCGCGCCTGCCTCGGCCGTCGCCCTGCAGCTGGACCAGCCCACCGAGGAGCTCGAGGAGCTGGCCTGGCTGCCCCTGCCCGAGGCGCTGGAGGCGGATATTCCCGGCATCACCCGCGTCATCCTGCAGGAGCTTGTCCTGCGGCTGAAGTCGGATCCGCAGCTTCGCCCCGGCGGAACGCCGGTGCCCAGCCTCATTTTCCGTGCCGGGCGCTTTCAGCGAAGTGCCACCTGAACCGGTGCGCCGGCGCTTGACATTCGCGACGGGTTCTATATGTCTCCCGGCAACGAACTGCACCGGCGCCTGCGGCGAGTGCGAGACCTTATTCAGCGGATACCAACATGGCCAAGGCAACCACGATCAAGATTCGCCTGAACTCGACAGCCGGCACCGGCTTCTTCTATGTGACGAAGAAGAACAGCCGCACCATGACGGACAAGATGCGCAAGCGGAAATACGATCCGGTTGCCCGCAAGCACGTGGAATTCGTCGAAGGCAAGATCAAGTAGCCTGTCCGTCCTCAGCAAGAGACATTGCGCCCGACAGCGCGTTTCGGATACCCGCCGGTGTGCCAGCCATGCCGGAGATGAGAGGGGCCGATCGGCGACTGGCACACGGTACGAGGAAACCGCCTGCGACAGCGCCGATCGGCTGACCCCACGGACCCAGGAGATGCGGCGGACCTGAGCATCATGGGGTATTGCTGAAGAAAGGATCCAGCCTTCGCACTGGATCGTTGCGCAACTTTCGCGCAATCGCCTCACGAAATCAATCCTTCCTTAACCACGTCTGAAAAAAGCTGCAAACAAGGTTAATATCGGACATGGTCACCCTGCCCGGCGCTTCGATGGCGGTCCGGAACCGGGCTGATCCGGATGCGTTGTCCCGCATTGCGAAGGAGCGGAGAGCCATGTCCAGATTGCTGCTGCTTGTTGTCGCCTCCCTGTTCGCCGTGGACAGCGCCCATGCCATTTCGCGTTATGTGTCGACGTCGATGACCTGCGAAGCGGCGCGCGCGCGGGTCGAGCAGGAAGGTGCCGTGATCTTCCGGTTCCCTTCCGCGCGCAATCCGTCGCACATGCTCTACGATCGCTTCGTGCGCCATGGCGGCTATTGTTCGTTCAACGAGACCATTGAGGCCCGCGACGTGCCGACCGCCAACGGGTCCTGTACCCTGATGATCTGCGGGCAACAGCCGGACGACCCGATCTTCTGGCGTCGGGACTGACGGGCGGGTCCCGCAGCGCCTGATCCCACGTCAGTCGGGCAGGATCATGCGTCCCTGGCTGTCGAGCGGCATCAGCGGATTATGGGCGAGTTCCCAGAGATGACCGTCTGGATCGGCGAAATAGCCGGAATAACCGCCCCAGAACACTTTCTCGGGCGGTTTTACCGCGGCAGCCCCGATCGACACTGCATGGGCATAGGCAGCGTCGACTTCCGCTTCGCTACCGAGATTCTGCGCCAGCGCGACACCGGAAAATCCAGGCGGAGTGTCCTCCACCCCGGCATCGGCGGCGAGATCCCTGCGGCCGAACAGGGCCAGCACCAGGCCGTCAAGCCGGAAAAAGGCCACCTCCTGCTGGCTGGCGCCCGAACGCTTCCAGCCGAGTTTTTCGTAAAAGGCCGCGGAAGCCTGAACATCGCTGACGCCGAGCGTGATGAGTGTGATGCGCGGCGTCAGCATGTGCTTCCTCCGGGGCGCCCGCCGGTCAATCCTGCAACCGGCGGCGCGGCAATTGCGGCACGCTGCTGCGGCGCGGGCGGCCCGACCTGCCGCCGGCCGTCGCGGCACCCACCTCTTCCGGCTCGCTGCGCCGTGCCCGCTGCTGCCTCGGCTTGCGCGCAGGCGGCGACTTCGGACGTTGCGGCCGGGCCTCGGGCAGGATCTCCAGCTTCAGCTTTTCCTCGCCATCTTCGCCGGTCTCGACCGCAACCTTCACGATGCCGCCCTTGCGAAGCTGGCCGAACAGCAATTCCTCCGCCAGGGGCTTCTTGATGTTCTCCTGGATGACCCGGCCGAGCGGGCGGGCACCCATGCGCTCGTCATAGCCGCGATTGGCCAGCCACGACACGGCTTCCTCGGTAAGATCGAAGAGAACGCCGCGCTCGGAGAGCTGGGCCTCGAGCTGCATGACGAATTTCTGCACCACCTTGTGAATGACCGGCACAGGCAGCGGCCCGAACGGGATGATGGCATCGAGCCGGTTGCGGAATTCCGGCGTGAACAGGCGATTGATGGCCTCGATGTCATCCCCTTCGCGCCGCGATGAACC
>CAYLSN010000336.1:0-2607 GCA_964386015.1 uncultured Rhizobiaceae bacterium | reverse complement strand
CAGAGCTTATGGGGTATGTACAGTATTTCGTAATTGAACTCGAGAGGTTTGATGAGCTGACGTACGGAAAGGAGCACCCTTATTTTAATAGCCATTGTCCGATGCTTGAAAAATATCGAAGAATGTTAGCTGTTTGGAAACAATACGACTTCGATCTTACAGAGGACCAGATCGCCTCAGTTATGGAGGCGTAAATGGAAGTTGCAATGGCAGTGTTAACCGTTGTCGGGACGCTTGCATCCTTTTACGGTGCGCGGATTGCCTGGAAGCAGGCAGGGATATCGAAGTCAGCGGCTGAGTTGGCCGGTAGAATTAAAGAGCAACTAATAAATCACCGGAGAACGTCGGAGCTTTCTGAGTTGCAGGTTCACATAGAGTCAACGAAAAGAACCTTTTTAAAGTATGGCTCAGCTAAGCCATCAAGCCTTACTGGCATTAACCACAGCGCTGATGCCGAAGTTGCTCTGGAGTTCATTCATAAGCTCAAATCACTCCGGGATTATTTTTCTGCCCCGGAAGGAAATGCTGCGGATGATGCGTTTGACGAAATCAATGCAGAACTCGGTAAATTTAAGTCAGCTAAAAACTCCAAAGAAATATCAGGCGTCGGTGAGTCTATTTTAAATAAGGTGGTTATGTTTTCGCCAATACTCAAAAAGGAACTTACGGAGCAAAAGGAAACCTCCGTTGAATGAATGTAACAATCGCAGGCACAGGGACAAAATTTCCGCTGCGCTACAATTTTGCCCGTGCTGCGGGTGTTAAAGGTACACATGAGATCGAGTGATATTCTTCGAGATTACTACCGAAATAATCTGGACGGCGAAGACTTGGCGAAATGGTCCGAGTTTCTAGTAAGTAACGGTTTCGAGTCCGAAGATATTTACCTTTTGATGTCAAGGCCTGACTTGCACTGGTCAGAATTGCCTGAGTATGTAGAGAGAATATGCAAGGAGATTGGGGCTTGTACCGACTTTACCGACCCCTATAAAGCGTATATGGAAGCTTCGATCGTTGAGTACAAGAAAGGCCTTTTATCTGGGGCTGAGCTTTTATTCAATTTTGATGAAATCCGGAAGGAAGTCGGGTTTCCAGAAACGCTCACGTGGCGAATCATGGAGGACGACGATAGCGGTAGCAACAGGTCAGGCATCTACTCAGATGCCACGAAGCGAACGGGATCTGATTTGGAAAATTACGTAAATGAATTCATTTCCCGTACAAACCTTTAACAAGGCCAGGCACGGCGACGGCTTTTCCGTTGCGGCTTCGCCTCCACTACAAGGCCGCGCGTGCTGGCTGCGTTATGTAACCTCAAGGAATATTGCGTATGACCTGGCATCACTCCCAGAGCATAGGATCAAGACAATACACTTGTGGTCACTGTGGAAATATTGTCGCTTCTAGTAGCGGATTTTTTTCAAACACCAACCAAACAATATATATCTGTGCTCACTGCGACAAACCTACTCACTTTGACGCTTATAACAGTCAGTATCCAGACGTGGCTCCTGGCAACGACGTAAATCATCTTCCCGATAACCTAGCGGCACTTTATAAAGAAGCAAGAAACTGCGTAGCTGCATCTTCATATACCGGCGCCGTTCTACTTTGCAGAAAATTACTAATGAATATCGGTGTTGAACAAGGTGCCGAAGAAGGAAAGCCCTTCATACATTACATCAACTATTTAGCAGATCAAGGCTATATACCGCCCAATGGGCGAGGATGGGTGGATCATATTCGACAGAAAGGAAATGAGGCCACACATGAGATCGCTCTGATGACCAAAGCAGATTGCGAAGATCTTATTGCATTCTCAGAAATGCTCATGAAATTCATCTATGAGTTTCCAAATAAAATCCCGTCTCAGTAATGGTTACATAACAACTGGTTCAAACCGTTCGCTTCGCTCACTGGGACGGGCTAAAGCCCGCCCCTTAACCAAACGTTATGCGTCAAGAGGAAGTCATGACACTATTTGAGTTCTACACCAGTCTTAGAAAAGATGTACTGAAGCAGATATCTGGAGTAGAAGACTCAAATGGCTACTTTTCGTGGGACAACACAACGCCTAACTACCTTATAAAATCTCGTCTAGAATCCCTTCTTGAAAAATACATAATTGAATCAAAAGAATTTGGCGTATACGTTGTAACTAGGTATGCAAATTGCGCTCGTAGAGCACATGAGGGATTCCCTGTAGCAAACAGGTACGGACTAGAAATTCACTACCAAGATGACCAGTTTGTGTGGGGTGCAGACCAACTGTACCAAGGCTCACGCATTAGCACATGCCCTTGCTCACCCAGAAACAAACCAAATAACAACTACGTAATTGACGACATAATTTATAAAAAAACGGCCAACTCAACAGACTGCAAAACAATCGCATCAATCCTTAGCGACATACATGAAGCAATAGAAAACTCAGCAGACAAAAAATCAAGATCAGGCATTAGAGAGCACTTACTCAGAGCCGTTCTACGGCTTAATGATGCAATTCTTCCTATGCCAGTCGACGAGTATATTGAATCAGTTAACCATAAAAACGCATAACAACTGGTTCAAACCGTTCGCTTCGCTCACTGGGACGGGCTAAAGCCC
>CAYLSN010000335.1:616-2616 GCA_964386015.1 uncultured Rhizobiaceae bacterium | reverse complement strand
GCGTCTTCATCGGCTCCTGCACCAACAGCCGCATCGAGGATCTGCGCGCCGCCGCCGCCGTGGTGCGCGGCCGCAAGGTGGCGCCCCATGTGGGCGCCATGGTGGTCCCGGGCTCCGGCCTCGTGAAGCATCAGGCGGAGGAAGAAGGCCTCGACCAGATCTTCATCGAAGCGGGCTTCGAATGGCGCGAGCCGGGCTGCTCCATGTGCCTTGCCATGAACGCCGACCGGCTGGAGCCGGGGCAGCGCTGCGCCTCCACCTCGAACCGCAATTTCGAAGGGCGGCAGGGCCGCGGCGGCCGCACCCATCTCATGAGCCCGGCCATGGCCGCCGCTGCGGCGGTGACCGGCCATCTCACCGACGTGCGCGAACTCTTGGGGGAGAATGCGTGATGGAAAAGTTCACCACCTTGCGTGGGGTGGCGGCACCCCTGCCCATGGTCAATGTCGACACCGACATGATCGTGCCCAAGCAGTTCCTGAAGACGATCAAGCGCACGGGCCTCGGCAAGGCCGCGTTCTATGACCTGCGCTATGACGAGAACGGCAGGGAGCGCCCCGATTTCGTGCTCAATCAGCCAGCCTATCGCGACGCCAAGATCCTGATCGCGGGCGAGAATTTCGGCTGCGGGTCGAGCCGCGAGCATGCGCCCTGGGCGATCCTCGACCTCGGCATCCGCTGCATCATCGCGCCGAGCTTCGCCGACATCTTCTACGGCAACTGCTTCAAGAACGGCATCCTGCCCATCAAGCTGCCGCAGGAGATTGTGGACAAGCTCATGGACGACGCGTCCCGCGGGGCGAACGCCGTCATCACGGTCGATCTCGAGAAGCAGGAGATCACCGGCCCCGACGGCGGCGTGGTGCATTTCGACATCGATCCGTTCCGCAAGCATTGCCTGCTGAACGGCCTCGACGACATCGGCATCACCCTGGAGCGGGCCGACAAGATCGCGGCTTATGAGGAAAAGAGACGCCTGAGCCAGCCCTGGCTGGAGCGTGCCTGAGGGGGAAGTCCGTTGAGCGTGAAATCCATTCTTTTGCTGCCGGGTGACGGCATCGGTCCTGAGGTCATGGGCGAGGTGCGCCGCGTGCTCGAATGGCTGGCCGCCAATCGCGGCTTCCGGTTCGAGCTGCACGAGGCGCTGGTGGGCGGTTGTTCCTATGACGCCCACGGCGTGCCGGTCACCGACGAGGTGGTGGAGCGGGCGAAGCAGGCGGATGCGGTTCTGCTCGGCGCGGTGGGCGGCCCCAAATGGACGGGCGTGGCCTACGACAAGCGGCCCGAGGCGGGGCTTCTGCGCCTGCGCAAGGATCTCGAACTCTTCGCCAATCTGCGCCCGGCCATCTGCTTCGGCCCGCTCGTCGAGGCATCGAGCCTCAAGCCCGAGCTGGTCGAAGGTCTCGACATCCTCTTCGTGCGCGAGCTTACGGGTGGCGTCTATTTCGGCAATCCGCGCGGTATCGAGCAGCTGCCCGACGGCAAGCGGCGGGGCGTCAATACCCAGGTCTATGACACCGACGAGATCCGCCGCGTGGCCCGGGTCGCCTTCGAGCTGGCGCGCAAGCGGTCGAACCGGGTGACCTCCACCGAGAAGTCGAACGTCATGGAATCGGGCCTCCTCTGGAAGGAGGAGGTGCAGTGGGTCCATGACAACGAGTTCCCGGACGTGGAGCTTGCCCACATGCTCGCCGACAATTGCGCCATGCAGCTCGTCCGCGCGCCCAAGCAGTTCGACGTGATCGTCACCGACAATCTTTTTGGCGACATCCTGTCGGACGAGGCGGCGATGCTCACGGGCTCGCTCGGCATGCTGCCCTCGGCGTCGCTCGGCGAAGCGGACGCGAACGGCCGCCGCCCGGCGCTTTATGAGCCGATCCATGGCAGCGCGCCGGACATCGCGGGCAAGAACCTCGCGAACCCCATCGCCAGCATCCTGAGCCTCGCCATGGCCATGCGCTACAGCTTCGATCGCGCGGACGACGCCAGGCTCATCGAGG
>CAYLSN010000335.1:0-606 GCA_964386015.1 uncultured Rhizobiaceae bacterium | reverse complement strand
CGGTGGAGGATGTGCTCACACGCGGCATCCGCACCGGCGACAGCATGCAGCCGGGCATGACCAAGGTTTCGACCACCGACATGGGTGACGAGATTCTGGCGTCCATGGCGACGCTGGCGGCAAGCAACTGAACATTAGGACATGGAGAAGATCTGATGGGTTATCGCGTGGCAGTGGTCGGCGCGACCGGCAATGTGGGCCGGGAAATGCTCAACATCCTGGCCGAGCGCCAGTTCCCCGCGGACGAGGTGATCGCCATCGCCTCGCGCCGCTCCATCGGGCAGGAAGCGACCTTCGGTGACAAGACGCTGAAGGTGAAGGCGCTCGATGACTTCGACTTCACCGGCGTCGACATCGTGCTGATGAGCGCGGGCGGCGCGGTCGCCAAGGAATGGGCGGAAAAGATCGCGGCCAAGGGTCCCGTCGTCATCGACAACAGCTCCCATTTCCGCATGGATCCCAAGGTGCCGCTCATCGTGCCGGAAGTGAATGCGGACGCGATCGCGGGCTATACCAAGACGAACATCATCGCCAATCCCAACTGTTCCACGGCGCAGATGGTGGTGGCGCTGAGGCCGCTCCATGACGCCGCGAAGATCAAGCGCG
>CAYLSN010000334.1:0-2625 GCA_964386015.1 uncultured Rhizobiaceae bacterium | reverse complement strand
ATGACCAATTCCTGGACCGACATCCAGAATGTGGATGTGGTCCTGATCATGGGCGGCAACGCCGCCGAGGCGCATCCCTGCGGGTTCAAATGGGTCACGGAGGCGAAGGCCAATCGTGGCGCAAGGCTGATGGTGGTCGACCCGCGCTTCACGCGCTCGGCGGCCGTGGCGGATCATTACGCTCCGATTCGGCCCGGTACCGATACGGCGTTCCTGAGCGGCGTCATCAACTATCTGCTGCAGAACGACGCCATTCATCATGATTACGTGCGCAACTACACCAATGCCTCGTACATCGTGAAGCAGGAGTTCGGCTTCGAGGAAGGCCTGTTTACCGGCTACAACGAGGAGACCCGCTCCTACGACCGTTCCACCTGGGAATATGAGATCGGCGAGGACGGCTTTGCCGTTCGCGATCCGAGCCTGCGGCATCCGCGTTGTGTCTACCAGCTGATGCGCAAGCACTTCGAGCCCTACACGCCGGAGATGGTGGAGCGGATCACGGGCACGCCGAAGGAGAAATTCCTCCGGGTGTGCGAATGGGCCGCCTCGACCGCCAATGGCGAGCGCAGCATGACAATCATGTACGCGCTGGGCTGGACGCAGCATTCGCACGGAGCGCAGAACATCCGTTCGGCGGCGATGGTCCAGCTCCTGCTGGGCAATATCGGCATTCCCGGCGGCGGCGTGAACGCATTGCGCGGTCATTCCAACGTCCAGGGCATCACCGATATCGGCACGCTGACGGCATCCCTGCCCGGCTATCTGGCCATGCCGACGGATTCCGAGCCGACGCTCGAGTCCCATCTGGAGAAGCGCAAGTTCACTCCGCTTCAGGAAAACCAAACAAGTTACTGGCAGAACTATAGAAAGTTCTATGTCAGTTTCCTGAAGGGCATGTATGGCCGCAATGCCAGGCCGGATAATGAGTTCGGCTACCAGTACCTGCCGAAGCTCGACGTGGCCTATGACGCGACCAAGATGTTCGACGTCATGTACCACGGCGGAACCACCGGTCTGCTGTGCCAGGGCTTCAATCCGCTGATGTCGATTCCCTTCGCACAGAAGAATCGCGAGGCGCTGGCAAAGCTGAAGTTCCTCGTCAGCATGGACCCGATCGAGACCGACACGGCCCGCTTCTGGGAAAATCACGGCGAGTTCAACAATGTCGATCCGGCCAGCATCCAGACCGAGGTCTTCATGCTGCCGGTGACGTCCTTCGTCGAGGAAGAGGGATCGCTGACCAATTCCAGCCGCACCATCATGTGGAAATGGAAGGCCGCCGATCCCTACGGTCAATCGCGTTCGGACATCCAGATTCTGGCCGAGCTCTTCCAGCGCATCCGCAAACTCTACCAGGAGGAAGGCGGAACCGCGCCGGAGCCGCTGATGGCGGTCGACTGGAGCTATGCGGATCCGATGAATCCGACCGCCGACGAGCTGCTGCGCGAGATAAACGGCAAGGCGCTGGTCGACCTGCGCGACGCGGAGGGCAATGTCACCCGCAAGGCCGGGGAGATGCTCGCCAGCTTCGGCGAAATGCGCGACGACGGATCGACCGACGGCGTGCAGTGGATCTACACCGGTGTCTACGGTCCGAACGGCAATCTCGCGCAAAGGCGGGACAATTCCGACCCGACCGGGATGGGCGTGCACGGCAACTGGGGCTTCGCCTGGCCGGCCAACCGGCGCATCCTCTATAATCGCGCTTCCGCCGACCCGAGCGGCAAGCCGTGGAGCGAGGCGAAGAAATATGTGTACTGGGACGGCACGCGCTGGACGGGCGCCGATGTCCCGGACTTCGTCGCCACGATTCCGCCGGATCGCGGCACGGGCCCGTTCATCATGAACCCGGAAGGCGTATCGCGACTGTTCGCGCGGGGCATGATGGCCGAAGGCCCCTTCCCGGTCCACTATGAACCGTTCGAGTCGCCCGTGCCGAATCCGCTTTTCCCGAACATTCGGGGAAATCCGGCGGCCCGGATCTTCGAGGGGGACATGGAGCGCTTCGGCAAGGCGGACAAGTACCCGATCGTTGCCACGACCTATCGCCTCGTCGAACATTTCCACTACTGGACGAAGACCGTCCACATGAACGCGGTCGTCCAGCCCGAGTTCTTCGTGGAGATCTCCGAACAGCTCGCCGCCGAGAAAGGCATTGCGCCCGGGCAGATGGTCCGGGTCTGGAATGACCGCGGCGAGGTGAAGGGAAAGGCGGTGGTCACCAAGCGCCTGAAGCCTCTGCAGGTCGACGGCAAGACCGTGCATTCGGTCGGGCTGCCGCTCAATTTCGGCTTCATCGGGCTGACGAAGAAGGCCGCGCCCATCAACACGCTGACACCGCCGGTGGCGGACGCGAACGCCCAGACGCCGGAATTCAAGGCGTTTCTGGTCAATATCGAGCCCATCGCCGGGCCGGCGACAGCGTAGGGAGGTGGCGCCATGTTTCCTGTGATTCCCAATCCCACCACGGAACCGGCCGCTCAGACCTTCGGTCCGGGCGACCTGCTGCGGCGGTCGGCGACAAGCATGGAAATGCCGGCTTCCCGTCAGACGGAAGTCGCCAAGCTGATCGATGTCTCCAAGTGCATCGGCTGCAAGGCCTGCCAGACCGCCTGCATGGAA
>CAYLSN010000333.1:0-2627 GCA_964386015.1 uncultured Rhizobiaceae bacterium | reverse complement strand
GTCTCCGACTGGCCGCTGCTCAACGCGCTGCTCAATACCGCCTCCGGCGCCACCTGGGTGTCGCTGCATCATGGCGGCGGCGTCGGCATGGGCTTCTCGCAGCATGCGGGCATGGTGATCTGCTGCGACGGCAGCGACGATGCGGCGCGCCGGATCGAGCGCGTGCTGTGGAACGATCCGGCCACCGGCGTCATGCGCCATGCCGATGCCGGCTACGACATCGCGCTGGACTGCGCCCGGGAGATGGGGCTGCGCCTGCCGGGCATCCTCGGCAATTGAGGCGGGGCCGGTGATGAGAATCGTCCGCCGCGGCGAGTTCCGCCGCATGCGCTGGAAAAACGGCAAGGGGGTGACCGAGGAGATCGCCTCCTTCCCGGAGGGCGCCGGTCTCGACGGCCTCGAATGGCGGCTGTCGATCGCCCATGTCGATGCGGACGGCCCGTTCTCGGTCTTTCCGGGGATCGACCGCACCATCGCGCTGCTCGACGGCGCCGGGCTGACGCTGGACACCCCCGAAGGCGAGATCGCCCTCGCGGCAGGTGGCGAACCCTTCGCCTTTCCCGGCGAGTGGGAGATCTCCAGCCGCAATGCCGCCGGCGCGACCGTCGATCTCAACGTCATGACCCGGCGCGGGCGCTGGCAACATGAAATGCGCCGGGTGGCGGCAGGGGCAGATCTTCCGGTTGCCGCCGGCGGCTGGGTCGTGTTCAACGCGCCCGCAACGCTCCTGCATGCCGGGCAGGAAATTCCCCTCGAGCGCTACGATGCGGTCCGGTGCGAAGGCGAGGGGCGGCTCACCCTTGCCGGCGACCGGCCGGTGGAGGCGCTTGTGGTCGAACTGCGACGGCGCGACGACCCGGCGCCGCGGTGAGGCCGGGAGAAGGCTTCAGCCGAACCGCGTCGGCGACAGGGCGGAAATGTCCGCCGGCGACGGGCGTCCGGCAGCCAGTTCGGCAATGACCCTGCCGGCCATGGGGCCGGGCCCGAAGCCGTGGCCGGAGAAGCCGGTCGCCACGATCAGGCCGGGAATGCGATCCACCGCGCCGATGGCGGGGATGACATCGGGCAGCACGTCGATGATGCCCGCCCAGCAAGTCGCGACGGGCAGGTCCGCCGCCATGGGGAAGAGCCGGGCGAATTCCTGCCGCGCCTGCTCGACGCGTCGCGCCTCGGGCCGCGGGCGGTCGCGGCTCGGCGGGAAATCGGCGAGGGGTGCGCCGCCCCGGCGGGGCAGCACTTGCTGCAGCGGCGCCAGATAGTTGATTTTCGCCGCATCGGGATTGGATTTCATCGTCTGACGGTAGATGTGCATGTGCCGCCAGGAATCGGGACGGACATCGTATTCTCCGCCCGCAACGGAAAGGATGAACGCGCCATGGATATCCTGACGGATGCCGGTTTCCTGCCCGGAGACGCAGGGCGCCAGCGCCAGATCCGGCCGCGGAGCAGTCCGCGCCACGGTGGCGCGGATGCGCTCCTGCGGCAGGTCGAGGCCGGCCTTGCGCAGCAGGGCGGCGCTACCCGCACCTGCCGCCACCGCCACGACATCGGCGCTGAGCAGCCGGTCGCCGACGCGCACGCCTGCGACCCTGCCGGCGGCAAGGACGATCTCCCCGGCTTCCTCGCCGAAGGAGGTGTCGACCCCGGCGTCGATGGCCGCGTCCAGCAAGGCGCGCATGACGCGTGGCGGCTCTGCCCTGCCGTCAGAGGCCGTGTACATTGCGCCGGCGAAGTTGCCTTCGAGCTGCGGCACCAGCGCGCGCGCTTCCCGCGCCGACAGCATGCGCGTGTCCAGCCCGAACTCCGCCGCGCCGCGCTGTTGCCAGCTGCGAAGCGCCTCCAGCTGCGCCTCGGAAAAGGCGAGCGCCAGATTGCCCCCCTGCTTCCAGCCCACGGAGCGGCCGAGATCGGCTTCCATGTGTTCCCACAGGCTCCTGGCGCGGATCATCAGATCCAGCTCGCGGAAATCGCGGTTCTGCTGGCGCACGAAGCCGAGATTGCGGCCGGACTGCGCCGAGCCGGGCATGTCGCGCTCCAGCAGCACTACCCGCATGCCGCGCCTGGCCGCGTCGAGTGCGGCCGAACATCCGACGATTCCCCCGCCGACGACGATCAGGTCCCAGCGCATGCGCCGCTCACTGCACCCGGGAAAGGAAAAGACGGGTCCGCTCGAAGGACGGGCTGTCGAGGATCTCGGCGGGCCTGCCGCATTCGACAATGCAGCCCTGCTCCATGAAGGCGATCCGGTGGCAGACCTCGCGGGCAAAGGACATTTCATGCGTCACGACCATCATGGTCATGCCGTCCTCGGCAAGGCCGCGCATCACGTCGAGCACTTCGCCGACCAGTTCCGGATCCAGCGCGCTGGTCGGTTCGTCGAAGAGAATGACCTTGGGCCGCATGGCGAGGGCGCGGGCAATGGCGACGCGCTGCTGCTGGCCGCCGGACAGCTGGCGGGGATAATTGTGCATCTTGTCGGCGAGTCCGACCCGTTTCAGAAGCTCGGCGCCGCGCTCCTGCGCTTCGTTGCGCGGAATGCCGAGGACATGGACCGGCGCCTCCATGACGTTCTCGAGCGCGGTCTTGTGGCCGAACAGGTTGAAGTTCTGGAACACCATGCCGATCCG
>CAYLSN010000332.1:0-2655 GCA_964386015.1 uncultured Rhizobiaceae bacterium | reverse complement strand
TGTCGGCCTCCATGGTCGGCATCCAGTTGCCGAGGAAGACGTCGATGTCCTTGTTCTTCAGCGACGTGTAGGTCACCGGCACCGACAATACCTTGATGTCGGTCTCGTATCCCAGCGCCTGCAGCACTTCGGTCGCGCTCGCCGTCGTCGCGGTGATGTCGGTCCAGCCGACATCGGAGAAGCGCACCGTCGAGCAGCTCTCGGGTTCGGCAGCCGACGCGGGCCCGCCAATGGCTGCCGCTGCGAGGGCGAAGGCGATCAGGAAGCTTCGCATGGGTTCCTCCTACTCTTGCCGGTTTCCTTCAATCCGGCCACAAAAGCGCTCGGTTTGCAAGATTTTTGTTGAGCAGCCGTTCAATAAAAACTAGCCTCGTGGTGGCGGAGAAGTCGCATGCCCAAGATCGGAGTCGAATCCGTGCGCAGGAAAGAACTGATCGCAGCGGCGATCAGCGCCATCCACGCACGCGGCTCGCTCGATGTCACGATTCGCGACATTGCAGCGCGCGCCGGCGTTTCACAAGGCCTTGCCCACCATTATTTCGGCTCCAAGGACCGCCTGATCACCTCGGCCATGCGCCATCTGCTCGAACTGTACAGCGCCCAGGTACGCCAGCGGCTGCGGCGCGCCGGTTCGCCGCGCGAGCGCATCTCCGCCATCGTCGCCGCCAGCCTCGGCGACGACCAGTTCCAGCCGGAAGTCGTTTCCGCCTGGCTGGTGTTCTACGTGCACGCACAGGTATCGGCGGATGCCCGCAAGCTGCTCGCGCTCTATACGAGAAGGCTGCGCTCCAACCTGGTGCATGCGCTGAAGCCGCTGGCGGGGGCGCGCGCCGGGCTCATCGCCGAAGGGATCGGCGCGCTGATCGACGGCATCTACATCCGCCAGGCGCTGGGGAGCGACCCGCAGATGTTCCGCGACGGGCACCGGCTGGTCGAGGATTATGTCGACGTGCAGCTCGCCGCGCTGCGCTGACCGGCCTCAGTCGTCCTCGTCCTTGCGCACCAGCACCTTGTCGATGCGCGTACCGTCGAGATCGACCACTTCCAGGATCCAGCCGCCGTAGCGCACCCTTTCGGCGAGTTGCGGCATGCGGCCGAGCTCGGAGAGGATGAGGCCGCCGACGGTTGCGTAGCCGCGCTCGCGGACCTGCGGCAGGCCGAGCCGGTCAAAGAATTCGTCGACCGGCATGCGGCCGGCGACAAGCCAGGTCCCGTCCTCCCGACGCACGAAGTCCGGCTCGCCCTCCTCATCCGGGAAGCTGCCGGTGATCGCCTCGAGAATGTCGAGCGCGGTGACGATCCCCTCGAAATTGCCCAGCTCGTCGAAGACCAGCACCATATGCTGGCGCGATGTCCGCAGCTTCTCGATCACGGCCCCGGCGCTGGCAATGTCGATGACCATCGGCGCGTCCTCGACCATGTCGCGCAGGCTGGCGGTTTCGCCGCAGGCCAGCCGGCGCAGGGCCTCCTTGGTGTTGATGATGCCGATGATGGCGTCCTCGGCGCCATCGCGCACCGGCAGCCGGGTCCTGCGGGTGCGGCGCAATTGTTCCTCGAGCGCTTCCGGCGCCGCCGCCAGATCCAGCGTCTCGACATCGCGGCGCGGGGTCATCAGGGCGCGCGCCGTCCGGTCGGCGAGGCGCATGACGCCGGCAAGCATGTCGTGCTCGCCCGCCTTGAGCACCCCGGCCCGCTCGCCCTCCGCGAGGATGGCCCGGATCTCCTCCTCCGTCACCGTCGCGTCGGCCGGCCTGTGCGAACCGAGCAGCCGCAGCACGGCGCCGCTGCTGGCTTCCAGCAGCCGCACCAGCGGCGCCCCGATGCGCGACAGCAGATGCATGGGCGGCGCGACACGGCAGGAAATCGCCTCGGCGTTGCGCAGCGCCAGCTGCTTGGGCACGAGCTCTCCCATCACCAGGGAAACATAGGTGATCAGGACGACCACGGCGCCGACGCCTGCCGGCTCGGCCAGTTCCTGCCGCAGCCCGAGCGCCTGCAGCCAGGAGCCGAGCCGCACGCCGAGGGTCGCCCCGGAAAACGCACCCGCCAGTACGCCGACCAGCGTGATCCCCACCTGGACCGTCGACAGGAAACGCGCCGGATTGCGGGCCAGGTCGAGCGCCCGCGCCGCGCCCGGCCTGCCCTGTTCGGCGAGCAGGACTAGACGCACCTTCGATGCGGATACGATCGCGAGTTCCGACAGCGCGAGCAATCCGTTCAACGCGATCAGGGCGGCGAGGACGCCTAGTTCGGTCAGCATTTCGCGGCCGGAAGCTCCAGAAGTTGCCGGATATTGACTACCGCGAGCCGGGCACCGGATCAACATGAGGCGCGGATCGCGGCATGAAGCCGCTGCCGGCAGGACTTCAGTTTAGAACCGCTCCAGGGAGCTTGATTTCATCGCCCTGGCGGCATACGTCCGGGACAAGGCGAGCGGCCGCCCGCAACCGGCGATGCGCTGCTCCCATGCCTCCTGCCAATCCCGGCATTTCCCGAAAGGAGCTGTAGATGAACAAGCCTTTGCATACCGGCCATTCCACCATGAGCACGGGCGCACCCGCGCACAGTGACCGGCATTCGCTCTCCATCGGACCGAACGGGCCGATCGTGCTGCATGACGTGCACTTTCTGGAGCAGATGGCGCATTTCAACCGC
>CAYLSN010000331.1:0-2661 GCA_964386015.1 uncultured Rhizobiaceae bacterium | reverse complement strand
GATGACCGCCCGGGACGACCCAACCAACCTCGCGCGCATCGAAGCGACCGAGCCTGCTGCAATCCTGCCGCGTCCCTTCACCTTTCCTGAACTCTCTCAGGCGGTGGCCAAAGCCTTGCGTCAGCTGTCTCAGGGTGAAGCCGAACCTCGTCCCCGGAAGCAGAGGGGCGCATAGAGGGCAAGGAACAGCCCGAACGCAAGGATCCAGGCCAGCATGGAAAGGGTTAGCAGGCTCACCTCCGCGAGCGGCAGAGCAGGCGCGAGCACGCGCCCCAGCGCGGCGGCGCTGATGAGCAGATAAATGATCGTGGTCCCGGTCCCGGAGGTCAGTGCCTGGCCGCTGTGGCCCAAGGTCGCGCGGGTCATGACCGCCAGGATCATGGTCCCGACCGCACCTGCCGCCAGGGCGTGGAGCGCTCCCCGGAGCAGCGGCTCGGCGAAGAGCAGTTCGAGACCCAGCAGCAGAAGTCCCACCCCGAGCCAAAGATAACCAAGGTGCAAAACCGCCAGCAGCGGCTCCGCCAGAGTGGCGATCCCGCGCCAGCGCATCAGTCGCAGGATGTTGAGTAATCCAGCAAGAAGCAGGAGGGCGCCAGTAACCGGCCCCTCGGGGCGCACCACCCAGAGCGCCAGCGCGAGAAGCCCCGTCAGCGCCACCAGCCGGTCAAAGCCATTGAAAGGAACCGGAAAGCTCTTCTCTTGGCGCTTGGCCAACCAGTTGCGGGTAAAGCTGGGAATGATCCTGCCGCCGATCAAAGTGATCAGCAAAAGCAGGACAGCGAGCCCGATGCGTCCGCCCAGCCCATGGTCGATCCATTCCACCCTCTCTTCCAGGTGCACGGCGGCATTCCCCAGCGCCAGGACGGCAATGGCAATGCAGGGCGGAATATTCCGCCAGTTCTTTCCGGCAATGACCTCGCGCGTGATCACCAGGAAGAAGAGACAAAGGAAGGAAAGATCGATCAGCATCGCGGCCTGCCAACCGATCCAAGCGGAAAATAAGCAAAAGATCCGTCCGGCGATCCAAAGCAGTGCAAGCGCCGCGAGACCAGGACCGGCGATCGGCAGGCGCCCCGTCCAGTTAGGTACCGCCGTCAGAAGAAAACCCGCAACCGCTGCCACTGCGAAGCCATAGATGGCTTCGTGGAAATGCCAGGTCATGGGGGCAAAGGCGCTGGGAAGAGTGACCATCCCCAGGAACGACGGGATCCACAGGCCAATAGCGGCGATAGCCCAGAAGCCGGCGAGAAGGAAGAAGGGGCGGAAACCGGCCCGCAGGAGCGGAAAGGCCCGTGAAGCGCGGGCTCTTGCCTCGATCGCCGGATGTGCAGACTGGCCAAGGGCCATGGAACAACTCCCGATATCGGATCTCGAGCCCGATGGCCTCCGACAGAGGTCTTAATCGACAGACCCTCGGTCGCGCCGCTCTTACGGGCGGCATGAGAATCATCTGGGCATCAAACAGAGGGCCTGCAAGCTAGTCGCTTTCGCGAAGGTTTCTTTGATGGAGCGCAATGAGCGAGCAGATTGCCGTGGCCAGGAGGCGCCCGCAGCTCGCTTTAACTCCCGCGCCTGAAAGGTAAAGCGATGAAGTCTGTTGCTGGGAAACTTTAGGTACTCCTCATCAAATGGGTTGCACTCCAGTGGTCACCCCTGCGTTCGAGGATTAAGGTAGCGCTTCACAGGCCTGACAGTTGCTCCTGGATTGAATTCACAAAGCAAGGCGATCGCGAGATACATCTGCTCTACTCTCTGATTCTTGGAGCAGGGCATAGCGGAGGAGCGCCGGGACGGGCCGCAGTTCAATGCTCAAGCTTCTTTGGTGGGAGCGAAGGAGCCAAAGCCGTGGGAGCAGTGCCAGCGGACCTTGAAGAATTGGCCAGGATCCCGCTTTTCGAGGATCTTGAACCTTCTGTCCTCACAGCCGTGACGCGCCAGGCAAAAGTCAGTTCTCTGCCGGCGCGCGAAAGTCTCTTCAAGGAGGGGGAGAAACCCGAGTTTCTCCACCTCCTCCTCTCGGGCAGCGTGGTGCTTTCGGCCGCCATGCCCGAAGAGGGGAAGGAAACGATCATAGAGATCGTAACCCCCCACCACAGCTTCATTCTGGCGGCAGTCCTGACCGACACGCCCTATCTCATGAGCGCGCGGTTACTGGAACCCGCCCGGATCCTGCTTCTCCCGGCCGCAGAGCTGCGTCGCAGCATCGCGCGCTACCCCGACCTCGCACTCAGGTTGCTGGTGGCGCTGGCGAGCCAGAGCCGCCGAATGGTGCGACAGCTCAAGAATCTGAAGTTGCGTTCGACCGTGCAACGGCTGGGCTTCTTCCTGCTAAGTCTCGCGCAACCGGGACCGGAAGGAACGGCCAGTGTGCAGCTGCCTTATGACAAGCAGCTGATCGCTTCCCACCTGGGGATGACTCGGGAGAGCCTTTCCCGGGCACTGGCCGCCTTGCGGGACTTCGGGGTGGAAACACAAAATGACCGGATCCTGCTGAAGGACCCGGCCAGCCTGGAACGCTTCTGCGGCTCCAATTCCTTGACCGACGAGGAGGAAATCGGGCTGCGCTTGGGCCCTTGAGGCAGACCCGGATCGCATCGCCTTCTCGCCCCTAGACCGGATCGCGTTTGATCTGAACCACTATGGGGTTCAGTCAAACGCGTG
>CAYLSN010000330.1:0-2663 GCA_964386015.1 uncultured Rhizobiaceae bacterium | reverse complement strand
CTGTTCCAGCACATGACGGTGGAGGCGAACATCGCCTTCGGCCTGAAACAGGACCGCATGCCCAGGCAGCAGATCGCCGAGCGGGTCGCGGAGATGCTGCGGCTCGTGAAGCTGCAGCCCTATGCACGCCGCAAGCCGCACCAGCTCTCCGGCGGCCAGCGGCAGCGCGTGGCGCTCGCACGTTCGCTGGCCAAGCGCCCGAAAGTGCTGCTGCTCGACGAGCCGCTGGGCGCGCTCGACCGGAAGCTGCGCGAGGAGACGCAGTTCGAGCTCGTCGACCTGCAGCAGCAACTCGGCCTTACCTTCCTCATCGTCACGCACGACCAGGACGAGGCCATGACCATGGCGGACCGCATCGCCGTGATGGATCATGGCGAGGTGCTGCAGGTCGATCCGCCCAGCACGCTCTACGAATCGCCGGCCAGCCGCTTCGTGGCCAGCTTCATCGGCTCGGTCAACCTGTTCGAAGGCGTGGCGCGCAGCGCCGACGGGGCGCTCGAGATCGACGCCGATGACGGCCTGCGCATCCGCACCGCCCTGCCGGCACAGGATCTGGACGGCCAGCGCGTCGCCTTTGCCATCCGCCCCGAGAAGATCGGCATTTCGGCGACGCCGCCACCCGACACTTCGCGCAACGCCGTCGAGGGCGAAGTCTGGGACATCGCCTATTATGGCGATATCACCATCTATCACCTGCGGCTGAACAACGGCCGCATCGTCAAGGTCAGCACCGTCAATTCGCGCCGCTACCGCTCCGGCGACCTGACCTGGCACGACCGGGCGTGGGCCTGGTTCGCCGGCGATGCCGGCGTGGTTCTGACCCGCTAGGAGGTGCGCATGGCCGGGATTTCCAGCTGGATCGGCCGCCGGATCGTGATCCTGGTGCCCTATCTCTGGTTGCTGACGCTGTTTCTGGCGCCGTTCCTGATCGTGCTGAAGATCTCGCTGTCGGAATCGACGCTGGCCATGCCCCCCTACCTGCCGGTCTTCAGCCTTTCCGACGGCTGGGCGGGGCTGATCGGGAAGCTGCAAAGCCTCAGCCTCGCCAACTACGCCTGGCTGATGGAGGACCAGCTTTACCTCAACGCCTATCTTTCCAGCCTGAAGATCGCCACGATCTCGACCCTGGTGACGCTGCTGATCGGCTATCCGGTCGCCTATGGCATGTCGCGCGCATCGGACGGGCTGCGCCCTGTCCTGCTGATGCTTGTCATCCTGCCGTTCTGGACCAGCTTCCTGATCCGCGTCTATGCCTGGATCGGCATATTGAAGCCCGAGGGACTGCTCAACCAGCTGCTGCTGGGCCTCGGCCTGATCGACACGCCGCTGATCATCCACAATACCGACACGGCCGTCTATATCGGCATCGTCTATTCCTACCTGCCGTTCATGGTCCTGCCGCTCTATGCAACGCTGGAAAAGATGGACTTTTCCCTGATCGAGGCGGCGCAGGACCTCGGGTGCCGCCCGGTGGGGGCGTTCTGGAAGGTCACGGTGCCGCTGTCCCTGCCCGGCATCCTTGCCGGCTGTCTTCTGGTCTTCATTCCCGCCATGGGAGAATTCGTCATACCCGACCTGCTCGGCGGCTCGCGGACGTTGATGATCGGACGGACCCTGTGGCAGGAATTTTTCGCCAACCGCGACTGGCCGGTCGCCTCGGCCGTGGCCATCCTGCTCCTGCTGCTGCTGGTGGTGCCGATTGTCGTTCTCCAGCATGCGCAGGCGCGCGCCGCAGAGCGGGAGCGGTGACAGCATGAATTCCGGCCTCTCCCGCTTCAACATCGTCTCGCTGGTGCTGGGCTTTGCCTTTCTCTACCTGCCGATCGTCCTGCTGGTGATCTATTCCTTCAACGAATCCCGGCTCGTCACCGTCTGGGCAGGATTCTCGACGCGCTGGTATGTCTCGCTGCTGTCGAACCGGGCCCTCCTCGACGCCGCCTGGGTGACATTGCGCATTGCCCTGATCTCGGCGACGGTCGCGACGGTGCTGGGGACCATGGCCGCCATCGCGCTGACGCGCCATACCCGGTTTCGCGGCCGCATCCTGTTTTCCGGCATGATCTATGCGCCGCTGGTCATGCCGGAAGTCATCACCGGCCTCTCGCTGCTGCTGTTCTTCGTCGCCGTCGGGCTGGATCGCGGCTTCGTCACCATTACGCTGGCGCACATCACCTTCTCCATGTGCTTCGTCGCGGTGGTGGTACAATCGCGCCTGGCGACGTTCGACCGCTCGCTGGAGGAGGCAGCGCTGGATCTCGGCGCCACGCCGACGCGAGCCTTCTTTCAGGTGACGTTGCCGATCATCTTCCCGGCGATCCTGGCGGGCTGGATGCTGGCCTTCACCTTGTCGCTCGACGACCTGGTGATTGCCAGCTTCACTTCGGGGCCCGGCGCGACGACCCTGCCCATGAAGATCTACAGCCAGGTGCGGCTCGGGGTCACCCCGGAGATCAACGCCGTCTGCACGATCCTCATCGGCCTGGTCGCCATCGGCGTGCTGACTGCATCGCTGATCAACAAGCACCGGGCCTTGCAGCGCCGGCGAGCGGAGCAGCTGCAGCCAGGCTGAGCCGCTTCCGCCCGCCCCCGTTTCAACCCTTTCGCACCACGACCGGCACGAGCTGGTCGCCCCAATTGCCTGCGCCGCCATGGTGCCGCGCCGA
>CAYLSN010000329.1:467-2674 GCA_964386015.1 uncultured Rhizobiaceae bacterium | reverse complement strand
ACCCGGCCAGTATGGCGTCGGCCATCTCTTCATGCCGCAGGATCGCGAATTCAACGCGCAGGTCGAGGCGATCATCGAGGAAGTCGTCCGGGCCGAGGGCCAGACGCTGCTCGGCTTCCGCGATGTGCCCGTCGACAATTCCTGCCTGTCGCAGGCGCCCGAAATCCGCGCCGCTGAACCGGTTCACCGGCAGGTTCTCATCGCCCGCAATCCGTCCCTGGCCACCCAGGAGGAATTCGAGCGCCGGCTCTATGTCATCCGCAAGGTGATCTCGAACCGGATCTACCGCGAATATGCCGGCAATGACCGGGGCTTCTATGTGGTCTCCCTGTCGTCGCGCACCCTGGTATACAAGGGGATGTTCCTCGCCTACCAGCTCGGGCGCTATTATCTCGACCTTGCCGATCCCGAGCTGGAAAGCGCATTCGCCATCGTGCACCAGCGCTTTTCCACCAACACCTTCCCGTCGTGGCGGCTGGCCCACCCTTACCGGATGGTGGCGCATAATGGCGAGATCAACACGCTGCGCGGCAATGTGAACTGGATGGCCGCACGGCAGGCCTCGGTCGATTCCGAACTGTTCGGCAACGACATTTCCAAGCTCTGGCCGATTTCCTACGAGGGCCAGTCGGACACGGCCTGCTTCGACAACGCGCTCGAATTCCTCTGCCAGGGCGGCTACTCGCTCGCGCATGCGATGATGACGCTGATTCCGGAGGCCTGGGCAGGCAATCGCCTGATGGATCCCGACCGGCGTGCCTTCTACGAGTATCACGCAGCGCTCATGGAGCCCTGGGACGGTCCGGCGGCGGTGGTGTTCACCGACGGGCGACAGATCGGCGCGACGCTGGATCGCAACGGGCTGCGCCCGGCGCGCTATGTCGTCACCGATGACGACCGGGTCATCCTTGCTTCCGAGGCCGGTGTCCTGCCGGTGGAGGAATCGCGCATCCGCCAGCGCTGGCGGCTGCAACCCGGACGCATGCTGCTGATCGACCTCGAGGAAGGCCGGATCATTTCCGACGAGGAGATCAAGCGCAAGGTCGCGACGCGCCATCCCTACCGCCAATGGCTGGCCAGCACGCAGATGATCCTCGAGGATCTGCCCCCGGTCGCCCCGCGCGCCTTCACGCGGGACGTGTCGCTCATCGACCGGCAGCAGGCCTTCGGCTACACGCGCGAGGATACGCGCCTCCTGATGGCGCCCATGGCGATCACCGGCCAGGAACCTGTCGGGTCCATGGGAACCGACACGCCGATCTCCGCCATGTCGGAACGGCCGCGGCTGCTCTACACCTATTTCAAGCAGAATTTCGCCCAGGTCACCAATCCGCCGATCGATCCGATCCGCGAGGAGCTGGTGATGAGCCTGGTCTCGTTCATCGGACCGCGGCCGAACATCTTCGACCTGGTGGGCAATTCGCGCCGCAAGCGCCTCGAGGTCCGTCAGCCGATCCTCACCAATGAGGATCTCGAGAAGATCCGTTCGATCGGCCATGCCGAGGACCGGTTCGATACCAGGACCATCGACATCACCTATGCCGCCGACGAGGGGGCGGAGGGCATGGCCGGTGCGCTCGACCGGCTGTGCGAGCGCGCCGAGGCCGCGGTGGCCGGCGGCTACAACATCATCATCCTTTCCGACCGCCAGGTCGGCCCCGACCGGATCCCCATTCCCGCCCTGCTCGCCACGGCGGCGGTGCATCATCATCTGATCCGCAAGGGCCTGCGCACGGCGGTCGGCCTTGTCGTCGAATCGGGCGAGCCGCGGGAAGTGCATCACTTCTGCTGTCTTGCCGGCTATGGCGCCGAGGCGATCAATCCCTATCTCGCATTCGATACGCTGCTCGACATGCATGCCCGCGGCGAGTTCCCGCCGGAGGTCGATGCCGGGGAGGTGGTGGAGCGCTACATCAAGTCGATCGGCAAGGGCATTCTCAAGGTAATGTCCAAGATGGGCATCTCCACCTACCAGTCCTATTGCGGCGCCCAGATCTTCGACGCGGTCGGCCTGTCTTCACAGCTGGTCGAGAAGTATTTTACCGGCACGGCGACGACCATCGAGGGCGTCGGCCTGAAGGAGATCGCCGAGGAGACGGTCCGCCGTCACCGCGACGCCTGGGGCGAGAACCCGATCTACGCCAACATGCTGGACGTCGGCGGCCAGTACGCCTTCCGCCTGCGCGGCGAGGCGCTCGCCTGGACGC
>CAYLSN010000329.1:0-457 GCA_964386015.1 uncultured Rhizobiaceae bacterium | reverse complement strand
ACGGCGACGACCATCGAGGGTGCCGGTCTCGAGGAAATCGCGATCGAGACCCATGCCCGTCACTCGGCGGCCTTCAGCAAGGATCCCGTGCTGCGGCACGCGCTCGATGTCGGCGGCGAATATCTGTACCGCGTGCGGGGCGAAGCCCATGCCTGGACGCCCGATGCGGTCGCTTCGCTGCAGCACGCGGTGCGGCTCGGCGCCAAGGACCGCTATCGCGCCTTCGCCGAGGAGGTGAACGGCAAGGCGGGCCACACCATCCGCGGACTCTTCCACATCATGAGCGCGGCGGAGACCGGCCGTCAGCCCGTGCCGCTGGAGGAGGTCGAGCCGGCGGCGTCCATCGTGCGGCGCTTCTCGACCGGGGCGATGTCCTTCGGCTCGATCAGCCGCGAGGCGCATACCACGCTCGCCATCGCGATGAACAGGCTGGGCGGCAAGTCGAACACGGGCGAGG
>CAYLSN010000328.1:0-2703 GCA_964386015.1 uncultured Rhizobiaceae bacterium | reverse complement strand
GTCTCGGGCTGGACACTGACCCGTTCACCCGGAACCCGGCGGACCAGCAGATCGTACTTCTGGATCGGGAGGTGGTGAGTGCGACCAGGTAACCAGCCCCGCCGACATCCTGAGGAGAATGGACAGATTTCAAGACATCGACTGGCGCTTGCGCATACGACTGCCAAAGAGGCGACTGTCTATTCCGGACGAATGATTCCGGACCAGGTGCTTGAGAGGGCTTAATTCAGGGGAGGGAAACGCATGCGGGACCCGCAAGTTGAAACCTTGGTGAGGATGATTCTTGATGCACTGCCGAAATGTCCCGATGTAGACAGCTCAGTCAGGCAGGTCATCAATAACCTAGAGAATCTGTTTCCCGGTTATTCCGCCACGCATGCGGATCAAATCGAAGAAGCACGGCGGGAGGTTGAACGACAGTTTGAGCAGGTGGAGATCGTCCACCGGCATTCGATCATTCGGCCCAGGGAACGCTGGTATTTCGGTCCGCGACCGACGGACAGGCATTGGCCTGCATTCCGTGGATACATCGAGAAGAAGGGGTGGGCCTCTCTTGACATCGAGCGGCTAGACGAAGCCTCCAGTGAGATCGTTTCCCTGATTGAAAACCCGGCCAAGAATCAGTTCTCCTGCCGGGGAATGGTCGTTGGCTTCGTCCAGTCAGGAAAGACTGCAAACATGACCGCGGTGATCGCAAAGGCTGTGGATGCCGGCTACAACACCGTGATCGTACTGGCGGGCCTGACCAACAAGCTCCGTTTCCAGACACAGGTACGGCTGTTCGAAGATCTGGTCAGCCGCAATGAGCTGGACTGGAACGTGCGCACGCCCAACATCGAGGACATCGATTTCCGCGCGCCACCACAGGGGGGCTTCCTCACCAGTATTGAAAGGGGCAAGGCCCAGATCGCCGTCGTCAAGAAGAACGTTTCGCCGCTGAGGCAGCTGAAGATCGCTGTTGATGCCACGCATCCGGTTGCCCTCCGCCAACTCCGGGTCCTCGTCATTGATGACGAATGTGATCAGGCAAGTGTCAATGCAGGACGCGGCGAGCTTGACGTGACCACCATCAACCAGCACATCCGGGACCTTCTCGGAATGCTGCCTGCCGTCACATACATCGGGTATACGGCCACGCCGTTCGCGAATGTCCTCATCGATCCTTACCGGACAGATCCAATCAGCGGAAAGGAACTCGATGACCTGTATCCGAAGGATTTCATCACGGCGCTGCCGCCGTCTCCGAACTACTTCGGCACCGAAAGGCTGTTCGGACGCATCCCGGAGGATCCGGAGAACATCCGCCCGGAAGAAGAAGGGCTGGACATGATCCGCGAGATTCCTGAGAAGGATCAGTATCTCCTTCAGCCAGCCAGCGCAAGACGGAGGAATGCCTTCATGCCGTCGGTGGCCGGCAGCCTCGAGGAGGCAATCCTCTATTTTCTTGCCTGCTGCTCTGCACGCCGGGCACGGGGCGATGGCAACAGGCATATGACGATGCTCATCCATACCTCAGCCTACGTGATTGAACACGGACGGGTTGCGGACTGCGTCAGGAACTGGGTGGAACAGATCCGTCACGAGGTGAAGGATCCGTCTAGCCCGACGGGAAGGCGGCTGGCCCAAGTCTGGGAAAGGGAGCAGGGGCGTCTGCCACCGGACATCACTGCAGCCCGTCCCGTTACCACGGAAGAGTTATTTCACCACCTTCCCGACGTGCTGGACGCCCTTGAGTTTCCGGTCGAGAACGGTGCAAGTGACGACCGCATCGATTACCGCAAGGATACGCCCCGGACCTACATCGTGGTCGGAGGATCGATCCTTGCGAGAGGGCTTACGCTTGAAGGGCTCATGGTGAGCTATTTCCTCCGGTCTGCAAACCAGTATGACACTCTCCTTCAGATGGGCCGCTGGTTTGGCTATCGGCAGAATTACGAGGATCTGCCACGCATCTGGATGCCGGATGACCTCCAGCTGAAGTTCCGGCAGCTTGCTAGGATCGAAATCGAGATCCGGGAGGACATTGAGCGTTACCGCCTTGAAAGGCTCACCCCCATGGACGTTGCAGTGCGGATCCGTACCATTCCGGGGATGGCGATCACCGGCGTGACAAAGATGCGTGCCGCCAGAACCTGCACCGTCAGCTTCTGGGGAACCCATCGGCAGACCTTCCGGTTCCATCATCTTGATTCCAGGGAGCTGTGTGAAAACTGGCAGGCAGCGTCCGACCTTCTCGACACGGCCGAACGGTACGGCAGGCGGAACGGTGACAGCCGACGCCATCTCTGGACTGATGTCCCCAAGGAGGCCATTGTTGAGTTTCTCGGACGCTATCGCTTCCATCCAAGTCACAGGGACCTTCAGCCGGACATGCTTCTGGCCTTCGTTCGTCAGAGGGATGAGCGGCTGAAGTCATGGAATGTGGGGCTCGTCGGGTCATATTCGGCCCAACGGCCGATCAGGCCGCTCGGTCCGATTCAGGAGCCTAAGCTGGTCCGTCGTGCAAAGCTGAAGATGAAAGACATGATGGATACCGCTGACATCAAGGCGCTGATGTCCAAGGGAGACATCTGGTTCGATTGCGATGGAGATCTTTCCGCCGGGAAGGTCTGGGAGGATCTCAAGGATGAACGGCGGCGTCAGCTCGGAGTGCGTCCGCTTCTGCTCCTCTACCCGATTGACCGGGTTTCGACGCCCCGTAAC
>CAYLSN010000327.1:0-2726 GCA_964386015.1 uncultured Rhizobiaceae bacterium | reverse complement strand
TGTGGGCCTGGTACAGATCTATGTAGTCCGTGCGCAGGCGGCGCAGCGACGCCTCGACCGAGCGCTCGATATGAGCGGGGGAAAGCCCCTCGCTGCCATCTCCCATCCGCATCCCGACTTTCGAGGCGATCAGCACGCCGGCGCGATTGCCGCGCGCCTCGATCCAGCGCCCGATGATCTCCTCCGATTCCCCGCCCTTGTGGCCCGGCGCCCAGGCGGAATAGGTATCGGCCGTGTCGATCGCGGTCAGGCCTGCTTCGTAAAGGGCATCGAGCAGCCGGAAGGACTGGGCCTCGTCGACGGTCCAGCCGAAGACATTGCCTCCGAAAATGACCGGCGGAACCTGAAGGCCGGAACGGCCGATCGGGCGCAACTTCATGACAGGGGACTCCTTTGCAACATGGATGGTTCGAGTTCGCGGACCGTCCTGCAGCCGACGGATGCCAGCACGAGATCCGTCTCCTGCGCAAGTATCTGCAGCGCCCGGGCGGCTCCGGCCTGGCCGCCCGCGGCGACACCGTAAAGGGTGGGCCGGCCGGCGAAGACGAAATCGGCGCCGAGGCAGAGGGCGATGACGATGTCGGAGCCGCGGCGCACACCGCTGTCCAGCATCAGCGACATGCGCTGGCCGACCGCGGCGCGGATGAGCGGAAGCTGTTCGAGCGATGCGGGAGCGCGGTCGAGCGACTTGCCGCCATGATTGGAGACGATCAGCCCGTCGCAGCCGAGATCGGCGGCGCGAACGGCATCGTCCGGATGGAGGAGGCCCTTGACCACCAGCCGGCCCGGCCATAGCCGGCGATACGCTTCGAGGTCGGCCCAGACCGGCGTCCCGGACTCGCCGGGCACGAAGGCCTGGTCGAAGAAGAAGGCCGCTACCTCGGACGCGGAAGCACCGGGAGGAGCATAGGGCGCCCAGTTGCCCATCACCGGCATGCCGCCGCCGGCGAGGTAGCGGACGAACCATGCCGGGCGCCGCAGCACTTCCCGCGCCATTCTCGCCAGAACGCCGGCCGTCGGCCGGAAGGGCACGCTGATGCGGTTGCGCAGATGCCGCTCGCGCTTGGGCGTGACCGGCGTATCGACGGTGACGACCAGCACTTCGACACCGGCATCGGCGGCCCGGCGGATCTGGTCATGGGAGATGCGGCGATCGCGGGCCGTGTAGAGCTGGAACCAGACAGTGCCCGGCGCGGTCCGCGCCGCCTCCTCGATCGAGGCGCCGGAAGCACCGGACAGGACGAAGGGGACGCCGGCCTCCGCCGCCGCCCGCGCCAGCATGAGGTCCGCATCCGGCCGGAACAGCGGCGCGGGTCCGGTGGGAGAAATCCCGAACGGCATCGAGTAGTCGCGGCCGAACAGCGAGGCGCGCAGGCTGCGGCTGCCGACATCGACCAGATAGCGCGGCACCAGGCTGTAACGGGAGAATGCTGCGGCGTTGCGCGCCAGGCCTTCCTCGCCATCGACGCCGCCTTCGATGAAGTCGTAGAGAAAGCCCGGCAGACAGCGCCACGCCGCCTGCCGCAGATCGTCGATGTTGACTGCGCGGCCGACCCTGCCGCCACCGGTCCTCATGACGGCGCCTACCCGTCCGCGGCGGTGATCATCAGGCTGAGCGCCCGCGCCACCGTTTCCTGCAGCTCCGGCGGCAGGCTGGCGCAGATCTCGCGCTCCACCGCGGCGTGATCGGCCATGCTCCGGTCAGCGGCGTCGATGCCCTTCTCGGTCAGTTCGACAATGACGCCGCGCCCGTCGCGCTTGTCGGCCATGCGGCGCACATAGCCGTCCTTCTCCATGCGGCGCAAGAGGTTGGACAGGCCACCGGAGGTGATGAGCAGGCTGGAAAGCAGTTCCGACGGCGACATCCTGTAGGGCGCGCCCGAAACGCGCAGCGTCGCCAGCACCGCATAGGTCGGGTATTTCAGGCCGTGCGGCGCCAGGGCCCGGTTCACGGCACGGACGATGATGTCGCGCAGCTGCACGATCCGCCCGATCACGGCCTTGCCGCTGCAATCGATGTCGGGGCGTTCGCGGCGCCATGCCGCCATGCCGCGCCCGACCCGGTCATACTCCCAGTACTGGATTTCCGCCCTGTTCAAGATTCGCCTTCCTTCCTGCCGCGGAGCTGGCGGCCCGGGGAGCAGATGCAATGCACCATATTGCATTATGTTATCTTCAAAATAGCTTTCTTGAAAGATAATATCGCCGGTGCTAGGCTGGCAATCGCTGCAGGAAGAGCAAAGGGCTCGGGGCCTGCATGGGCTAAGGGAGATCGCGCTCATGAAGAACCGTACGAATCTTGTCGCCGCGGCGGCGTTTGCGGGGATCCTCGCTTCGGCGCAGGGCCTGGCGGCGCAGGAGCTTGTCCTCGGAACGTTCGGGGGCTCCTTCGCCGACAATGTGACCGCCTGCTACATCGAGCCGTTCCAGGTGGCGACCGGCGCAACGGTGATCACCAAGCTCGGCAGTTCCTCGCAGCACGCGGCCTCGGTGCGCGCCACGGGCGGCGATTCGGACATGGACGTGGTCTTCGCCGACGACGCCTTTGCCGTGCAGATTGCGAATGAGGGCCTGGCGGTGCAGCTCGACCGCTCCAAATTGAGCAATGCACCGGACATCATCGACGGCGCATGGGGAGCCGGGGACGCCTATGTCGCCGCCATGCTCGGCGCCACGACCATCATCTACAACCGCGAGAAGATTTCGGAGCCGCCGACATCCTGGTA
>CAYLSN010000326.1:0-2738 GCA_964386015.1 uncultured Rhizobiaceae bacterium | reverse complement strand
CAGGTTGGAGCAGGCCGAAAATGGTCAGCTTGCCGGGCCAGCCATTGCCGAGGACGATGTCGAAGGTTCCCGCCGGCGCAGGTCTTGCTTCCAGATTGACCAGGGCCTGACGCAAGGCTTTCTCGGCGGCGCCCTGCCAGCCTTCCGCCGAAATGAATTCGTCGAACGGCCTGCGTCCGCCGGCGCCGAAGGATCCGGTCTCCTGGCGGTCGCCGACGCCGACCATCACCTGGATGTTCAGGCGCACCAGCGGCCGGATGTCCCGCACCAGCGCTCCGTCCGGGCGCAGGATTTCGACATGCTGCCACGATGCCGCCAGCGAGGCGGTCACCTGGCGGACGCGCTCGTCCCGGCGGCGCAGCCATGCGTCGATCTCCTGCAGGATCTGCACCTTCGCGGCGAAGTCGGGCGATTCGATCGGATTGGCCGGGTCGTAGAGGCGGCGATTGGTTCCGGGCGGCGCGCCGGCCAGCGTGCCGCGATAGCCGGTCCGTACGGCGGAGACGGCGTCGGCGGCGCGCTTCAGCGCCGATTCGCTGAGCTCGGAAGAATGCGCATGGCCGACGGCCTCGCCGGCGACGCATCTGAGGCCGAAGCCCTCGTCGACGCTGAAACTGGCGGTCTTGAGCCGGCCGTCATCGAAGACCAGCGCCTCGCTCTCGCAATATTCCGCGAACAGTTCGCCATCATCGGCGCCGGCGAGCGCCTGCGAGACGATCTCCTTCAGCCGGTTCTCGGAAACGTCGAATTTCTGCAGCAGGCTGTCGCGCACGGGACTGAACTCCTGATCGGGCTTTTCCCCAATATAGGCGCGCTGCCGCGTCCGTACAGGGGAACGATCAGGGAAGCGAGTCGAAGCCGGCGGCGAATCCGCTCAGATCCACCGGGATGCCGATTCCCTCCTCGGGCGTCTGGAAGACGATGAAGGTGGCGTTCTTGCCCTGCCGCAGCGTATCGAGCAACTGCTTCTCCAGGATCACCTCGGCATAGCAGCCGTCGGCGAAGCAGCGGACGAAATAGGCGCGGCCGATGTCGCGCCCGTCGACATTCAGGCCGAGGCCGTTGGGCAGCAGCACGCCGAGCGGCGCGAGCACGCGCAGGATCTCCGCCTTGTTGTCGGCCGTACGCAGCACGACGACCGAAAGCCCGACCTCGGGCCGGTCCTCGGCGACGACATTCTGCATCATGGCGCATTGTTCGTCGGCGGCGCCGGCGGGCTTGTCGCAGACGACGGTCCAGGCGCCGTGTTCGGAACGGACCTGGCCGGCCATCTGCGCCTGTGCCGGCTGGCTCAGCAAGGCAACCAGGGCAAGGGCGGAAATCGCGGCGCGCATGAACTTCCTTTCGCGAATCACCTGTCCGTCACAATCGGCATATATGAAGTGATGGCCGGGCACCAAGCCCGGGACGGACGATGTCCAGGCCGATGCGCGAGCAATTTGCCCGAATTGAGACGGCATGTCACTATGGTCAAGTCACGGCTCCCGCGGGCAGAATCCGGCCGGCCTGTCCTTGACGCAGCGCAAAGGGCGCAAAAATGCCGCATGATCCGCGGTGCTGATATTCTTGCGGTTGCCGCGAGAGTATGGTTTGAGGAACCTCGGCAATGGAAGCCTGGCGGTTCGAGATGCGAGAAGCCCTCCGCCGGCCCCCGATCAGGAGAATTTAGGGTGAGGAAGAAGCTAGTCGCAGGATCCGCCGCATTGGCCCTTTCGGGAATCGCCGGACCGGCCTTGGCGGGACAGCCTACTCCGTGGCAGATTCGCTTTCAGCCGGCAGCCACGGCGATCATGGAGCAGGTCACCTGGTTCGAGACCTATACGCTCTGGTTCATCATTCCGATCGTGCTGCTGGTCATGGCGCTGCTGGCCTGGTGCCTGGTGCGCTATCGCGAGCGCGCCAATCCCGCCCCGTCGCGCACCAGCCACAACACGACGATCGAGGTGATCTGGACCCTCGGCCCGGTCGTCATCCTGCTGCTGCTGGCGGTGCCGTCCTTCCAGCTCCTGACCGCGCAGTACACGCTGCCGGAGGAGCCGGCGCTGACGATCAAGGCGACGGCCAACCAGTGGAACTGGGACTATGAATACCAGTTCGAGGAACCGGTCTCCTTCAACTCGGCCATCCTGGGCGATGCCGACCGCGAATCCTTCGGCAAGACCGATCTTGCCGAGTTTCCGCGCCTGCTCGCCACGGACAACGACATTGTCGTGCCGGTCAATGCGACCGTGCGCGTCCTCGTCACCGCCAGCGACGTCATTCATGCATTCGCCGTTCCGGCCTTCGGCATCAAGGTGGACGCGGTGCCGGGCCACATCAACGAGACCTGGTTCAAGGCGACGCGGGAAGGCATCTATTACGGCCAGTGCTCGGAACTGTGCGGCAAGGACCATGCCTTCATGCCGATCGCGGTGCGCGTCGTGTCGCAGGAGCAGTACGAGAGCTGGGCAACGGCCGCGCGCGACGACCTGCAGGCGGCCAACAGGGAACTGATGGCGGCGATCCGGTCGGACGCCAGGATTGCCTCGGTCGGCAATTGACGCGCGGCCGGGCAGCTTAGGATATTGGAGCGGAGAGAATGACAGACGCCGCAATTCACGAGCATCACGACAAGCCGCAGGGCTTTGCGCGTCGATGGCTCTATTCGACCAATCACAAGGATATCGGCACCCTCTATCTCGCCTTCGCCATCTTCGCGGGCGTCATCGGCGGGTTCCTGTCCGTGATGATGCGCTGGG
>CAYLSN010000325.1:0-2742 GCA_964386015.1 uncultured Rhizobiaceae bacterium | reverse complement strand
GCGAGATCGCCGACCGGTTCGTGGAGCAGGAGGCATGAGCCGGATGGGCTGGCGGGAAAGCGCGGAACAGGCGGTCGTCGAGGCGCTCGATATCATCGACCGGCGCGAGGGCGACATTCACGCCTGGGCCTGGCTGGATCGCGAAGGCGCCCTCGCCGCCGCAGCCCGGCTCGACGCCGGCGGCCGGCGCGGAAGGCTGCATGGCCTGACCGTCGGAGTCAAGGATCTCATCGACGTCGAGGGCATGCCGACCCGATGCAATTCGCCGATCCATGCCGACAATTTTCCGGAACGGGACGCCGGGGTCGTCCGGCGCCTCCGGGAGGCCGGGGCGGTCGTCCTCGGCAAGACCGTGACGACGGAATTTGCCTACAAGGTGCCGGGGCCGACCCGCAATCCGCACGGCCTCTCCTGCACGCCCGGCGGATCTTCGAGCGGCTCGGCGGCGGCGGTGGCGTGCGGCATGGTGCCCCTGGCGCTGGGCACCCAGACCTCGGGCTCGGTCATCCGCCCGGCCGCCTTCTGCGGCGTGCTCGGCTACAAGCCGGCCTATGGCTGGTGTCCGACCGACGGGCTGAAGTTCCTGGCGCCGGCGCTCGACACGGTGGGTCTGCTGGCCGCCTCCTTCGACGTGCTCGTCGCGGCGGCGGAAGTCATGGCGGCGAGGACGCTGCGCCTGCCTGCCCCGCCGCGCAGAGTCGTCCTCGTCCGGCATCCGAACGAAGGGATGGCCGAGCCTCAGGCGCTCGCCCGGCTGCACGATTTCGCCAGGCTGCTGCGCTCGGCCGGCGCCGCCGTGCGCGAGACCGGGCTGCCGCCGGAATTCGCCGAGGCCGACAAGCGCCACGGAGAGGTCATGGCCTTCGGGGCGGCGCAGGCCTTCCAACCGGAATGGACCCGGCACCGCGACCGGCTGTCGCCGGAAATGCGCGAACTCATCGAGGAGGGCCATCGCATCGAACCGCAGCAGGTCGAGGAGGTGTTCCGGCTGGTGCGCGCGGCCCAGGGCCAATTGCGCGATCTGGTCGGGGACGATGAAACGATCCTGACCCTGCCGGCGCCGGGAGAGGCCCCGGCCGGACTCGGATCGACCGGCAATGCCGCATTCAACCGGCTGTGGACGCTGCTGCGGCTGCCCTCCATCACGATCCCCGCCGGGCGCGGCCGGCGCGGCCTGCCGCTGGGCATCCAGATCGTGTCGCCGCGCACGGAATCGTGGGAGAGCGAAGCCATCCTTCTCGCGGCGGCGCGCGATGCAGCCGCGATCGGCGCGGCCGCGGGACTGCAGCCATGAAGGGGGAACATGCGGCGCGGGGACGCAACTGCGTGCAGGCTTCCCGTGCGGCGGGAATGTCAGGTCTGCGCACCCTTTACCGTCCGGTGCCTGCATCAGTCGGGAAAAACCCTGGTGGAGCTGAGGGGGATCGAACCCCTGACCTCGTCATTGCGAACGACGCGCTCTCCCAGCTGAGCTACAGCCCCGTATTCCAGGTCGGGCGCATTTAGTGGCGCAGGCACGGTTCTGTCAAGCGATCTTCGCAGCCGGTCCGCCGCCTGCCCCGCCGATGCGACTGCGGGGCTTGCCGCCCGTGACCGCAAAGGCTAAATCTCGCCGGAACATGGAGAAATTCCGGCATGACCGCTGTTTTCGTCACCTTGCATTTCGCCATCCGCATCTACTGGTGGATCATCATTGCCTCGGCGGTGTTCTCCTGGCTGCACGCGTTCAATGTCGTGAATACGCGCAACCAGTTCGTCGCCATGATCGGCGACTTCCTCTACCGGATCACCGAGCCGGCGCTGCGGCCGATTCGCCGTTTCCTGCCCGATCTCGGCGGCATCGACATTTCTCCGATCCTTCTCCTGCTCGCGCTCGTCTTCCTCGAGGTGTTCATCCACACCACCATCGAGCCGATCTTCGGAGTCGTCCACTACTGAGCGCGGTCGCGGGGATCCTGCGGTCCCGCGCCGGCGGGATCGAACTGAGGGTGCGCCTGACCCCGGGCGCCTCGCGCGACGAGGTCTCCGGCCTCGCGCGGGCCAGCGACGGCAGCGCGCATCTGGCGGCGCGCGTGCGGGCGGTGCCCGAGAAAGGCGCCGCCAATGCGGCGCTCGAAAGGCTGGTGGCGGCATGGCTCGGCGTGCCGCGCTCGGCGGTCAGCGTCGATGCGGGCGCAAGGTCCCGCCTGAAGACCGTGACGGTCACGGGCGACAGCGACCGGCTCGCGGCAAGGGTAGCCGAGCTTCTGGGGCTGTAGCCGCCCGCAGAGGAGCGATTCGATCCGGACAGGGGAAATACCATGGAGCGCGAAGCGACACTGACGATCTCCGTGCGGCGCCTGCCGCATGCCGAGGGCCTGCCGCTGCCCGAATATGCGACCGCCGGGGCTGCCGGCATGGACCTGCGCGCCGCCCTGCCGGAAGGCTCGCCGCGGATCCTGCGGCCGGGCGAACGGGCGCTGATCCCGACCGGGCTGATCCTCGCCATTCCCGATGGCCACGAAGGACAGGTGCGGCCGCGCTCCGGCCTCGCCCTGCGCCACGGCGTCACCTGCCTCAATGCGCCCGGCACCATCGATGCCGACTATCGCGGCGAGGTCGGCGTCATCCTCGCCAATTTCGGCGAGACGGAGTTTGTGGTCGAGCGCGGCATGCGCATTGCCCAGATCGTCTTTGCCCCCGTGGCGCGGTGCAGGCTGCGCGAGGAGGAAGCCCTGCCGGGGAGCGACCGCGGCGCCGGCG
>CAYLSN010000324.1:0-2792 GCA_964386015.1 uncultured Rhizobiaceae bacterium | reverse complement strand
GGCGCCATCGTGCAGTATACCAATGGCATCGTCGACTTCGTGCAGGAGAACTGCATCGGCTGCGGCTATTGCATCAAGGGATGCCCGTTCGACATCCCGCGCATCTCCAAGGTGACCAACAAGGCCTACAAGTGCTCGCTCTGCGTCGATCGCGTCGCGGTCGGCCAGGGACCGGCATGCGCCAAGGCGTGCCCCACCCAGGCCATTGTCTTCGGCACCAAGGAAGAGATGAAGGAATGGGCGGCGACGCGCATCGAGGATCTCAAGTCGCGCGGCTATGACAATGCCGGCCTCTACGATCCTCCGGGCGTCGGCGGCACCCATGTGATGTACGTGCTGCATCATGCCGATCGGCCGTCCCTGTACAACGGGCTGCCCGACAATCCGCGGATCAGCCCGCTGGTCGAAACCTGGAAGGGCGTCACCAAATATGCGGGACTTACCGCCATCGCCGCCTTCGCCGCGATCGGTTTCCTGCATCATCTGGTTGCCGGTCCCAACAAGGTGACGGACGAGGACGAGGATTCGGCAAAGCAACTGGCCGGGGGAGATGAGGCATGACTGCAACCCATCCCGACAGCGGCAAGGCGGCGATCCATCCGGGCGATCCGGTCCAGGTCGACCGCTATACGACCGGTGCCCGGATCAACCACTGGATCACGGCGATTACCCTGATCCTGCTGGCGATTTCCGGCCTCTCGCTGTTCCATCCGAGCCTCTACTGGCTCTCCGCCCTGTTCGGGGGCGGAGAGTTGGTCCGGATCATCCATCCCTGGCTCGGCGTCGTGCTGATCGTCAGCTTCGCCGGGCTGTTCATCCGGTTCTTCCGCTACAATCTGTGGGAGCGGACGGACAATGTCTGGCTTGCCCGCCTGCGCGACGTGCTGGCGGCGCGGGACGAGAACCTGCCTGAGGTCGGCAAGTACAATGCCGGCCAGAAGCTGGTGTTCTGGCTGATGTCGGTGCTGATCCTCGTTCTGTTCGGCAGCGGCCTGGTGATCTGGTACGAATATTTCGCACCGTATTTCACCATCGACCAGCAGCGGGCGGCGGTCCTGGTGCACGCCCTCGCGGCCATCGTCATCATCTGCGTGTGGATCGTGCATGTCTATGCAGCAATCTGGGTTCGCGGTACCATAAGCGGCATGGTGAGGGGCCGGGTGACGGGCGGCTGGGCATGGCGGCACCATCGCAGGTGGCTGCGCGATCTCGCCGCCGGCAAGACCAGGGCGAAGTAGACAACCGGCCGGGCGCCTTTCCCGGGCGCCCGGCATTTGCAACAGCGTTCCCGGTCGGAGCGCAAGGACAGGACATGCGGCGCAAGGGCGACGGCTCGAACAAACCGGAAGGCAAGATACTCGGCAGCATCGCCAGGCCGCCCTTCGTCCGACTTCCCGAACCGGACCGGATCTTTGCCCACCGCGCGGCACGGTACCGGCAGCATGCGCCCGGAAGTCCGCTGGGCCCCTATCTCGAACTTCTCGCCGGCATCAGCGATCTTCAGGCCCGGCTTGCGACCGAATTGCCGCCGGCGTCACCGCCCGACGCGCAGCAGCTCGAACGGGCTGCGACGCATTCCATGCCGCCGCTCGACCGGAACTCGTTCCAGCCCGATGCCGCTTTCGACCAGACGCTCGAGCAGATCTGCGAAGGATGTGCCCGGCTCGAAATGCCGGCGGAGGCACGGGCGGCGCTGCAGCGCGTCATCCTGTCGGACCGGGCGGCGCGGCGCCTCATGGTCCGCAACGTCCTCGCCGACGCCATCCCCTTCGAGGCCATCGCCGAACATGTCTTCGTGGCTGCAGCGGTGCAACTGGTCTTCGCCCGGCTTGCCGCCACGCTGGATCCCGCGACGCTGAAGCCGATCGGAGACGGCGTCTGCCCTTGCTGCGGCGGCGCGCCGGTCGCCTCGCTCATTGTCGACTGGCCGCAGGCCCACGGCACGCGTTTCATCGCCTGCGGCACCTGCTCGACATTGTGGAACTATGTCCGTGCCAAGTGCACCCTGTGCGGCTCTACCCGGGAAATCACCTTCCGCGAAGTGGAGGGCGGCGGGGGCACCGTGAAGGCGGAAGCCTGCGAGTCGTGCCGGGGCTATGTCAAGGTGCTGTATCAGGACAGGGATTCGTCGCTCGATCCCGTTGCCGACGACGTCGCGACGCTCGGTCTCGACCTGCTCGTCAAGGAGCTTGGCTATCACCGCGGCGGGGTCAATCCATTCCTCATCGGGTATTGATCATGCAGGATGGAGCCTTCTCCAGCCTGCCATCGGTCGATCAGGTGCTCAAGGCTTCCGCCGCCAGGAAGGCGCTCGAGCGTTTCGGCCATCGCCGGACCGTCGCCGCCATTCGCGCGCAGCTCCAGGACTTGCGGGACACGCTCCGCAGCGGCACTGGCGTGGCAGCCGATACAGCCCGACTCGCCGAACAGGCCCTGGTCATGCTTGAGCGCGAATCCGTGCCGCTGGCACGGCCCGTCTTCAACCTGACAGGCACTGTCCTCCACACCAATCTCGGCCGTGCGCTGCTTGCCGAAGAAGCGATCGAGGCGGCGAGCGAGGCCATGCGCTCTCCCGTGGCGCTGGAATTCGACCTTGCCAGCGGGAAGCGCGGGAAGCGCGACGACATCGTCCGCCAGCTCCTGATCGAACTGACCGGCGCCGAGGATGCGACGGTGGTGAACAACAATGCAGCAGCGGTGCTGATCGCGCTCAATACGCTGGCGTCCGGCCGCGAGAGCATCGTGTCGCGCGGAGAGCTGATCGAGATCGGCGGCGCCTTCCGCATGCCGGA
>CAYLSN010000323.1:0-2803 GCA_964386015.1 uncultured Rhizobiaceae bacterium | reverse complement strand
CCGGCCGCGGCGTTTCCAGGGCGGATCGCACGACGCCGTAGCCATCCAGCGCCGCGTGGCGGACCGCCCCGTCGACCCATAGTCCTTCCCGCGCCCGCGCCAGATATTCCGGCCGGATCCAGGGATCGTACAGCTCCTGCACGATGGGCCGGTCCGCGATCAGATTGGGCAGCGCGCCGGACCATGACCGGATCATGGGCAGGAACAGCTTCATCAGCGGGTCGAAGCGGTAGCAGGAAATGGCCGGAATGCCCGCCAGGGCAAGCTCGAGCAGGACCGTGCCGGATGCGGCCAGCGCCGCGTCGGCCTCGCCGAAGAAGCGCCACTTTTCCTCCTCGCTGGCGGCGATCGCGACCGGCACGGGCAAGGCGCCGAACTTCTGCCGCACCAGTGGCTCCAGCCGCGGCAATGTCGGCAGCAGCACCCGGAATCGGCCGCCGCGCGCCGCCAGAATCTCCACCGTGCGGGCGAAGGGCGCTGCCAGCATCTCCACTTCCGAGCGGCGCGAACCGGGCAGCAGCAGCAGGTTCCGCTCCCTGTCCGGGGCCAGGTTCCGGGCCGCCTGCCTCGCCCGCGCCTGCCCGATGCCGGGATGGCCCGACAGGCGATGACCGACAAAGGTCCCGGCCGGACCGCTGAGACGCCGCAATTCCTCCGGCTCGAATGGCAGCAGGCACAGCACATGGTCGATGCAAGGCTTCATCTTCGCCGCCCGGCCCGGCAGCCATGCCCAGACGCTCGGACACACATATTGCACGATGGGGATGTTCGGGGCGAGCTTGCGGATCCGGCGCGCAAGCCGCAGATTGAAGGCCGGGCTGTCGATCAGCACGATGCAGTCCGGGCGGGCCCCGGCAATGGCGCGCGCCGTGCTGCCGAGCAGCCGGAGTAGGCGCGGCAGATCGCGAACAACCGCGGTAATGCCGGCAATGGCAATGACTTCCGGATCGAACAGGCTGTTCAGCCCGTGGGCGGCGAGATGGGCACCTCCGACACCCGTCAGCTCGGCTTCGGTCCGCCGGCGCAGGGCGCTGACCAGGTCCGACCCGAGCAGATCGCCGGACTCTTCCCCGGCAACAACGGCAAGGCGGAACGCGCTCAAGGACTGTCCCCTTCCGTCGCAATGCCGATGATGAAGATCCCGGCCTCCTCCGCAAGGCGCAGCGTTTCCTTGCGCTCCAGCACCAGGGTTCGCCCGGCCTGCAATGCAATGCCGGCAAGTCCGGCGCTGGCGGCGTCGAGAACCGTGCGCGGACCGATGGCCGGAAGGTCGGCGCGCAATTCCTGGCCCGGCTTGGCGCATTTCGCCAGAACCCCGCCACGAGCGCCGGCCAGCCTTCCATGCCGGCGCAGATCGATGGTGCGCTCGAGCAGGCCATCCGTGCCTTCGATGCCCTCGAGCGCAATTGCCCTGCCGCCGATGGCGACCGCCGCCTGGCCGATATCCAGCCGGCCGATGGCCGTCGCAGCCTCCATGGCCGCCCGAATGTCCTTCCAGTCGCCGCGACCGGGCGCATGCGAGGTGAGACAGGCCTTTTCGGCGACCACATCCGGCATCAGCTCATGCACGCCGAGCACGTCGATGCCGTGTTCCTCGAGATGACCGACAATATGGCGCAGGAGACCGTCGTCGCCCCGCAACAGCGCCCGGGCAATGCCCGGAAACAGGCGAAGCAGATTCGCATTCCAGCGCAGATCGCGAAGGCGCGGACGCCGGGCCACCGATCCGGCGAGGACGACATATCGCGCCCCTAGCCCGCGCAGCTTTCCGGCCAGTGCGGGAAAGTCCTCCAGCCGGACGCTGTCGCAGGGAAATCCGGCAAAATGCCGGACGTCGAGCGCTTCGCCCTCGATCCGCACGAACACGGCTCTCTGGCCGCTTTCCCTGAACGCCTGCGCCAGCTCTACGGGCAGCATGCCGCCGCCGGCGAGAACCGCAATGCAATCCCCGGCATCGATGCGACGCCGCGCCGGCTCAGCCTTCGGCCCCGTCATCATCGGAATCTGCGCCGGCGGGAACCGGCACGCACAGATGCCGGCGGCCGCGCACGAGCAGGAAGTCGACCATCTCGACGACCAGCTCGTCCTCGGCCATTGCCTGCCGCACCGCGGCGGCATTGGCGGCCATGGTGTCGTTGCCGGAAAAGATCTGGCGATAGGCAGTCCGCAGCCTGCGGATCCGCTCCGCCGAAAGCCCGGATCTCCGCATGCCGACGACATTCAGGCCGCGCAGCCGCGCGCGCGACCCCTGCGCCATGCCGAAGGGAATGAGATCGCCGACCAGGCCGGAACATCCGCCGACGAAGGCATGATGGCCGATGCGCACGAACTGGTGCACGGCGGCGAGCCCGCCAATATTGACATGATCGCCGACTTCGCAATGGCCGCCCAGCGTCGCCTGGTTGGCAAGGGTGACATCATTGCCGACAATGCAGTCATGCGCCACATGCGCATAGGCCATGAAGTAGCCGCGATCGCCGACAATGGTCGTGCCGCGGCTGTTGTCGGAGCCGCGGTTCATGGTCACGCCTTCGCGGATGCTGCAACCCTCGCCGATCACGAGCGTCGTCTCGCCACCCTTGCGCGCGACGTGCTGCGGCGCGCCGCCGAGCGTTGCAAATGGCCATACGATCGTATCCGCGCCGATGGTGGTTCCACGTTGTACGCTGACATGGCTTTTGAGCTCTACCCGGTCACCCAGCACCGTCCCAGCTTCGACATGACAGAAAGGACCGATGCGGACGCCCTCCCCAAGTTCAGTTCCCGGCTCGACATAGGCATTCGGGTGTATCTGGACAGCGCT
>CAYLSN010000322.1:0-2807 GCA_964386015.1 uncultured Rhizobiaceae bacterium | reverse complement strand
ATATTGACGAGGGCCGCGGGCCATCGCCGGGTGAACTGCACGTTGATGGCACGCAGCGAATTGGGGCGGTTCACCCGGGTGCCGGTGCGGCGGTCCCTCCGTCCGGGACCGCCGGCTGGTTGTGCGGGGTTTTTCACGCCTTGAGATCGCCGCGGAACAGCTTGATGATTGCGGAGAAATCATCGCCGCCATGGCCGAGTTTCCCGAACAGTTCATACAGCTGGGCGGCATGCGCTCCGAGCGGGGTAGCGGCGCCGCTCGAATTGGCCGCTTCCTGCGCCAGCCGCAGATCCTTGAGCATCAGCGCCGCCGCGAAGCCCGGCTTGTAGCCATTATTGGCGGGCGAGGTGGGGACAGGCCCCGGAACCGGACAATAGGTGGAGATCGACCAGCACTGGCCCGATGAGGTGGATGCGACGTCGAACAGCGCCTGGTGGGAGAGGCCGAGCTTCTCCGCAAGCACGAAGGCCTCGCACACGCCGGCCATGGTGATGCCGAGGATCATGTTGTTGCAGATCTTCGCCGCCTGCCCCGAGCCGGCATCGCCGCAATGCACGATCCGCTTGCCCATCCGCGCCAGCACGGGCTCTCCTCTGTCATAAGCCTCCCGGCTACCCCCCACCATGAAGGTCAGGGTCGCCGCGGCGGCGCCGACCGTTCCGCCGGAAACCGGGGCGTCGAGAGATGCGCAGCCCGCCTCCTTCGCCATGGCATGCGCCTTGCGGGCGCTGTCCACGTCGATGGTGGAGCAGTCGATCAGCAATGTGCCGGGCCGGACTACTTGCGCCAGTTCGGACCAGACGGACAGGACATGCCGGCCGGCGGGGAGCATCGTGATCACGATGTCCGCCGCGGCTGCAGCCGATTGGATGCTGTCGGCCAGGCGGACGCCATCCTGCATTGCCGCCTGGCGCGCGGACTCGACCAGATCGAACCCTGTCACCTCCATGCCTGCCCCGATGAGATTTGCCGCCATCGGGCGGCCCATGTTTCCAAGTCCGATAAAGGCTATTGGCCCAGGCATGTTCCGTTTCTCCTGCTGTCTCGCCGTCAGGGATTCAAGCGCTTGCGCTGACCTGCCGCGAAAGCAGGTTGCGACTCACGATGACGCGCATGATCTCGTTGGTTCCTTCAAGGATCTGGTGAACGCGCAGATCCCGCACGATCTTCTCGATGCCGAAATCGGCCAGGTATCCGTAGCCTCCGTGCAGCTGCAGCGCCTGATCTGCCACCGCATAGCAGCGGTCGGTGACGAGCCGCTTCGCCATGGCGCAGAACATGGTCGCCTGCGGATCTCCCCGGTCGAGCAGCGTGGCCGCGCGCCACAGGAATGTCCGGCTGGCCTCCAGGTCGATCTGCATGTCGGCGAGCCGGAACTGCACCGCCTGGAACCCGGCCAGCGGTTGTTCGAATGCGTGCCGCTCCTGCACATAGGCGAGCGCCTTCTCGAACGCGGACTGCGCGCCTCCGAGCGACGCGGCGGCAATATTGAGCCGTCCGCCGTCAAGTCCGGCCATGGCAATGGCAAAGCCCTGCCCCTCCTCCCCCAGACGAAAGGTTGCGGGAATCCGGACGTTCTCGAACATGACCGCCCGGGTCGGCTGCGCATTCCAGCCCATCTTGCGCTCATTGGCGCCGAAGGAGAGGCCAGGAACGTCCGAGGGCACCAGCAGCGCCGACACCCCCTTTGGTCCCGCCCCGCCGGTGCGGGCCATGACCAGATAGAGGTCCGCCGCGCCTGCGCCGGAGATGAACTGCTTCTGGCCGTTCAGCACATAGTGGTCACCCTCGCGGCTGGCGCGGGTCTTCAGCGCCGCCGCGTCCGAGCCGGCGCCCGGCTCGGTGAGACAATAGCTCGCGAGCTTCTGCATGCCGACCAGGTCGGGGAGCCATTGCTGTCGCAGTTCTGCCGCCCCGAAGCGATCGATCATCCACGCGCACATATTGTGAATGGAGATATAGGACGAGATGGTCGGGCATGCCCGCGCCAGAGCCTCGAAGATCAGCACGGCATCCAGGCGCGACAGGCCGGCCCCGCCCAGCTCGTCCGACACGCAGATACCGCCCAGTCCGAGTTCGCCGCCCTTGCGCAGGACATCGACCGGAAAATGCTTGTCCCGGTCCCAGTCCAGCGCGAACGGCGCAATCTCGCTCTCGGCGAAGTCCCGCACCATCTCGACGATGGCGGCCTGCTCCTCGTTCAGCGTGAATTCCACAACCACCTCCCCGTTTGATGGCTTCGAGGCCAATGCACCAGCTTCGTCCGGCCCGAACGGAAGCTCGGAACACGTGCTGCGGGGAACGGCATCCGGGCCCGGACAATCTCCTGCGGGAGTCCCGCCCCCGCAGGGCTCAGGCGGCGCTCAGTTTCGCCATGGTCTCTTCGTCGACCTCGAAATTGGCATAGACATTCTGCACGTCGTCATCGTCGTCCAGCGCGGCGATGAGCTTCAGCACCGATCTCGCCTTCTCCTCGTCGACCGGCGCCGTCGTCTGCGGCTGCCAGATGGCGCGGACCGATTCCGCCTCGCCCAGCGTGGCCGCGAGCTTTTCCGACACTTCGCCGATATCCTCGAACTCGCAATAGATGCGGTGGCCATTCTCGTCCGACTGCACATCCTGCGCGCCGGCCTCGATCGCCGCTTCCATCACCTTGTCGGCGTCGCCGGCCGCCGGGAGGTAGACGATTTCGCCAACCCGGGAGAACATGAAGGAAACCGAACCGGTTTCGCCCAGCGACCCGCCAGCCTTGGTGAAGGCGGCGCGCACCGTCGATGCCGTGCGGTTGCGATTATCCGTCAGCGCCT
>CAYLSN010000321.1:0-2808 GCA_964386015.1 uncultured Rhizobiaceae bacterium | reverse complement strand
CGCGGCGCGCCTTGGCCTCGTCGAGCTCGATCACGCCGGCGCGCAGGTCGGCGTCGATCGACATCTGCTTGCCGGGCATCGCGTCCAGGGAGAAGCGGGCGGAGACTTCGGCGACCCGCTCCGAACCCTTGGTGATGACGATGAAATTGACGATTGTCAGGATCAGGAACACCACCATGCCGACGATGAGGTTGCCGGCGACGACGAAATTGCCGAAGGTTTCGACGATCCTGCCGGCATCGGCCTGGATCAGGATCAGGCGCGTCGTGGTGATCGACAGGGCGAGGCGGAACAGCGTCGACAGCAGGAGGATCGACGGGAAGGCGGCGAAATGGATGACATCCGACAGATAGATCGCCACCATCAGCAGCACCGCCGCCAGGCAGAGATTGATGCCGATCAGCATGTCGACCAGGAAGACCGGCAGCGGCAGGATCATCATGAAGACGATGCACACCAGGAAGAACGCGAAGATCACGTCGTTGCGGCCGGAGATCCTGGACAGGAAGCTGGTCATGCTCGTTGCGCCTATTGATGTTGACAGGCGGCCGTCGGGCCGCCGCCGTCGCCGCAGGTGACGCCGTCATTATCGGCACTCCCGCTAACGCAAACTGTACTATTCAGGACAGCTGAGGCCCGTTCCCCGGTCTAGCATTGTGCCATTCGATGCAGTTTCGCCGATGGAGCCCGGCGAATCCAAAGGGGAGGATCGCAATGGCAACTCAGGAAAACGGGGCCGGATCCGCACTTGCGCAGCTGTTCCCGCCGGAAGATGTGCGGCTGATCGCCGACCTCGGCTTCCTGGCTCTGGCCGCCGGGCGAAGGAAGACGGCGCGGCAGCTCTTCAACGCGCTCCTCGTGCTGCGTCGCGGCAGCGAGGTATCGATCGTGGCCGAGGCGAGTTTCCAGCTCGCCATGGGAGAGTCGAACCGGGCGGTGGAGATTCTGCGCACCGCCGAGCCATCCGACCGGATCAATGCGCTTCTGGCGGTAGCCCTGCTGGGCGCGCGCAAGTCGGACGAGGCGATGGAGTTGCTGCTCCAGTCGGCGGCGGATCCGGACGGGTCGCAATTTTCGGTCCGGATCCTGAAGGAGCTGCAGGCGAAAGACGGGGCCGGCGGCGACGAACCGCCTGTCCTCGGCTGAACGGAGGGGCAAGACGATGCCAGTACAGGAGATGGTCCTGTCACGGACAGCGGAAGTGCTGACCCGGCAGGGCGACGGCCCGGCGGTACACCACCGCGTTGCTGCCGGAGGCGACAGCGAGCGTGTCTTCGAACTGTCGATGAAGCAGGCCGGAGAGGAGATGGCGCCGCAGCGGCTCGAGGCATCCGGCCGGGTGCAGGAGCCGCCGCGCCTGCATGGGAGCCATGGAGTCGGCATGCGCGAGGACGAGTCGGCGGGCGACGCCATTCTCGGCGGTCTCAGGTCGATCCGGGGCATGTTCGATGAACAGGTGGCGCGAGCCGCGGAGCTGGCGCGGACGAAATCGGCGAGCAATCCGACGGACCTCATTCTCACCCAGATGGAGGTCACGCGCCTGACATTGATGATCGACGTCACGTCCAAGCTCGCGGGAAAATGCACGCAATCCTGCGACACGCTGCTCAAGGGGTGAGGGCGGGGAGCCATGGGCTGGATTCGATCGACAAGGCGCGCCGGGGCAGTCCCGGCCAGGCTCCGGCGGATCGCATGGCGGCCGGGCCGGCTCCTTGCCGGCGCCTTCCTCCTGGCCGCGCTGGCCGGTTGCAAGACCGATCTGCTCACCAATGTCACCGAGGCGGAGGCCAACCAGATCGTCGCACTGCTGCTGGAATCCGGGATCTCGGCCTCGAAGGTCTATACGGGCGAAGGCATGGTGACCATCCGGATCGAGGAGAGCGACATGCTCGCCGCCGTGAGCCTGCTCAAGCATGGCGGCTTTCCGCGGACGGCGCGCGATTCGCTCGGCTCGGTGTTCCAGAAGACCGGAATCATGTCTTCCCCCTTCGAGGAAAGGGTGCGCTTCATCTACGCGCTCAGCCAGGAACTTGCCGCGACGCTGGACGAGATCGACGGGGTCCACACGGCCCGGGTGCACATCGTCCTGCCCGATGCGCCCGAGCTGGGCGCCGATGTCGTTCCGTCCTCGGCGGCGGTGTTCATCAAGCATCGGGCCGGGCTCGATCTCGACTTCCTGACGCCGCAGATCAAGCGACTGGTCAGCAATGCGATCGAGGGCATGAGCTACGACAAGGTGTCGGTGGTGCTGATCGAGGCCGAACGCCCCGACACGGTGCATCATGCCGAAACGACCGAGGAGATCACCTTCGCCGGATTCCGTGTCCCCTATACCGGCCAGCAATTCGTGGAGATCCTTTCCACTGCCCTGTTCTCCGCGGTCGGAGTGCTGGTCCTGCTGGCGGGCGGCATTGTCTTCTACCTGCTGCGCCGGCGCCGCAACAGGCTGGCGGATACCGGCGACGACGAGGAAGAAGAGGCCGAGCCAGCGTGAGCGCAATGGAAATCATCGCCGAGCCCGCACTGATCCTGCACCTGCTGGCACGTATCGGCACGGTGCTGGCGCAACCGGTGACGCTTGTCCATCCCAGCCATTTCGAGATGCTTGGCGGACCGCGCATCCGGGAAATTGCCGCGCGGGCGGAATTCACGCCCTGGCTCAATGATGCAGTCGCCAAATCCTTGGGCATGCGCAGCTTCGAGTTGCCGGAAGGACTGGCGGATCGCCTCGCCCGGCATCCGCAGAGCCGGGCGGCTGCACTGGTCGCCGGGGCGCAACCGCAGGAAATCGCGCTGGCGGCGCGGCTG
>CAYLSN010000320.1:0-2822 GCA_964386015.1 uncultured Rhizobiaceae bacterium | reverse complement strand
TTTGGGTGATGCCCAGCAGGTAGCCGGTGGCTGCCATGATGATGAACAGCTGGTAGCCCCAGAACACGAACCAAGCGAGGTCTCCACCGAACAGGCGGGCGCGGCTCGTACGCTGGACCACGTAGAAGGAGGTGGCGATCAGCGCATTGCCGCCGAAGGCAAAGATGACGGCCGAGGTGTGCAGCGGCCGCATCCGGCCGAAATTGAACCAGGGCTCGATGTTCAGATCGGGAAATGCGAGCTGCAGCGCGACGATGACGCCGATCAGAAAGCCGACAATGCCCCAGAAAACGGTCGCGATCGCGCCGTAGCGGATCGGCTCGTCCATGTAGCTGTCGGGATCCGGCGCTGCCGCGGGCGCAAATCGTGCCCTGCGGATCATGACGAAGGTCGACCCGACGAGCACGAAGAACAGGATCCACATGTGCTGGGCGAATGGCTGGTCCGCCGCGAAGCCCGCGCCGAGAAGCGCGAGGAACGCGAACAGGCCGAGCGCGACGATATATGGTCCGTTGGTCATCCTCTGTCCCCGATCTTGTTCCGTGACCCGGATGCGGGCCGCCGGCATACCTCTTCTGCACCCTCCCGCGCCCGCGCGCCTTGATCCAGGTCAAGGATTCGGCACGCGGGCGGGGCCATTGTTGCGGCTGAACCTGGATTCGAGCCTGGCCAATGCCTACCGCGAAACCCGCCATCCACTGGCGTCAGAACGAGAGCATCACCGCGATCATGGAAACGGGGCATTCCGTGCTGCTCCGGCTGTGCGACCTGCTCGAGGCGGTTGCCGATTCGCTGCCCGCCGGCGCCGACCCGGAACTCTGCCGCATGCTGGCGCGGGAACTGGAGCCAGCGCTGCGCGGCCTGCACCGTTTCGAGGAAGAGGCGCTGTTTCCTGCCTATTCGGCGGCGTTGGGCGTCGTGCCGCTGTCGCTCGCCCGGCTCAGGGCCGAGCATGTCGAGGATGAGGGCTTCGCCGCCGAAATCGCCGAGGAACTGGCAGCACTCGCGAGCACAGGATCGGTGGAAAATCCGGAAGCGCTCGGCTTCATGCTGCGCGGCTTTTTCGAGTCGCAGCGCCGCCACATTGCCTTCGAGCGCGAGCACGTGCTGCCGGCAATTCGCAAGGCACGCGCCTGACGACGCTGCAGCCCCGGCCGGGAGGCGCCGGCCTTTCCTGGCGGCGCCACACGGGTAGGGGCGCGCCGGTCACAGCCTGTCGGCATGCCAGCGCAGATGGTCGTCCATGAAGGTCGAGATGAAATAGTACGAATGGTCGTAGCCTTCCTGCATGCGCAGCTGCACGCCAATACCCGCATCCCTGCATGCCTTCTCGAAGCGCCAGGGACGCAGGCCGGTGTCGAGGAAGCTGTCCGCCGTGCCCTGGTCGATCAGGAATTCGCTGAATCTGGCGCCGTCCTCGACGAGGTGGCAGGCGTCATGGCCGCGCCAGGCCTTCCGGTCCTGCCCGAGATAGCGCTCGAAGGCATAGCGTGACCAGTCCGCATCGCTCGGATTGACGATCGGCGCGAAGGCGGAGCAGCTGCGGTACCGGTCCGGATTGCGCAAGGCGATGGTCAGGGCGCCGTGCCCGCCCATGGAATGGCCGAAGATTCCCTGCCGGTCCATGTCGGCGGCAAAGCTTGCCGCGATCAGCTCCGGCAGTTCCTGCGTGACATAGCTGTACATGCGGTAGTGGCGGTCGAAGGGCTTTTCGGTGGCGTCGACATAGAAACCGGCGCCGGAGCCGAACTGCCAGTTGTCCGGCTCATCCGGCACGCCCTCGCCGCGCGGGCTGGTGTCCGGACAGACGATGATCAGGCCAAGCTCGGCTGCAAGGCGGCGATATTCGCCCTTTTCCATGACATTGGCGTGGGTGCAGGTGAGGCCGGACAGATACCACAGCACGGGGCACCTGCCCTTGCTGGCCTGCGGCGGAAGGAACAGGGCGAAGGTCATGCCGGTGCCCGTCTCCCGCGATTCATGCCGGTAGACGCCCTGAATGCCTCCATGCGACTTCACTTCCGATACGATGTCCATGCTCAGCTCCTGTCCGCGGCCTTCGCCCGCCGCACCGCCTGCTCCAATGCCTGCAGGAAGCGGGAGCGGTCGGCCCGGGCGAAGGGCGCATTCTGTCCCGTGATCGCTCCGCTTTCGCGCAGCGCCTGGTTGAGATCGCGCATTGCGCGCGCGACGCCGACATTCTCCGGCGCATAGATCCTGCCCAGCGGGCTGACGGCCAGCGCCCCGGCGGCGACGCAGCGCGACACCAGCGGGATGTCGGCAGTCACCACGATGTCGCCCGGCCGTGCCTCGCCGGCGATCCAGTCATCGGCGGCATCGAACCCGCCGCCGACCGTGACGTTGCGGATGGCAGGATCGCGCGACGGCCGCAGGCCGCGATTGGCGACGAAGATGACGCCGAGGTCGTGCCGGCGCGCGACCGTCACGATTTCGTCGCGGACCGGGCAGGCATCGGCATCGACAAGAATCCTGGCGTCCTGCGTTCCGATATCCGTATCCCGCTCAATAGACGACGACGCTACGAATGCTCTTGCCCTCATGCATCAGGTCGAAGCCCTTGTTGATCTCGTCCAGCGACAGCCTGTGGGTGATCATCGGGTCGATCTCGATCTTGCCGGCCATGTACCAGTCGACGATCTTCGGCACATCGGTGCGGCCGCGTGCGCCGCCGAAGGCGGTGCCTTTCCAGACACGCCCGGTGACGAGCTGGAACGGACGGGTCGAGATCTCCTGGCCGGCGCCGGCGACGCCGATGATGATCGACTGGCCCCAGCCGCGATGCGCGCATTCGAGCGCCTGAC
>CAYLSN010000319.1:0-2826 GCA_964386015.1 uncultured Rhizobiaceae bacterium | reverse complement strand
TCGAGATCGTATTCCCGCCCGTACTCCTCCTCATCCCAGCGCATGGCGCGCTTGAGCGCATCCATGGCGTAGCGCGCACGGTTCTCCTTGCCCTTCTCGACATGGATGGCGAGATCGACACGCCGGCCGCTGCGCGTCAGGAACCGGTCGCGCAGGGAGCCGAGATTTCCGGCTACCAGGGCGAAGAGGTAGGAAGGCTTGGGAAAGGGATCCAGCCATTCGGCGTAATGCCAGCCGTCGGGCAGATCGCCGGAGCCAGCCGGATTGCCGTTGGAGAGGAGCAGCGGCGCCTCCGCGCGCAGGGCCTCGAGGCGCACGGAATAGACGGACATCACGTCCGGCCGGTCGAGGACATAGGTGATGCGGCGAAAGCCCTCGGCTTCGCACTGGGTGCAATAATTGCCGCCGGAGCGGTAAAGCCCCGACAGCGCCTTGTTGGCGGACGGATCGATCTCCGTCACGATCCTGAGCGTGAAGCGGTCGGGAACCTGCCGCAGCACCAGCCGGTCGGGAGAGACTTCCACGCGATGCGCGTCGACCGGGGTTCCGTCCAGGGAGAGCGAGACCAGCGTCAGCCCGTCTCCGTCGAGCCTGAGCGGTGTGTCGGCCGCCACTCCCTCGCGCCGCTGCAGCGCCAGTTCCGCAACGACCTGCGTCCGCTCGGGCTGCAGGCGGAACTCCAGCCTCGTCTGCGGAATGAGATAATCCGAGGGCCTGTAGTCTTCCAGACGGAAGACCCTTTCCCGCTTCGCAGTCATGCTGCCTGCCTCCGATGGATCTGCCGCCTCACGACGGGCCGGCGCAGAATGCCCGTGCATGCGGCTCCGGCGCAAGCGCAGGCCCGGCCATTCTGGCCCAGAGCCGGATCCGTCGCAAGGGAATGGCGCATCGTTTGGAGACCGCGCGGTACGGGAGGTTCAGGTTGAACTGTCCTCGCTGCGCGGATCGAGCTGGGCCGTCTCCGGAGTATGGGCGATATTGACCGGCAGCGGCTGGAAGTCGTCGCGCTCCTCCGGCGCCGGCGCATCGCGCCGGAAGGTTCGCCAGAACGCGTAGCTGCCATAGGCGGCATAGCTCAATGCCATGGCGAGGAAGAAGCCGCCCGGACCGAGGCTTTCCATCATCCTGCCGCCGAGCTGCGGCCCTGCCATGCTGCCGATGCCGTAGACGACCAGGAGCCCGCTCGACACTTCGACGAATTCCGACGGCTGCGCCTTGTCGTTGGCATGCGCGACATTCAGGGCATAGATCGGATAGAGGACCGAGCCGAACAGGAACATGCCGGCGAAGAGGACCCATGGCGTGGTCGGCTGCAGTGTTGCCATGGCCACGGAAACGGTAACGCCGATCGCGCCGGCGAGGGCCATGACGTAACGCCGGTCGATCCGGTCCGAAAGAGCGCCGAGCGGATACTGGAACACGACGCTTCCGACCAGCGCCACCGCCATCATCGTGGCGACGCCCGCCAGCGGCAGCCCCGCCGCCTCGCCATAGACCGGGGCGAAGAACTGCCAGTTGCCGGAGATCACGCCGGCGATGAAGCAGCCGACCACGGCGGCGGGCGAGCGCTGGAAAAGGGCGCGCAGTCTCAGCGAGGTCTGCGTTACCGAGGCCGGAGCCGAGGCGGTGCTCAGCGCTGTCGGCAGCACGGCGAGGGCAAAGACGATCGCAACCACGAGAAAGAGCTGGTAGCTCGCCGGATCGCCCAGCGGCAGGATGTACTGCCCGAGCGCGATGGCGCCATTCGAGATCATCATGTAGGCCGAGAAGGCGGCGCCGCGGTTCTGGTTGGTGACCTTCTCGTTGAGCCAGCTCTCCAGCACCATGTAGCTGCCGGCAAGGGCAAATCCCCCCAGCGCCCGCCACAGGGCCCAGGCGAGCGGCGTGATGACAAGGGCATGCAGCAGGAATGCGGTGACGAGCAGCGCCTGCAGCGTGGCGAAGACCCGGATGTGGCCGACGCGCTGCACCAGCCGGGGCACGAGGATGCAGGCGGCGGTGAAGGCCAGCGCGTAGGCTGTCCCGATCCAGGCGATGTCGGTGGCGGTCCAGCCTTCGATCTTGGCGCGCAGCGGGATCAGCACGCTGCCGAGTCCCACGCCGGTCAGCGTGAAGAAGGTGCTGAGCAGAAGCGCCGAAATCGGCATGAGTACGGATCGCATGGGATCGCCTTCTTCGCGGACAGGATGGGGATGGGCCGATGCCCGGGTGGCACCGCTCCGCTCGCTGGCCCGGATCCGACTGCCTCGTTGCAGCATAATGCAATGGCGCATGCGGGGCGGAATGCTTTGCGCCGTCCAGTTGGACGATTGCGACAAGCCGCGGCGGACCTAAGGGGTCTTCCCCCTGTCCAGTCGCAGTTTCGTCTCGAGAAGGTCGCGCCAGGCGAGGCGCTTGTGCGCCGGATTGCGCAGCAGATAGGCCGGATGCAATGTCGGCATCACGTCGATCTCCAGCCCCTGCGGCGACGTCCATCGCCGCCACTGGCCGCGCAGGCGCATGATCCCCTCCGTCGCACCGAGCAGCAGCTTGCTTGCCGGGCCGCCAAGGGCAAGGATCACGCGCGGACGCACGAGTTCGATCTGCCGTTCGATGAAGGGACGGCAGATCTCGGTTTCCTGCGGCGTCGGGGTGCGGTTGCCGGGCGGCCGCCATGGGATGACATTGGCGATATAGGCGCTGTCGCGGTCGCGGCCGATCGCCGTCAGCATGCGATCGAGCAGCCTGCCGGACCTGCCGACGAAGGGGAGCCCGGCGAGGTCCTCCTCCTTTCCCGGCGCTTCGCCGATCACCATCAGCGGCGCGTCGGGGTTGCCGTCGCCGAAG
>CAYLSN010000318.1:0-2846 GCA_964386015.1 uncultured Rhizobiaceae bacterium | reverse complement strand
ATGCGCGGCGGCTGAACCTGACGGCGATGGTGGCCGACAACGAAGCCCCGCATGCCACCGCCTTCACCGTCAGCGTCGATTACAGGCATGGCACGACCACCGGCATTTCGGCGGAGGACCGGACCCTGGCGGTGCGCAATCTCGCCAATCCGAATTCCGGCCCGGACGATTTCGTCCGGCCAGGCCATGTATTCCCGCTGATCGCCAATGAGGGCGGCGTGCTGATGCGCTCCGGCCATACCGAGGCCGCGGTCGACCTGTGCCGGCTGTCGGGCCTGCCGCCGGTGGGCGTCATCGGCGAGCTCGTCAACGATGACGGCACCGTCATGCGCGGACCTGAGGTCGCGGCCTTCGCCGACAGTCACGGGCTGAAGCAGATTTCCGTCGCCGACCTGATCGCCTATCGCCAGCGCCAGGAACGGCTGATCGAGCGGCTGAGCAGGTTCCCGGTGGAGACGGCGGCAGGTCCGGCCGAGGCCTTCACCTACCGTCTTCCCTGGGACGGGATGCATCATCTCGCCATCGTCTATGGCGATATTCGCGACGGCGCCGCCGTTCCGGTGCGGTTCCACACCGAGGACGTGGTGCGCGACGTGTTCGGCGCCCGTGGCGAGCTGCCCGCCGTGATGGAGGCCTTCTCGCGGGAGCGGCGCGGCGTCATCGTCTATCTGCGGGAAGGTTCGGTCGGCGTCGGCAAGCATGGCTCGCGGCGCCTGTCGGGCGAGGATCACGCCGAGGCCCGCCAGCGCGAGGAGGAGTGGCGCGAGATCGGCCTCGGCGCCCAGATCCTGCGCGATCTCGGCATTTCGTCGATCGTGCTCTACGCCTCGCGCGAGCGCCATTATGTCGGCATTGACGGGTTCGGCATCGAGATCGTGCGCACGGAACTGCTTGACAAGGGCGATCCGGCGGCTGGGGAAACGGGCAATGAAAGCTGAGCATGCGCCGCATCCGACCGGCGCCGTCAACCTCTTGCTGCGCGCCGAAGGTGCGGCGGCCCTTGCGATCTCCGTCTATGCCTACTGGCTGACGGGCGCCGGATGGCTGCCGTTCCTGATCCTTTTCCTGGCGCCGGATCTCTCCATGCTGGGCTATGCCGGCGGTTCACGGATCGGCGCGATCTGCTACAATGCCGCGCACAGCTATCTCGCGCCGGCCCTCGCCTGGATGGTGCTGCGGCTGGCGGTGCCGGAATGGGCGCTGCCGGTCGCCCTGATCTGGGCGGCCCATATCGGCTTCGACCGGATGCTGGGCTACGGCCTGAAATATGCGGCCTCGTTCCACGAGACGCATCTGTCGGTGATCGGCCGCCGCCAGGGGAACGCACGCGGATGACCACGCGCCTGTACACGCATCCCGTCTATCTCGAACATCTCGTCCCGTCCGGTCATCCCGAGCGGCCCGACCGGCTGCGCGCCATCGAGCGGGCGCTCGAAGCCGAGGAATTTGCCGCGCTCGAGCGTGTCGAGCCTGCCGCGGCGGACCCGGACCTGATCCTGCTCGCCCATCCGCAGGAGCATCGCGACCGGCTGGCGGCGCGCATCCCGCAGGAAGGGATCGTCGAGATCGATGCCGACACCGTTGCAAGTCCGCGCACCTATGAGGCGGCGCTGCTGGCCATCGGCGCGGCGACGGATGCGGTCGACGCGGTCCTGTCCGGCACGGCCGACAATGCCTTCATCGCGGCACGCCCGCCCGGCCATCACGCCGAACGCGCCCAGGCCATGGGCTTCTGCCTGTTCAACAATGTCGCCATTGCGGCGCGCCACGCCCAGCGCGCCCATGGCGTCGAGCGCGTCGCCATTGTCGACTGGGACGTGCATCACGGCAACGGCACCCAGGATATCTTCTGGGACGACCGCTCCGTGCTCTATGCCTCCACCCACCAGATGCCGCTCTATCCCGGAACCGGCGCGCTCGGCGAGACCGGCGCCGGCAACATCTGCAACGCGCCGCTGTCGCCCGGCGACGGGAGCGACGCCTTCCGCGAGGCCTTCGCCGGCCGGATCCTGCCGGCAATCCGCAATTTCCGCCCCGATCTCATCCTGATTTCCGCCGGGTTCGATGCGCATCATCGCGATCCGCTGGCCGAACTCAGGCTGCAGGCGGAGGATTTCGACTGGGCAACCGGCCATCTGATGGAACTGGCCGGTCTCTGTTGCGGCAACCGGGTGGTCAGCCTGCTCGAAGGGGGCTATGACCTTCGCGGGCTTGCCGAATCCGTTGCCGCCCATGTCGGCAGGTTGATGAAGGGGTAGTCAGATGTCGGAATCCGCGCATGGCGACAACGCCGATATCCCGCAGATGAGCTTCGAGCAGGCGCTGGCCCTGCTCGAGAAGATTGTCGAGGATCTGGAACGCGGCGACGTGCCTCTCGACCAGTCGATCCGTATCTACGAACGCGGCGAGGCGCTGCGCGACCATTGCGAGAAGCTGCTGCGCGCGGCGGAGGCCCGGGTGGAGAAGATCCGGCTCTCGCGCGAGGGCGTCCCGCAGGGCGTGGAGCCGCTCGATCCCGCCTGAAGCCGAATTTACATCGCCGGTCCGCGGCATCCTCTCGACGGACCGGCAAGGATCTGGAATGCTCGCAAAGTGACCGAAAGCCGCACCCCCCTCCTGGACCAGGTCCGCTATCCGGCGGATCTGCGCAGGCTCGACGAGAGCCAGCTGCCCCAGCTCGCCGACGAATTGCGGATGGAGGTCATCGATGCCGTGTCGAAGACCGGCGGCCATCTCGGCGCCGGGCTGGGCGTGGTCGAGCTGACCGTGGCGCTGCACTACGTCTTCGACACCCCGGAAGACCGGCTGATCTGGGATGTCGGCCACCAGTGCTATCCGCACAAGGT
>CAYLSN010000317.1:0-2846 GCA_964386015.1 uncultured Rhizobiaceae bacterium | reverse complement strand
TGGGCGCGCTGCGGCTCTATCTCGACTTCATCAACATGTTCATGTTCCTGCTGCAGTTCCTGGGCAACCGGGAATAGGCGGAAACTCCGTTTCGGCGCAATCGCAGGCGGGGCCGGTCATCCGGCCCCGCTTTTCTGTTGCCCGGCGGCGAACGAATCATGCGTGCGCCGACCCCGCCGGATAATGGTCGTGCGGCGGCGCGGTGCAATTCGCAACGAAAGTTCGGAGACTTTCCGGTATCCTTCGGAAAGAATCGGGGGAGAGGAGGAGTCTCATGTATCGTCATGCCCTGGCTCCTGCGGGGGAGTCATCCAGCCTGCTGATCGAGGATGTCACGGCCACTGCCGGCGGCATTGCCGGCTTCAGCGATCACGAGCGCATTCTGGTCGGCCGCGACGACGAGCGGGGCCTCACCGCGATCATCGCCATCCACGACACGACGCTGGGCCCGGCGCTGGGCGGCACCCGGATCTGGATGCACAACAGCTTCGACGAGGCGATGGGCGACGCCTTGCGCCTGTCGCGCGCCATGACGCTCAAGGCAGTGGTCGCCGGCCTGGCCCTCGGCGGCGGCAAGGCGGTGATCCGCGCCGATCCGCGCCGCGACAAGACCCCGCAATTGCTGGATGCCTATGCCGAGATGCTGGCCTGCGTGCAGCGCGAATACATCACCGCCGAGGATGTCGGCATGTCGCTGGCGGATGCGGATCATCTGCGGACGCAGACGCCCAATGTCGCCGGCACTTCGGCGGGCGGCAGCGGCAATCCCTCGCCCTTCACCGCGCTCGGCGTGCTGCTCGGCATTCAGGCCGCCCTGCGCTTCCGCACCGGCTCGCAGGAACTGGAGGGGCGTCATGTCGCCATTCAGGGCCTCGGCGCGGTCGGGATGAACCTCGCCGCCGGGCTGCATGAGGCGGGCGCGCGGCTGACCGTGGCCGATGTCGACGCCACCCGGGCGAGGGAAGCGGCGGCGCGGTTCGGTGCCACTCCGGTAACGGTGGACGAAATCCTGTCGGTCGAGGCGGATGTGTTCGCGCCCTGCGCCCTCGGCAACATCCTCACGCCTGCCGCCGTCGGGCGCCTCGGCGCCGGCATTGTTGCAGGCGCGGCCAATAATCCGCTGGCGCGCGCCGAGGTTGCGGATCGCCTTGCGGATGAGGGAATCCTCTACGCTCCGGATTTCGTCATCAATGCCGGCGGGCTGATCAATGTCGCCGCGGAGCTGGAGCCGGGCGGCTATGACCCCGGGCGCGTCCGGCAGAGGATCGGCATGATCCCGGCGACCCTCGCCCGGATCTTCGAGGAGGCCGGGCGCAGCGGCAGGTCGACCGAGAGCGTCGCGACCTCGCTGGCGCTGCAGCGGATCGGAGCGGCGCGCTGACGGCACCGCTCGCCGCGGTTCGGGCGGTCACAGGTTGCGCAGCACCGGCGCCGGCTTGTGGCCGAGGACGCGCCAGGTGCCGAGCAGGCCGAAGCCGACCGTCAGCGCCAGCGCCAGCACGAAGGTGGCGATGGCGACTTCCGGCTGCAGCTGCGACGGCAGCCGCATGATCTGCGTCACCACCAGCCGGGCGGCGATGCCGCCGGCAAGGAGGGCGAAGACGGCGGTGGCAAGGCCGATCAGCGAATATTCGAGGAGATAGGCCGCGATCAGCTTGCGCCGTGTCGCGCCGAGCGTCTTCAGCACCACGGCATCATGGATGCGGGCACGGTTGCCGGCGGCCAGCGCCCCGGACAGCACGAGGATCGAGGCGAGCAGGGCGATCGCCGCCGCCGCACGGATCGCATTGGCGAGCTGGGCGACGAGGCTGTTGACGACTTCCAGCGCGTCCTTCACCCGCACCGAGGTGACCGCCGGGAATGCGGCGGTGACCGCGTTGAGGATCTCCGCCTCCCTGCGCTCGTCCGCGGCCGGGTCGGAAAGGGTCGCCAGCCAGGAATGCGGCGCGCCGGCAAATGTATTGGGCGAGAACACCATGACGAAATTGATGCCGAGCGTCTCCCATTGCACGTCGCGCAGATTGGCGATCGTCGCCGTCAGGTTGCGCCCGAGGACATTCACCGTGACCGTGTCGCCGATCTTCAGGCCGAGCTCGCGCGCCTCCTGCGCCGAAAAGCTGAGCAGCGGCTCGCCGTCATGGTCCGGCGCCCACCAGCTGCCCTCGGCCAGCGTCGAGTTCTCCGGCACGTTCCGCGCATAGGTAAGGCCGCGGTCGCCGCGCAGCACCCAGCTGGCCTCGGCGGGAATCTTCAGCCCCGCAAGCCCGGTGCCGTTGATGGCCATGATCCTGCCGCGCAGCATCGGCACGCGCACCAGCTTGCCGCCGGGCGCCCGTTCGGCCAGCAGCGCGGCGAAGGCGTCGATCTCGTGGTCCTGGATATCGACGAAGAAGAAGTTGGGCGCCACTTCCGGCAGGCTGCCGGAGATCTGCCGGCGCAGATCGCCGTCGATCAGGGCGAGCGTGACCAGCAGCGTCAGTCCGAGGCCCAGCGCCAGCACGACCGACGGGGTGAGCGCGCCCGGCCGGTGAATATTGCCGATGGCAAGGCGCAGCGCCGTGCTGCGCACGGGCGGGGAGCGTCGCGCCAGGTGCTGCAGCAGCGCCGCGACCGCCCGCAGCACCAGGAACGAGAAGGCCATGGCGGCGATGAAGGACAGGGCAATGTGCCGTTCGCGGGCAAGGAAGACGGCCAGCGCCGACAGGACGAGGACGATCGCGGCGGTGGCGGCGACATAGGGCAGGCGCGGCCATCCGCGCGATTCGTAGCCGGCCTCGCGGAACAGATCCGCCGCCGGCACGTCGCGGGCGCGGCCGAGCGGCAGCAGCGCGAAGGCCAGCGTCACC
>CAYLSN010000316.1:0-2856 GCA_964386015.1 uncultured Rhizobiaceae bacterium | reverse complement strand
AGGCACAACCCGGGACGAGCTCGGCCGGCTTGAAAACCACGGTATTGCCGTAGCAAAGTGCCGGAGCGATCTTCCACGCCGGTATGGCCAGCGGGAAATTCCACGGCGTGATGATGGCCGTAACGCCCACCGGTTCGCGGACAACCTCGACACCGACCCCGGGACGCAGGGACTGGATCGATTCGCCCGGCACGCGCAGCGCCTCTCCGGCGAAGAAGTCGAAAGTCTGGGCGGCGCGCACGGTTTCGGCGATGCCTTCGGCCGCCGTCTTGCCTTCCTCGCGCGCCAGAAGGCGCCCGATCTCGTCCTTGCGGGACAAGAGCTCATCTGCGGTCCTGCGCAGGATTGCGTGCCTTTCCAGCGGCCCGGTTCGCGACCAGGCAGGAAATGCCGCCTTCGCAGCCGCGATCGCGGCCAACGTGTCGTCAGACGTCGCGCGAGCATACAGCCCGATGACATCGTTCGTATCGGAAGGGTTGATGTTCGGAATCGGATCCGCGTCCGAGCCGACCCATTCCCCATCGATCAGGTTGAGATAGACATTGCGCAACGGTTCACCTCCTTGTGGAAGCTGCTACCTGCCTGGGCGCGGAGCGAGTCGCCCAATGGGCGCCGCCGCAGGCCTGGTCGACGCAATGTCGCCAGCCCCGCGACGGCGCGATCTGACTTCGCCCGGCCAGCTACGGGCGCCCGGTCTTTCTTCTCGCCTCCTCTGCCGTCACCAGCGAGCCGAGACGCGCATGCGGGCGGCCCCCGTCGCTCACAGCCACGATGAACGCGATTTCGTCCGGCTTCGGCGCATCTCCCAGGTTCACCGAGAGGGTGTCGTAGTGCGAACGTACATTGCTGGCGTCCATGTTGCCCAGGGAGAGGTCGATCGTCGTGCCCGGCGCGCCATATTTCATCGAACCGGGCACACCCGCCGCGCCGCCCTGAAGGGCGCGCCGGAGCCCGGCTCCGCCGGGGGCATGCCACATTGCGGCGTGTTCCAGTTCCCCGTTCAAGCCGACGATCGCACCCTTTCCGTAGGATTCGATGTCGGATGGCCCGAGACGGAGCGCATCGAGCAGCTCGACCGCAAGGTCGTAGGCGAGCGGCTCGAGCCGCTCCATGAACGAGACGAGCTCTTCCACAAAGCGGTTCGCAAACGGATTCTCGATGATGGCGGCCGCCCATCCCCTGCGGATGGGCTTGTCGAGCCGGGGCCCTCCCTCGTGGTAGGATCGGTCGACGGAAACGACAATGCGGCGAATGGCTGGAGTCATCAGATTACACTTTCGCTCAGATTGGTGGGTTGCGAGAGGTCGCGCAGTAGCTGGTGGCTGGCATTGTGGCCAGGAAGGCCGGTGACCGTGCCCCCTGGCCAGACGCTGGAGCCGCACAGATAGAGGCCGCGCACCGGCGTACGATAGTCGGACATTCCGGGTATTGGCCGGTTGCCGAACATATGGGCGGGCGACATGTCCAGATGGCTGAAATTTCCGCCGATCAGGCCGTATTCCGATTCTATGTCGACAGGGCTGTAGTAGCGCCGCTCGATGATCGAATCCTCCAGCGACGGGATGTATTCCGCAAGGATACGGACGATATTGTCGCCGACCGCGTCCCTCTCGGTGGCCCAGTCCGTCCCTTCCAGCTCATAGCTGTAATACCAGGCATTGAACGAGATCAGATGCCTGCCGGGGGGCGCGAGAGTGGGGTCGATGAAGGTCGGGACCAGCCCGAGCAGACGAGGCGAGTCAGTTGCCCTCCTGGCCACAAAATCCTGATGGGCCTTTTCCAGGTAGGCCATGCTCGGCGAAATTCGCAACTGGCATGTGGAGAATGCATCGGCATGTTCGGCGGGCGCGCCGGCGAAATGCGGCGGACGATCAACGGCCAGGACAACCTTGAAGGTTGAGGCGCCCTTCGGCAGCATGGCGAGGCGCTCACGGATCTCCGCGGGAACGAATTCCTCCTCGACCAGATCGAGGAGTGTCGTGCGCGCGTCGAGACTGGACAGCACGTAGTTCGCGGCGATCTCTCGCCCATCGTCGAGGACGACCCCTTTCACCTTGCCATCCGGAGCGACGCTGATCTGCGCCACCGGTGCTTGCGTGACGATGTCGACGCCGAGTTCCCGCACGACCCGCTCCATGGCATCGACAATCGCTCCCATGCCTCCGACCGGCAACCCCGTCGACCCGCGCAGAGGCTGGTTGCGAGGATCGTGGCTGCCGGTGGCGGCGGAGGAAAACAGCGACATGGGCCGCTGCATCAGGGCAAGCGGCGTTCCCGGAGTGGAGGGCGCGACTGCCCCGGCCATGGACAGCATGGCGATGGCCGTCTGGACCTCGTCGGTTTCAAGCCTGGCCTCAAGGAACTGGCGGATGCTCCCGAAGAACACCGTGGAGAAATCGGCCTCGTCCTGCGCGGTCCGCAGCCGGGCGGCGATGTCGGCCATGCTCGGCGGCGGCTCGAAGACCGAGATCTGCAGCCTGCGGGCAAAATCGTTGAAGAACTCGAAAATCTGCGGATAGGCGTCGGCATCCTTCGGCGAGAAATGGCGGGCAATATGCTCGCGCACTCGGTTCTGATCGCGCCAGCCGACAAAGAAGCGTCCATCGGGAAAAGGCATCACGACTGCAGGATCCGGCTTTTTCCAGTGCAGACCGTGACTCTCCAGCTTCATGTCCGCGACAATCTTGGGCTCGAGCGAACCCGGAGAATTGGTGATCGCGCTCCTGTATCCGGGGAAGTATTCGACGGTCGCAGCCGGGCCGCCGACAACATGCCGGCGTTCGAGAATGAGCACTGACTGGCCCGTGCGGGCCAGGTAGAAGGCTGCAACCAGACCGTTGTGCCCTCCCCCTACGA
>CAYLSN010000315.1:0-2858 GCA_964386015.1 uncultured Rhizobiaceae bacterium | reverse complement strand
TATTTCTGGCCCGCCGGCTGGTCGAGCACGGTCTTCCACTTGATGCCGGTCGGAAAGCCGGCGCCGCCGCGACCCCGCAGCCCGGACTCGGTGACTTCGGCCACGATCTCCGCGGGCTGCATGCGCAGCGCATTGCGCAGACCGGCCAGGCCTCCGAGACGGGCGTATTCGTCCAGCGAGAAGGGATCGATGACGCCGCACCGGGCGAAGGTCAGCCGGGTTTGCCGGGCGATGAACGGGATCCGTTCCGGATCGCCAAGATTGAGGGCATGCGCGCCGCCCTCGAGCCATCCCGCATCGAACAGCCCGGCTACGTCCCGTGGCTGTACCGGGCCATAGGCGATACGGCCGGAGCCGGTTTCGATCTCGACCATCGGCTCCAGAAAATAGGCGCCGCGCGAACCGTTGCGCACGATCTCGGCCTCGACACCGCGCGCCGCCAGTTCGCCGCGAATCTTCTGCACGACCTTTTCCGCGCCCAAAGCAAGGGCGCCGGAATCTCCCGGAACATAAATGCGCGGCTTCACGAGCGTACCTCCGCGACGATCTCGGAGACCTTCTCCGCATCGATCCGTCCGATGACCTCGCCGTCGAGCAGCGCCGCCGGCGAGCAGGCGCACATGCCGAGACAGTATACCGGTTCCAGGGTCACGCTGCCATCGCCGGTCGTCTGGTGAAAGTCGATGCCCAGCAGCTCCTTGAACCGCGCGGCAACCTCATCGCTGCCCATGGACTGGCACGCCTCGGCCTGGCACAGTTTCAGAACGTGCCGCCCCGCCGGCCGGTTCCTGAAATCATGGTAGAAGGACACGACGCCGTGGACCTCGGCCCGGGACAGGTTCAGCTCGGCCGCGATCACCGGCTCGGCCTCGCGCGGCACATATCCGAATTCCTGCTGGACTTCGTGCAGGATCGGCAATAGCGGGCCTTCCAGTCCACGCAGCTTCCGGACAATGGCGATTATCCGTGCCTTCGTTTCTTCGCTCGCTGGCACCATGCTGGCTCCATCCTGATGCAGGCCAGTTCCGTAGTAAGCAGAGGATTCCCGGCGGATCAATACGGCATTCCCGTTGCTTGATAGAGGATTTCTATCAAGACCACCTTCCGCTACATCCTGCCTGTCCCGGAATCCAGGGGAAGTTCTGCCAGCGACAGCGCCTCTTCTATCAGCGCCGCGACCAGAGGCGTATGCGGGTCGCGCCTTGCCGTGACAAGTCCGACGACATGGCTGGCATCGGGATCGACAATGGGAATGGCGCGGATGGGCTCGGCGAGGTCCAGCGTCTCGGCCAGATTGAGCGGCATGATCGATGACCATCTGCCGGTGCGGATGTGGGAATAGAGCACGATCATGGAATTCGACTCCAGGGTCGGGCGCGCGCTCTGCCCGACCTCGGCGAGGTGCTGGTCGATGATGCGCCGGTTCTGCATGTCCGGCGTCAGGAGGCAGAGCGGCAGGCGTGCGACCTCCGCCCAGGTGACCGTCTGCCGGTCGGAAAGCTCGTTTCCCGCCGCTGTGATCAGCCGGTACCTCTCGCTGTAGAGCGGAATGCTGTACACCTCGCCAAGCGGCTCGTTGTCCAGGTAGGTAATGCCGGCATCGATCTCGAAATTGCCAAGCAGCGACAGGATCTCGATCGATGTGCGCGACTGGATCGAGAAGGTCACCCCGGGATGGCGCTCGCGAAAGGGCGTGGTCAGCTTCGGCATCATCGCCAGGGCGGTGGGAATGGCGGCGAGGCGCAACCGTCCAGAGAGTCCGTGCCGCGCGGCGCGCAGCTCCTCGCGCATGGCGTGGACATCGCCGACGATCCGCTTCGCCCAGTTCAGGACCTGCACTCCTTCATTCGTCAGACCCTGGAACCGCGAGCCTCGCTTCACCAGCATCATGCCGAACTGCGCCTCGAGCTGCTTGATGGCGGCCGAGAGGGTGGGCTGCGTGACGCCGCACGCTTCCGCTGCCTTGCCGAAATGCTCTTCCCGGGCCAGCGCGATGAAGAATTCCAGCTTGTCGATCATTGCGGCCATCCTGCCAGCCGGCGGCGGGAGGCCAGCCGGCGCACCGCCTTTTCATAGCTGCCATTCGCTTCCACATCCACGGCTTCCTTGCCGGGCAACCCGGGCGCGGTCCCGCCAGAGCGGCGGAGCAGCCCCGGAAAGTGCCGGCCGCCAGTTGCGGAAGGCGCGTCACATTGGCGGTAGACAGCCATTCGCGAGTAAGGTAACCAAGCCTTTTCAGATGCTTGGGACGGGCCTTTGGAAGAGATTCTGTTCAGAATTTCGATGATGCGCGCATGCCGTGATCTGGCACGGCTTCCGTTCCCGTCCGGACGCATCCTGCCGCCTTCCCGCCGGGGTCCGAAACGGGGAGAGCCGCATGTGGCATAGCGGCCTCCTGCCCGTGCTCCTGGCACTGCCCTTCGCGGCGGCGCTGATCGCCGCGCTGCTGTCGCCGAATGCGCGCAATGCCGAGGCCTGGCTTGCGGGACTTGCCGCCGTCGCCGGACTGCTTCTGACGATCAGCGCCTTTCCGGCGGTCACGGACGGCAAGGTCATGCGCCACACGATCGACTGGGTGCCCGCGCTCGGGCTGTCGCTGTCGCTGCGGCTGGACGGCTTCGCATGGCTGTTCTGCCTGCTGATCACCGGCATCGGCCTGCTCGTCGTCATCTATGCGCGCTACTACATGCCGCCAAAGGAGCCGGTGTCGCGATTCTATGCGCTGCTCCTCGCCTTCATGGGCGCGATGCTCGGCATCGTCCTCAGCGGCAACCTCATCCTGATCGCGGTCTTCTGGGAACTGACCAGCATCTTCTCGTTCCTGCTCATCGGCTACTGGCACAGCAACCAGGGCTCGC
>CAYLSN010000314.1:816-2862 GCA_964386015.1 uncultured Rhizobiaceae bacterium | reverse complement strand
TCCCCGAACACCTTGTTGGCTCGCTGGAGGAACTCCACGATGACGGCCCGGGCATTCCGCAGGACCGCGCCGACGAGGCGGTGCGGCGGGGCAGGCGGCTCGACGAGAGCAAGCCCGGCACCGGGCTCGGACTTGCCATCGTCTCCGACCTCGCCGGCGAGTATGGCGGCCGCCTTGCGCTCGCCCGCTCGGATCTCGGCGGACTGAGCGCAACCGTCGAACTGCCCGGAGAGTTTCCTTTCCCGGACAAAGGAAGTATGGAGTGACGGGTCGAAATTTGGACATACAGTCCGGCTAGCGACCGTTCGTCCCGATCGAGCAATGGAGCGTGCATGCGGCACGGTGTGATCCTCGTTCTGTGCATTGCTGTCCTGCAAGCCTGCATTCCGGCACGCAGGGCCGAGCTTTCCGATACGGTTGCGGCGCGGCCGTCCGCCATTGTCCGTGGCCTGGAAGGCGGCCTGATCGGACGCGCCGGCATCGAGAATCTGAGCCGCGCCGACGCCGAACAGGCATTGCAGGCGGAATACCGGGCGCTGGAATATGGCGAGGCGGGCGTACCGATTCCGTGGGGGAGCGGGCCCGTGAAGGGAAGCGTGGTGGCGGCCCAGCCCTATCGCGTGGGTTCGCAGGATTGCCGTTCCTATGTGCAGAGGATCCAGTCCGCCGCCGGCGAGCGGACCCTGCGCGGCACGGCGTGCCGCAATCCGGACGGAAGCTGGACGCCGCTGACATGAAGCTGCCGGGCGCGCTCGGGCGTGGCGCGGCAGGACCGAGGTGACTGTGCAGACCTTTTACCTGCTCGCCGGCGCCCTGACCGTCATTGCATGCCTGGCGGTGCTGCTGCCCTTCCTGCGGCAGCAGGGAGGCGGGCGCGGGCAGGCGAGCGACATCGACGTCTATCGCCAGCAACTCGCCGAACTCGAAGCGGACCGGGCACGCGGCCTCATCGGCGCCGCAGAAGCCGAGGAGGCGCGAGCCGAACTCGGCCGCAGGATCCTGGGCGCGGCCGCATCTGGCGCGGAGCCGAAATCGCCGCCGACGGCGGGGCGCTGGGCCATCGTCATCGCAGTGGCGCTGATTCCGCCGCTGAGTCTCGGCCTGTACTGGCTGGCGGGGTCTCCCGGCCTGCCAGACCAGCCGCTTGCGGCGCGGCTGCAGGGAAATCCCGCCGGCAGCACGATCGAGGAACTGGTGGCGCGCACCGAACGGCATCTGGCCGAGAACCCGGAGGACGGCATCGGCTGGAGCGTCATCGCGCCGGTCTATCTGCGGCTGGGCCGGGACGAGGACGCGGTTCGCGCCTGGAAGCGGGCAATCGAGCTGCTCGGAGAGGATCCGGCCCGGCTTTCGGGCCTCGGCGAGGCGCTGGCCTCGGTCGATGCGGGGCGGATCGGTCCCGAATCCCGCCAGCAGTTCGAGAGGGCGCTGGCGCTCGATCCGGACCATGAGAAGGCGCGCTTCTATCTGGGCCTCGCCCACGCCCAGGCCGGGGAACGGGAGGAGGCGGCGAAAATCTGGACGGAAATGACCGAGATCAAGGACACGGATTCTCCCTGGCGCGAACTTGCCGCAAGGGCGCTGGACAAGCTCGCGCAGTCCGGGCAGCAAACGGAGCCGGATCCGCAACAGGAAATGATCGAGGGCATGGTGCGTTCGCTGGCGGAACGTCTCGAACGCGAGCCGGAGGATCCGGACGGTTGGGAAAGGCTGGTCCGTTCCTATATCGTGCTGGGACGGCGCGAAGATGCCGCCGCGGCGCTCGAACGGGCACGGGCGGCGCTGGCAGGCGACGCGGCGTCCGCGGCGCGGCTGGAAGCGCTGCAGCGGCAACTGACAGGCGGGTAGCGGCATGACGAGAAAGCAGAAGCGACTGACGGTGATTGCCGGTGGCATGGCCTTTCTCGGCGCCGCCATGGCACTGGTGCTGGTCGCGCTCGGGCAGAAGGCCTCCTATTTCTACATGCCGGCGGAGCTGGTCGCCGCGGCGGTCTCGCCGGGGGAACGGATCCGGCTCGGCGGGTTGGTGGAGGACGGCTCGGTCCG
>CAYLSN010000314.1:0-806 GCA_964386015.1 uncultured Rhizobiaceae bacterium | reverse complement strand
CGATGGCACCGAAACGCGCTTCGCCGTCTCGGATGGCAGCGCCAGCGTGCCGGTGGTCTATCGCGGCATTCTTCCCGACCTGTTCCGCGAAGGCCAGGGGGTCGTGACGGAAGGCGTGCTCGGGCCGGACGGGGTGCTCGCGGCCGACACGGTCCTCGCCAAGCACGACGAGAACTACATGCCGCGCGAGATTGCCGACAGCCTCAAGGAGAAAGGGGTCTGGCAGCACGCGCAGTAGCGTGCTCCGATACAAGCATGGTCGAAACCGGACATTACGCCCTGATCCTTGCCTTTGCCCTGGCACTGGTCCAGTCGGTGCTGCCGCTCTGGGGAGCGCGTACCGGCAATGACCGGCTCATGCGCGTCGGCGGACCGGTCGCGATCACCGGCTTCGCCCTGATGCTTCTGGCGATGCTGTCGCTGATGCTCGCCTATGTGCAGTCCGATTTCTCCGTGGCCAATGTCTGGCAGAACTCGCACTCGCAGAAGCCGCTCGTCTACCGGATCACCGGCACCTGGGGAAATCACGAAGGCTCGATGCTGCTCTGGGTCACCACGCTCGGCCTGTTCGGCGCGCTGGTCGCCGCCTTCGGACGGAGCCTTCCGGCGCGGCTCCGGGCAAATGTGCTGTCGGTGCAAGGCTGGATCGGCGCCGCCTTCCTGCTCTTCATCATCGCCACGTCCAATCCCTTTGTCCGCATCTTCCCGCCGCCGGTCGAGGGAAACGATCTCAACCCGCTGCTGCAGGATATCGGCCTCGCCATCCATCCGCCGCTGCTCTATGTCGGCTATGTCGGCTTTTCCAT
>CAYLSN010000313.1:2624-2880 GCA_964386015.1 uncultured Rhizobiaceae bacterium | reverse complement strand
TATGTCATCGGCGCGAACGACGTGACCAATCCGGCCGCGCGGGACGACAAGAGTTCGCCCATCTACGGCATGCCGATCCTGGACGTGGACAAGGCGCGCACCTGTCTCTTTGTCAAACGGTCTCTTGGATCCGGCTATGCCGGCATCGACAATACCTTGTTCTACAAGGAAGGGACGATGATGCTGCTTGGCGACGCCAAGAAGATGACCGAAGAAATCGTCAAGGCGATGGCACACTAGAGCCATTCATGCCGAA
>CAYLSN010000313.1:0-2614 GCA_964386015.1 uncultured Rhizobiaceae bacterium | reverse complement strand
GGGAACATCCTGGCGAAAAGCCGCATGACGGTGCCGAACCGCGGGTCCGCGGCAGCTGGCTGCCTGGTGCGCGCCGGTTAGCCGGCCGATATTGCCTGTATCCTCCGGGCGCGTCGCAGCTGTCTCATCGAAGGCAGCCGCGCAGTTGTTCAGCCCGCTTCACCCCAATCTGGGAGGATCGCCACCGCCGGGCCGAAATCGGCAACAAGACAGGGATGACCACGCGAGACCATCGGCAGAACCCGGCAAGACGCGCGTTCCTGGATCAAACGCCTCCGCCTACCCGCGACAGACCGTCGCGTGCCGGCTTGTAACCGGGATCCAGTCGCAAAGCTTCCCGGTAGGAGCGGCGGGCATTCTCCACCTCGCCGCGCTGCTCGTAGACCAGCGCCTGATTGGCCCAGCTTTCGGCAATGTTGCGGTTCAGCTTGATTGCCGTGTTGAAATCGTCGAAGGCATTCTCGTCGTCGCCCATGGCCAGATAGGAAATGCCCCGGCCATTATAGGGCTCAGGGGAGCTCGGCGAGAGCGAAATCGACTTCGAGAAATCCTCGATCGCCGCGGCGTGCTGGCCCCGCAGCTGGTAGATCAGGCCGCGATAGTGGTAGGCCCGCGCATCGGTCGTGTCGAGCTGGATCGCCCGATCAAAATCCTGGAACGCCTCGTCGATGCGGCCGGCGCGCCGGAACAGGTTGCCCCGGCCGATATAGGCGGTGTCATAGGACGGGTTGAGCTGGATGGCCGTATTGTAGTCCGCCATGGCGCGCGCGTTGTCATTCAGCGCACGCCAGATCAGCGCCCGGTTGGCATAAGCCTGGTAGAAGCCCGGATTCAGCTGGATCGCCCGGTTGAAATCCTCCAGCGCCTCGCGGTTGCGGCCGGCACGGCCATAGGCGGTGCCCCGGACATTGTAGGCCTGGGCATCGCCCGGGCTGCGCTCGATCACGGCCGTCAGCGACGCAATGTTCTCCTGCGAACCCTGCGCCGAGTCGAGCGGCGCAACTTCGGCCGCCGGAGGCATTGCGGTGGTGGTACACCCTGTGAGAAATGACCCGAGCAGGAACGTCACAAACGCGATGGCGCCTGTACGCGATCCGACTTGCGCGCTTCTCACACCGATGCCCACCCTGCCTCGCTTATCCGGATTGACGGACGGTCCCAGAGAGCGCGAAAACGCTCCAGATGATTCCCTACCCGCCGAAAGAGACGAAAAAGCGGCAAGCCGCCGGTCAGCGTCCCATCCTGCCGACAGGCAGACCTTCGCGCTGCGCCCGCTTGCGAGCCAGCTTCCGCGCGCGGCGGACGGCTTCCGCCTTCTGCCGGTTCCGCTTCTCGGACGGCTTCTCGTAGTGGTTGCGCATCTTCATTTCGCGGAAAATGCCTTCCCGCTGCATCTTTTTCTTCAGCGCCCGAAGCGCCTGATCGACATTGTTGTCTCGAACGAGTACCTGCACGTAGGGTCCCTGACGGTTGATAGATGAATGACCATGGCCTGGTGCTGCCAGGCAGCATCGCGACGGCACCCCGTCGCAAATCCGCGCGGGAAATAGCATGATCGAACGCGCTTGTCCACCAAAACAAGCATTCGCGGCATGGAAGATCGCCGCGAGGTCCCCGCGACGGGTCCTGGCGCGCCCGGAACAGGTCCCGAACATGGGGCGACCGCATCGATTGGCCCCGACATGCCCTTGCTTCATGGCGCGCCGATGTTACCTTTCCGCCTGAATCCATCGCGCCTCAGGAGTACAGGATGCGCAGATATTCAGTATTCGCCATCGCGCGCGAGGCATTGCGATCGCACGCGGGATGGGAGCGTCAGTGGCATTCGCCCGAGCCGAGGGCGAAGTATGACGTGATCATCATCGGCGCGGGCGGCCATGGCCTCGCAACCGCCTACTATCTGGCGAAGGAGCACGGCATCACCAATGTCGCGGTGCTGGAGAAGGGCTGGCTCGGCGGCGGCAATACCGGGCGTAACACCACCATCATCCGTTCGAACTACCTCTATGACGAGAGCGCGGGCATCTACGATCACGCCGTCAAGCTCTGGGAGGGCCTGTCGCAGGAGCTCAACTACAATGTGATGTACAGCCCGCGCGGCGTCATGATGCTGGCGCACAACATCCACGACGTACAGAGCTTTCAGCGTCATATTCACGCCAACCGGCTGAACGGCGTCGACAATGAATGGCTGACGCCGCAACAGGCCAGGTCCTATTGCCCGCCGCTGAACATTTCGCGGGCAATGCGCTATCCTGTGCTGGGGGCAGCATTGCAAAGGCGCGGCGGCACGGCTCGACATGACGCCGTCGCCTGGGGTTATGCCCGCGCCGCCTCGGACAGGGGCGTGCACATCATCCAGAACTGCGAGGTCGTCGGTATCCGCCGCGATGCCAGCGGCCGGGTCAGCGGCGTCGAGACCACGAAGGGGCCCATCGCCGCCGACAAGATCGGCATTGTCGCGGCAGGGCACGCGTCCGTCCTCCTGCAGATGGCGGGCGTGCGCGCACCGCTGGAGAGCTATCCGCTTCAGGCCCTGGTCTCCGAGCCGGTCAAGCCCTGCATGCCGTGCGTCGTCATGTCCAACACGGTTCATGCCTATATCTCGCAGTCG
>CAYLSN010000312.1:0-2881 GCA_964386015.1 uncultured Rhizobiaceae bacterium | reverse complement strand
GCTGCTATGTATGACAGCTGCGTAGAGAGTATAGTACTGGTACTAGAACTCAGACTGATATGTGTCTAGTATGCAGTCTGTCTATACATCTCTACAGTATATATCAGTACTAGAATGAGGCTGATATATAGACTAGAATGCAGACTGATCTCTTAGTAGTACGAGTGTAGAGTACGGACTGATCTCTTAGTAGTACAGTCTGATATGATACTGGACTACAGTAGTGATATCTTAGAGTCATATCATGGACTTGCTATATGCAGTATACTGACTAAGGACTACCTCTCCTTCGAGTTCTACTTGAGAGCAGCTGCCTATCTCTACGGCCACGTAAAGATAGAGTCTTGGTGCTCATTACTGCTATACTATCTACAGCATGACAGGCTCGAAGATGCATACATACTATCTAGGGACAGTATGAATCTGATAACGGACAGTAGAGTGATCTACATAATGTCTATACATATGAATGTCTGCTATAGACTGGGCAGATATGATGAATGCATGGCTGTATGTGCAGAGATAGAGGCGATAGAGCAGTCCAATCCTACAGTATATATAGACTATAGTATACAGAAGACGATAGAGCAGCTGCGTAATATGTGCAGCTATAACCTCCTAGAGGAGTAGATAGATACTATACAGATGGAGTACAGTCTGTAGATATTGAAGAGACAGGTACTGTACCGGATGAGATACATATAGAGACTGTAGCCCATACAGTATGGTACAGTGTGTATATATGGAGCTGATACTGTACGAACGAGATTATGATGCAGCATGTATGGATAGGACTGTGATATATATCAGAGACTGTATACTAGAGGTATATCATATAGATGGGAATACAGTAGTGAGTGTGCTCAGACTGCGATGATACAGTCAGGGGACCGTATAATAGCTAGTATAGACAGCTATTATATAGTAATATATGGTGATACAGTACCTACTACTAAATATGAATACTCGTACTATTTCTACTGCTAACATTGGAATCGTTGGGCCTCTTCCTAGGGATCTTAATACCCTCGGACTACGCTTCAGTATGTCTAAAGATGACATTATATCCATCGTATCATCTCGAAGAGTACTGAAGAATCCATTCCGGAGGTATCAGCGTGTTAATGTTGTTAACGAAGGTGAATGCACAGTATGTCTTGCTGACTCACAGACTCTGTATCTCTGTCCTGAGGATAAGGGATGTCAGGCTAAGTGCTGTAGAGGATGCATTGAATACTATGCTGACCTGAGTAACACCTGTTCATGTTCTACATGCGGCTATACCTTCACTATGGGTGATATTAGTCTGATCTATGGGAATAAGGCCTCCATTATAAAGAGTACACTACTTCGTCACAAGATACAGAGCCTTGTGACTATCTATGACAAGTATCTTCCTCGTACAGCTAAGAGACTCTCTCTAGCTAGAGAACTGTCCTCTATAACCGGATCATCAGTCACAGATGAACATGTGATTGCCCTATTGTTATCACGTGATGAGGATATAATGGACGGGTATCTAGTTGGCATCGATCAATACCATCAAGATGTCTGGAGAGACCTCTTAATTGCTGCCAAGAATACTAAGGTCGTAGATAGGTGCAAGTCCTGCAACTATGATATTGAGGAGGTGTTACATAGTAGAATTGGAGCAGCTGGCTATACTACCTATGATTGTGTACACTGTACTAACAGACTCTGTAAGAGCTGTGGTATAGTGTATGACCGTACCAGACAGATCCATCGATGTACTAGGAATGACGTCCTAAGCTTCAGGATGCTTACTAGTAACAGCAGGAAGTGTCCCAACTGCTTCGTCTACGTTATGAAGAGCCACGGCTGTGACGATATGTGGTGTACCGAATGTAAGACCACCTTTAACTGGGAGACTGGCGATATAACTGAAGGAAGAAGACACAACCCCGAGCATAATGACTTCTTAGTCCATATGTACGACAACATCTCAATCAAGGACCCCTTCGATGGTATCCCGAGAATATTCTATTACTCCTCTCTAGACAATGCTCTACAGGGTAATGTCGTTAAGGATCATCTCTATGACATCTACGATGATGATACCCAAGCTCTAGAGAAGGCAGTATTATCCAATATACTGAACCACCTGTCTGACGTATCTCATACTCTATTACGTCTGGATCATGCATTACAGATGGACACTGTAATAGACCCATACATCGGAGAGTGCCCTCGAATTCAGTACCTACTTAACCCCAATAAGAAGTCTGCATCAACCCTCTATAAGAAGCAGATGACAGAGATAGCCATGAATATGTTTGCCAAGAGGTACATCTGTCATGCTATACAGGATCTAAGACAGTCCCTACTACGTTACTACCGTTATATAGTAAACAATCCTAGTACTAAATATACAGCTGAACACCTATACATACAGTACTGTAGAGAGATACACGAATGTGATACTACAATAAGAGCCATATATAGCTACTTCAATGTACATACTAATAAGAGAGTAGACCTATATAAGGTCCTATATGAGAATAGTAATGGATCTAGCTACAGCTACTATAACCGTACGACAGGTGTAATAATACCCATCGAATACACCATATACAATGAGATTGTTAGAGATAAGCTGCCTAGTGCTATGGTAGATCACATCAAGACCACACTACATTCTTACACTGCATAAGCTACTTGTATATACTATAATCATAATACTTGAGGGGGCCTCGGCTCCCAATATAAGTATTATGATTAGACCATCTATACTACATCTTCTAGTACAGCAGACTGCTACTCTATATATGTGACTAGAGTACAGGACTAGATGTATATAGCTGCTCATCCAACTATAGGACTAGAAGTACAGCTGTTATACTATGAAGATATGGGACTAGAG
>CAYLSN010000311.1:0-2893 GCA_964386015.1 uncultured Rhizobiaceae bacterium | reverse complement strand
CGATCGGCCGGCCCATGTCGTTGTAGACCACCAGGCGCAGCAGCAGGCAGGCCGCGCTCGGCGGCAGGTTGAGGTGGCGCGCCTCGGTCTCGCTGCCGGTGGCCACCGAGATCTGGCGTTCGCCGATCACCGCGCCGATGCCGTAGCGCTCGCGCAGCAGCGCGTACAGCGACTGCCCGGCCATCAGGTCCTCGGCGGCCAGGCCGGGCACCAGGTCGGCGGGGATGTAGCTCGTCTCCAGGCAGCACGGGGTCTGGTTGACCGTCCACAGCCGCCTGAACATCACGATTTCGCTGCCTTCCGGGATCTGCAGGTGCTCGGCCACCTGGGCGCTGGCCCGCCCCTGCTCGAAGTGCAGGAGCTTGTTGCCCGCGGTACTGCCGCCGCTCTGGATGATGCGGGTGATGCCGAGCGAGGTCTTGGCATCGATCGGGCGGGTGACCCTGGGCAGCGGGATCCGCGTGCCGCTGGTGCCGTTGCGCTCCAGCAGTCCCTTCGCGACCAGCCCGTCGATGGCCTTGCGCACCGTCATCCGGTTCTTGCCCAGCTGCTCGGCCAGCGCGCGCTCGGAGGGGATCCGGTCGCCCGGTCCGTAGTCCGGCCCCTCGATCATGTCCTGGATGAACTGCTGGATGGCCCGGTAGGCGGGCAGCGAGCCGTCGAGCTCGACGGCGGCACGGTCGGGGATGTCGGTATCGGGCACTGGAGTCATGGGCTGGCGGGACTCATGGGAGGGGAACCATGTCAGTTTCCAGCGGCAAAGGCCAGCGCCGGCCCGTGCCCGCAACCAGTTGTGCATGTCGGCCCAACTTGGTAGCCTCCACTTCGAACATTGGTATAGACCAATTTACGAAGAGGTTATTGATGGCATCGGAAGTCAACCGCAAAGCGATCGTCGATGGGCTGGCCCGGACCGTCGCCACCCTGCCCCAGGCGATGGCGCTCGGGCGGACGCTGGCCGCGGACGTGGATCGCATCTACTTCGTGGCCCACGGCTCGGCGCACCGCGCGATGCAGGGCATGCAGTACTGGATCGAGCACTTCAGCCCCTCGCTGGAGGTGCGCCGCTATTTTCCCTCGGAGCTGATCGTCCAGGATCCCCCGCGCTTGGACGAGCGCACCCTGGTCCTGCTCGCGTCCAAGTCCGGCACCACGCCCGAGACCGTCGAGGCCGCCAGGTACCTCCAGGGCAAGCCATGCAGGACGATCAGCTTCACCCTCAGCGGGGAGAGCCCGCTGGCGAGCCTGGCGCAGGACGGCTTCCTGGCCGGCGACACCGGCGAATCGTTCGTGGCCCTGTTCATGCTGATGCAGTCGGTGGTCGGCGGCGTCCTGCAGGGACGCGACGGCTGGCCGCACGCGGACGAACTGCTCACCTCGCTCTCGGCGCTGCCGGAGGTGATCGCCGACGCCGCCGCCGGCAACGACGCGCGCGCGCTCGCCGACGCGCAGGCCTACCAGCACGACCGCAACCTCTACCACGTCGCCTCGGGTCCCGGGTTCACGCCCGCGTACGTGTTCGGCGTGTGCATCCTGATGGAGATGCTGTGGCTGCACAGCTACCCGATCGAGGCCGCCGAGTTCTTCCATGGGCCGTTCGAGATCGTCGACGAGAACACGCCGCTGATCCTGATCCTCGGCGAGGACCCGAGCCGGCCGCTGATGGAGCGGGTCAAGCGCTTCTGCGAGAAGTACACCAAGCGGCTGATGATCTACGACTCGCTCGACTACGAGATGAAGGGCATCGCGCCTTCCATCCGCCCGATCGTGGCCCCATATGTGCTGCAGGCCTCGCTCAAGCGCCTGTCCGAGCACCTGTCCGACCTGCATGGCCAGCCGCTCAGCACCCGGCGCTACATGTGGAAGACCGAATACTGATCCGCTGGAACCGCCCCGCATGAGCCGCATCCTCGCCATCGGCGACAACACCGTCGATACCTACGTGTCCTCCCGCCTGCAGTATCCCGGCGGCAACGCCGTGAACGTCGCGGCGCTGACGCGGCGGCTCGGCGCGGACAGCGCCTACCTCGGCTGCGTCGGCAGCGACGTCGCCGGCGACCTCGTGCAGCACGCGCTGCGGGTGGAGAAGGTGGACGTCTCGCGCGTGCGCGTGCGCCACGGCCCGAACGCGCGTGCCTTCATCGCGCACGAGGACGGCGACCGCCGCTTCCTCGGCTCCTACGCCGGGGTGCGCGCGCAGTACGCGCTGGACGACGACGACTTCGACTACGCAGCCGGCTTCGACCTGGCGCACACCAGCATCTACAGCGGCCTGGACCACGTGCTCGCGCGCCTGGGCGCCGCGCCCGGCCTGCTCTCCTACGACTATTCCAACCGCTGGGACGAGCCCAGGCTCGAGGCCACCCTGCCGCTGGTGGACGTCGCCTTCCTCTCCGCGCCGGACCTGGACGACGCACGGTGCCGGCGGCTGCTGCAACGCTGCCTGCAGCTGGGCGCGGCGCAGGCCGTCGTCACCCGCGGCGCCCTGGGCGCGATGGCCGCCGACGCCTCGGGCGTCCACGTCCAGCCGGCGGTGCCGTGCGAGGTCGTGGACACGCTCGGCGCGGGCGACGCCTTCATCTCGGCCTTCCTGCTGGCGCGGCTGGACGGCGCCGAACTGCCGCGGAGCCTGGCCGCCGGCGCGGAGTTCGCCGCGCGCGCATGCGGCTGGCCCGGCGGCTTCGGCCATGGCGAAGCCTGGAACGGCGAAGGCGCGCACTGGCTGGACGGGCAGGCGCACGCGTGATCGACCCCCTTGCGAGGCATCGCGGCGCGCCTGCGCCGCTGCTCCCACAATTCCCATAGAAGGACGTGTCATGAGCTGGCGTATTGGCGTGGATTCGGGCGGCACCTTCACCGACTTGTGCCTGTTCGACGAGGGCACCGGCAGGAC
>CAYLSN010000310.1:2278-2898 GCA_964386015.1 uncultured Rhizobiaceae bacterium | reverse complement strand
CACCTACCCGCTCAAGGGCGCCATGCTGATCGGCAACGGCCCGGATGCAATGCACCGGGTCAGCATGATCGGCAACGACCTCGCCCTCGATACGGGAATCGGCATGTGCGGCAAGGCGGGTCAGAGCGTGCCGGTCGGCGTCGGACAGCCGCATCTGCGCATGGACCGGATGACGGTCGGCGGCACGGAAGTCAGGTGAGCGGCCGGCCCGGGCCGATCATCTCTTTTCGAGCAGCGCCACCACCTCCACATGCGCCGTCCAGAGAAACTGGTCGACCGGCGTGACCGAAACCACGCGGTAACCGCCTTCGGCCAGCACGGCGAGATCGCGGGCCAGCGTTGCCGGATTGCAGGAAATGGCGGCGATCCTGGCAATGCCGGACTGAGCCAGTTCGCGGCATTGCGCCAGCGCGCCGGCGCGGGGCGGATCGATCACGGCGCCGTCGAACCTGCCCAGTTCCTGCGCCGACAGCGGCCGCCGGAAGAGATCGCGCACCGCCACCGTCACCGGCTTCAGTCCGCCGGTTTCCCGGAATGCGCGATCGAGCGATTGCAGCGCGGCGGCCTCGCTGTCGACCGCGTGAACCGTGGCGAATTCGGCCAGGCGCAGGGCAAAGGCG
>CAYLSN010000310.1:0-2268 GCA_964386015.1 uncultured Rhizobiaceae bacterium | reverse complement strand
CTGCCGGCAAAGAGATCGACGATCCTGCGGCAGGACGAGAGATGCGTCGCCGCCAGCGAAGCCATGACGGCCTCGGCCGGCGCGGCGGCCTGCAGGAACCCGCCCGACGGCGGGCTGAGCATGGCCTTGCCTGCCCGGATCATGGGCCGCGCCGTCTCGACCAGCAGTTCGCCTTCCAGCGTCAGCCGCGCAAATCCGTGCGCGAGCGCCAGCCGGATCAGCGCCTGCCGCCGGCTCGCGGGCACGGCGCCGGACAGACGGATATCGAGACCGGAATCGGTGGCGGTGACGGTCATGCGCAGGGGGCGCTCGCCCGCCACGGCCGCCGCGGCCAGCTCGCGCAATTGCGGCAGCTTGCGCACGATCGCCGGCACCAGGACCGGGCACTCCGCCAGCGGCACGATCCGGTGCGAGGCCGCTTCGGCAAAGCCGAAAAGCAGCCTGCCGCCGGCACGCCGCGCCGTGAAGGTCGCGCGCCTGCGCGTGCCGGGGCTTCCCGCAACCATCGGCCCGACCTCGACCCCGAGCCGGCTCAGGGCACCTGCCACCCTGCCGGCCTTCCAGTCCCGATAGGCCCCGGGCTCCAGATGCTGCAGGGCACAGCCGCCGCACTGGCCGAAATGGGTGCAGGCCGGCGCGACGCGGTGCGGCGATGCTTCCAGCACTTCCCGCAGCCGCGCCGTTCCGCCGTCCTCTTCGATGCGCACGGTCTCGCCCGGCAGCGCGAAGGGGATGCGCAGCGCGCCGTCGGCGGCGACGCCTTCGCCTGCGCCATCGAGGCGCTCGATCTTCACGATCCGGCTCATCGCGGCTTCTCCGCCGCGATCAGATATTCGCGATTGCCGTCGCCGCCCGCGATCGGCGAGGGCATGGTGCCGATCACCGACCAGCCGCGATCCTGCGCAAGCCAGGCGGCCAGATCCTGCAGGATCCTCTCGCCGGCCCGCGGATCGCGCAGCAGGCCCTTGCCGCCGACCGCCTCGCGCCCGGCCTCGAATTGCGGCTTGACGAGAAAGACGCCGCAGCTTCCCGGCGCGGCGATCTCGAGCGCCGGCGGCAGGGCAAGGCGCAGCGAGATGAAGCTGACATCGCAGACCAGCAGATCCGGGCGTGTCCCGCCCAGATGCTCCGGCGTCAGATCACGTGCATTCACTCCCTCGAGCTGGCAGACGCGCGGATCCCCGGCGAGAATCGGGTCGAGCTGGCCGTGACCGACATCGAGCGCGTATACCCTGCGGGCACCCCGCTCGAGCAGAACCTGGGTGAACCCGCCCGTCGAGGCGCCGATGTCGCGGGCAATGCGGCCTTCCGGATCGAGCGAAACGCGGTCGAGCGCCGCGATCAGCTTCAGCGCCGCCCGCGAGACGTAGCGCGCGGCGGGATCGTCGACGCCTATCGTGCTGCCTTCGCCGACCTCCTGCCCGGGCCTCGCCGCCATCCGCCCGTCCACGCTGACCGTGCCGCGCAGGATGGCGTCGCGGGCGCGCGAGCGCGTCGCGAAGAAGCCGCGGTCAACGAGAAGCTTGTCGAGGCGTGGCATGACACATGGCGATCAACGATGCGGCCCGTCCCGCAATCCCCTATCCCGCCAGGCCCGAAGTGCGCCTGCCCTGCCCGACTGCCTCGATCACCGTCCGGACGATGCCGGTATGGTCGAGACCGGCATCCTTGTACATCTTCTCCGGCTTGGCATGCTCGACAAAGCGGTCCGGCAGCATCAGGGTCCGCACCTTGAGCCCGCCGCCGAGCAGATCCTCCGCGGCCAGCAGATGCAGCACATGGCTGGCGAAGCCGCCAATGGCGCCCTCCTCGATCGTCACCAGCAATTCGTGCTCGCGCGCCAGTCGGCGGATGAGGTCGCGATCCAGCGGCTTGGCGAACCGGGCATCCGCGACCGTCGCCGACAGGCCGGCCGCGGCCAGCTCGTCGGCCGCCTCCAGGCATTCGGAGAGGCGCGCCCCGAGCGACAGGAGCGCGACCCGCGTGCCCTCGCGCAGCACCCTGCCCCTGCCGATCGGCAGGATCTCGCCGCGCTGCGGCATCTCCACCCCGGTGCCGTTGCCGCGCGGATAGCGGAAGGCAATGGGGCCGGCATCATGAGCGACGGCGGTGCGCACCATGTGGCGCAGCTCCGCCTCGTCGGCGGCGGCCATCACCACCATGCCCGGCAGCGTCGCCAGATAGGTGATGTCGAAGGCGCCGCAATGGGTGGCGCCGTCGGCGCCGACAAAGCCGGCGCGGTCGATGGCAAAGCGCACGGGAAGCGAC
>CAYLSN010000309.1:0-2917 GCA_964386015.1 uncultured Rhizobiaceae bacterium | reverse complement strand
CTGCGAGCGCGCCGCCGAGCACCGCCAGAAGCTGGCCGACGTGAACACCCTGCGCAACCTGCTGCGCGAGAGCCGCCGCCACAAGCTGATCGAGGCCAACAAGTCCGTGGACAGCGCCGTGCGCGCCCACTGGAACGCCCAGAACCCCATGAACCCGCGCTGCACCACGGTGAAGTGCTGGGTGTTCAAGAAGTGAGACCCGGGCGCGGCAACGCCCGGCCCACCTACTCAAGGAGAAGCACCATGTTGAACCAGAAGATCCAGGAAGCCCTGGCCAAGGTATCCGCCGAAAACGCCACCCGACCCAAGCGCCGCCAGGAGGGGCTGCAGGCGCTGCAGCGCCTGGTGCCGATCAGCCTGAACGACACCGGCCAGAGCCAGGTTGTCGCCCGCTTCCTGCTCGGCCTGTGGAACGGCCGTGCCTACCCCTTCGACCTCACCAAACTGCGCGGCCTGGACGCCGACCTCTACGCCGACTGCCTGGCCGTGCTGCAGCTAGACCGCCTCTGCGAGCGCGAGGTGCACGAATACGTCAAGGGCGGCTGGGCCGTGTGGGAACAGCTGCGCAAGCGTCACCACTGACCGTCGTGCCCTGGAGCGGCAACTCCGGGGCGGATCATCCCAAGGAGAAACACCATGAACAGACTGCTGCATCGCTTCACCGGATGGGTCGCGCAGAGCCTCGGGCTGGGCGCGCTGGTGGCCGCGGCCAACTACGTGCCCGACCTGCTGATGCTGTTTGCGCGTTGAGGGGACACGAGCATGCATAGCTTCCCCATCAGCGATCCCATGGCTCGCCTGCTGCGCCTGATGGCTGCCGCCCTGTGCGGCGTCACGGCGGTGTCGGTCTGCCTGGCCATGTTCGCGCTGATCCAGGACCGGGTGCTGGCCGGGCTGTTCGCCGGCGCGGCGGTGATCCTCGACCTGATCAAGTACGCGGCCTGGCCGCTGGCCCTGGGGCTGATCGCCCTGGGCCGGCAGGGCAGCGCAGCACTGATGATCGTCTGCGCCCTGATTCTGGGCGGAGTGTCCGGCTGGGCTACCTATGACCGGCTGATGTCCTCGCTGCTCGCCGGTCGCGCCCAGCATCAGGCCATCCAGGAGCAGCGCATCGCCGACATCGAGGCCGCCCGCCGGGCCGATCAGGCCCGGCTGGTGGCTCTGGATGCCGAGGCGCGTTCCGTCCAGGAGCAGGCAGCCGCCCTGCGGGAGCGCGGCATCGTCAGCAAGGCGCTGCAGCTGGAGAGCGCCGCCCTGCGCCGGCTGGATGTGCAGCGGGAGGAGACCCGGGCGCGCCTGGAGGCCAGCTCCCGCGAGCTCACCGCGCTGCGCTCGCAGCCCGCCAAGGCGGCCAGCCTGCCGGCGCAGCTGGCGACCCTGCTGTGCCTCGGGTTCGCGGCGGCGCTGGAGATCGGTCCCGCGCTGATTTTCTCGGCGCTGCGCAGTGCCCGGCCTGTTCCCGAACGCCGGGAGCAGCCCGAGCGGGTGCAGGAGCAGAGAACGGATGAGGCTGGACTGCGCGGCGAGAACACCCTGCTGGACGAGCTGCTGGCCATCGTCAGCCAGCTGGACCCGGGCACCCGCTACGGCACCCGCGACTTCGCCAAGGCGATGCGCATCGGTAACAGCCGGGCGGTGGAAGTATTCGGTCTCGCGCTTGAGCGCGGGGCCATACGAAAAACGCCCGCCGGCTACGTGGTCGCGTAATCGGCAGGCGTTCGAGAGAAGGGGCGCGGGGAGCGGCAACTCCCCGACGCCGAACCTACCCAAGGAGAAACACCATGAATCAACCCAAGGTAAGCGGCGCCAAGGCTAACACAGCCGGCCCCGTGGAAATCATCACCCGCTTCACCACCGGCACCTACGTGGCACGGGCCAAGGGCCTGGGCGTCACGGCCAGCTGCGCCGAGAGCGCCCACAAGGCCGCCAGCGCCTGCGCTCGCAAGCTGGGCATGGACCCGGCACTGCTCCAGGAGCAGCCTGAACTGCTGGGCAAGGAGTGCTCGCTGTTTCTGCACCCGGGGGAGGAGGTATGAACATGCGTACCCGTCCCCCGATGGCACGCACGCGACTGGATCTTCCCTGGCGTTGCGACATCTGCGGCAACGCACGCTCCACCGGCCGGCATGCCCGCTGCAGCAAGCTGCGGCAGCAGCGCAAGGACGCCGCCTGGGCGGCGATCATGGCCGAACAGGAAGCGGTGCGCCGCCTGAACAGGGAGGCTCGCCGTGGTTAATCAGCAGCCTGCAACTCCCGTGACCGCACGCGCCACCGCCCTGCTGGGCGCCGCACTGTGCCAGCACCGCATCCAGCGCACTCCGGAGCAGCGCGCCCGCGTGCAGGCCCTGGCCGAAATGGCCAGGGAGCTGGGCGTCCTCAGCGACGCCGACTGGCAGCTGGTACGGAGGTGCCTGCAATGACCGGCCAGCACAAGCCCGTGAAGATGGCCACCCTTTCCCGCCGCTGCGGGAAGGGGGTCTGGGAACTGCTGATCTACGCCGCCGACCACGGCTGGCAGATCAGCCTGACCCACGGTGGCCACCTGCGCTTCACCAAGCCTGGCCGCAGCCCGGTGTTCAGCAGCAGCACGCCGAGCGACCGGCGTGCGTTTCGCAACGCACTGGCCATGCTGCGCCGCTCCGACCGCGCTGCCCCGCTGCAGCTGACGGCCGAGGAGGAAACCGCCCTCAGCCAGGCCGAAGCCGGCTGGCGGCAGGCCAAGGAGCCGGCATCCGCCTGGGAACGGGTGGACCAGGAGTTCGAGGGGCGCGGTGCGCCGATGTGCATGTGAGACCGAGCTAGAAATCGAGCCACCTGGTTCTAGGGGCGCCCCTCGGGGCGCCTTTCTGCGTGGGGCATAGACTGCCCCACCCTTCCTTCTCGGGGCTGTTTCCATGAGCAAATACGAAGGCGTCGA
>CAYLSN010000308.1:280-2919 GCA_964386015.1 uncultured Rhizobiaceae bacterium | reverse complement strand
GCATCGGACAGCCGGATTCGGGGAGCGGATCCGTTATGGTCGAGGCCGGTGTGGTGCTTGCGGCGCTGCATGCGGCACTCGATCCTGCCGGACTGATGTTCCCCCTGCATCTCGGGGCGGAAGGCTCGGCGCAGATCGGCGGCCTGATCGGAACAAATGCAGGCGGCACGCACGCCTTTCGCTTCGGCACCATGCAGAATCTGGTGCTGGGCCTGGAAGTCGTGACGCCGGATGGAGAGATCTGGGACGGGCTGCGACGGGTGATGAAGGACAATTGCGGCTACCAGCTGCGCAAGCTCTACTGCGGCGCCGAGGGGACGCTGGGAGTGGTCACGCGCGCGGTACTGAAGGTCTATGACAAGCCGAAGCGCATCGAAACCGGGCTCCTGGTCGTGCCGTCAATGGACGCCGCCCTCGATTTCGCGGCATTGCTCCGGGCCGAGGCCAGCGAATTCCTGCATGCGATGGAGTTCTTCAGCGAACTCGGTCTGTCGCTGGCCCTGAAGCACGTCCGTTCAATAGCCTTCCCGCTGCAGACGCGCGGCCCGGCCTATGTGCTGGTCGAACTCGCCGCTTCGACGGAGCGGGTTCCGCTGGCGGAAATCATGGCGGACATTCTGGAAAAGGCCATGGAGCGGGGCATGGTTCTCGACGGCGCGATCGCCACGTCCGGCGCGCAGCGGGCCATGTTCTGGCGGATCCGGGAAAACATGCCCGAGGGCCAGCGCCAGGAAGGTCTGCAGTTGAAATTGGACATCTGCGTGCCGACGGGAGAAATCGCACGCTATATCCAGCAGGCGCATGCACTTTGCCAGGAGATCCTGCCGGGAGTGCGCGTCAACCCGTTCGGCCATCTGGGAGATGGCAATATTCACTACAACCTGACGCCGCCAGAGGGCCAGCCCGACTTTGGCGGCAGGGAGGAAACGATCGCGGATGCGCTGGCCGGCCTTGCCGGCGATATGGGCGGCACGTTCGCGGCGGAACATGGCCTTGGCCGGGCAAAGGTCAGACTCGCCGACCGCCAGCGCAGCCGGATCGAACGCCATCTGATGCGACGCCTCAAGCAGGCACTGGATTCCGGCGGGCTGATGAATCCTGGGGTACTGGTCTGACGCGCTCTGCGCGCGCCCGCACCCCCCTGCCCTCTCCAGCGGCTCACGATTCAGTTGTCCGCGCCGCGCGATGCCGGCGGAGCAGCTCCCCGACCAGCCGGACCGCGTCGTCGCTATCCCACTCCGCCGGGCCGTTCATGCTGGCGACCAGGCATCCATCGCCGTCGACGAGCAGGGTGACCGGCAGGCCGAGCGCCAGGGAGCGGCGGCGCAGCTCGTTGAACACGCCGAGCGTCTCGTCGCGGTAGAAGGCGAGGCTGGAAACGTCGATTTCGCGCAGGAAGCCCTTCGGCTTGTCGTCGCTGCCCTTTTCGACATTGATGGCGACCACCTCGAACGCTTCGCCGCCGAGCCGTTGCTGCAGCCTGTCGAGCGCCGGCATTTCCGCCCGGCAGGGCGCGCACCAGGTCGCCCAGAGATTGACCAGGACAATTCTGCCGGCGAAACCGGCCAGCGTCAGCGGCTCGCCGTCCGGGCCCGTGAACGCCAGCCCGCCAAGGCCGACGGGGTCGGCGGCGGCCAGCGCGGCAATTTCGCCGACTGCAAGCTCGTCGACCGCGCGGGCCAGTTGCTCCTGCGCCGGACAGGCGGCCTCGGCAAGCCGGTTGCCAGAGGGCATGCCGGTCACGTATACCGCCACCGCGCCTGCGGCCAATCCGGCCAGGGCCGCGAGGGCGATCAGCTTGCGCGTCGGGCGAGGCCTGTCACTGCGTTCCGTCATTCTGTCTCCAGTCTCCAGGTAGATATCATGAACGAGAAAAAGACCAGCAACCAGATGTGGGGAGGGCGCTTTTCCGCCGCACCCTCGCGGATCATGGAGGCGATCAACGCATCGATCGGTTTCGACCGCAAGCTCTGGCGGCAGGATATTGCCGGATCGCTTGCGCATGCCGAGATGCTTGCCGAAACCGGCATCATTACGGCAGAGGACCATGCCCGCATCGCCGAGGGCCTGAAGCGCATCGCCGCCGAGATCGAGGCCGGCGAGTTCGAGTTCAGGACCTCGCTCGAAGACATCCACATGAATGTCGAGGCGAGGCTCGCCGAGCTGATCGGTCCCGCCGCGGGACGCCTGCATACGGCGCGTTCGCGCAACGATCAGGTCGCGGTCGATTTCCGGCTCTGGGTGCGCGACGAGATCGACCAGGCAGTCGGGGCGCTGCAACGGCTGATCGCGGCCTTCGTCAACCGGGCGGAGCAGCATGCCGAGACGGTGATGCCGGGATTTACCCATCTGCAGACGGCGCAGCCGGTCACTTTCGGCCACCATCTCATGGCCTATGTCGAGATGTTCTGGCGCGATCTCGGGCGGATGCGGGACGCTCGCGCCAGGATGGATGAATCGCCGCTCGGCGCGGCGGCGCTGGCCGGCACCGGCTTTCCCATCGATCGCCACGCAACCGCCGCCAGGCTCGGCTTTTCCGGACCGACCCGCAATTCGATCGATTCGGTTTCGGATCGCGACTTCGCGCTGGAGTTTCTCTCGACGGCGGCGATCGCGGCCGTGCACCTGTCGCGCCTTGC
>CAYLSN010000308.1:0-270 GCA_964386015.1 uncultured Rhizobiaceae bacterium | reverse complement strand
TCCGTCTGCCCGACGATTTCTCCACCGGCTCTTCCATCATGCCGCAGAAGAAGAATCCGGATGCCGCCGAGCTGGTTCGGGCCAAGACCGGACGCATCAACGGCGATCTGATCGCGCTGCTGACCGTGATGAAGGGCCTGCCGCTGGCCTATTCCAAGGACATGCAGGAAGACAAGGAAGCCGCCTTCGACGCGCTCGATGCCGCCGCCCTCGCGGTCGCGGCGATGACCGGCATGGCGCGCGACATCGAGCCGGATAGGGCCCGCATGG
>CAYLSN010000307.1:0-2932 GCA_964386015.1 uncultured Rhizobiaceae bacterium | reverse complement strand
GTCGTGCACCATGCGCCCATCCTCGCGGATCTTGCCGTTCTTGGCGAAAAAGTCATTGATCGGCATTTCCCGCATCTTGGCCATGACCGCCTGCGCCTCGGTCGTTCCCGCCGCCTCGACGGCCTTCAGATAATGCAGGGTGGAGGAGTAGTCACCGGCGTCGCCCATATGCGGCTTGCGTCCCATACGCTCCTCGAACTTGGCCGCGAAGGCCCGGGTCTCGTCGTCGCGATCCCAGTAGAAGGCGTTGGTCAGGATCATGCCCTGGGCGATGTCCAGCCCGAGCGCATGCACGTCGGTGAGCCAGACGAGCAGGCCCGCCACGGTCTTGCCGGACGCGCCCAGACCGAATTCGCGCGCCGAACGCACTGCGTTGATGAAGGTGGTTCCGGAACCGGCAATGGCGACCACGTCGGCGGGCGAGGCCTGCGCCTGCAGCATGAAGGCACTGTGATCCGAAGTCTCGATCGGATAGCGGATCGCGCCGGAAACTTCGCCGCCTTCCGCCTTGACGATAGCCGAGGCATCGCCCTCCAGGGCATGACCGAAGGCATAGTCTGCCGTCAGGAAATACCAGTTCTTCTTGCCCTGGCGCATCAGCTCCTTGGCGGTGCCGTTGGCGAGGGCGTAGGTGTCATAGGCATAGTGGATCGAATTGGGCGTGCAGCCGTCATTGGTCAGGCGCGAGGAGCCGGAGCCGTTGACGATGGCAATACCGTTCTCTTCCTTGGCGACCTGCGCTACTGCCAGCGCGATGCCGGAATTGATGAGGTTGGCGATCAGGGTGACGCCCTCGTTCTCGTACCAGCCGCGCGCCGTCGCAACCGCCAGCTCGGTCTTGTTCTGATGATCCGCCGAAATCACCTCGATCGGCTTGCCGAGCACCGCGCCGCCGAAATCCTCGACGGCCATCTGGACGGCAGTGATCGCACCTTCGCCGGACTCATGCGAGAACTGGCCCGATACGTCGGTGAGCACGCCGATCTTGACCGCGCCGTCCTGCGCCGACACGGCAGATGCCGCCAGCATCGATCCGGCGGCCAGCGCACCAGCAATGCAGCGCATCAGGGATTTTCGGGATCTGGACATTTCGTTTCCTCCGCTGTTCGAGCCTGGCGACCGCCATCGGCTCAGATTGCAACTGGCGTTATCGGACTTTGCCCCAGCCCGTACTCGCATGCGTGGACTGGAACTTTTGGAATCCTGCTGTTCAAATTCTCACATTCTGACTTGCATTATTAGACGCCATGTGATTTCGTTCTGTCAAGCGGCAACCGGAAAAATTGCACGAGCGGACAAAATTGCCGCACCGGGGCAAGGCGGGAAAGCAAACGGAGGCAAGGTGTCGGAGGAGCCCCCCATCATCGAGGCGCGCGGGCTGACGCGCTCCTTTCACGGCTTCTATGCCGTCAGGAATGTCGACCTGCGCATACGCGGCGGCACCATTCATGCGCTCATCGGACCGAACGGCGCCGGCAAGAGCACGCTCTTCAACCTCATCACCAAGTTCCTCGCGCCGACGGAAGGCAGGATCTTCTACAAGGGGGAGGACATCACCCATCTGCGTCCGGACGAGATTTCCCGCCGGGGGATGGTGCGTTCATTCCAGATCTCGTCGGTCTTTTCCCATCTGAGCGTGCATGAGAATGTGCGGGTGGCGCTGCAGGCGCGTGCCCGCGAAACCTACTCGCTCTGGAAATCGGACAGCTGCCTCGGCATCTTCGACGACCGGGTCGGGGAACTGCTCGAAGCCGTGGGGCTTTCCGAATTCGCAGCGCTTCCGGCGGGAGAACTTCCCTATGGCCGCAAGCGCGCACTGGAACTTGCCACGACGCTGGCGCTGGATCCGGAAGTGCTGCTTCTGGACGAGCCGATGGCCGGCATGGGGCGCGAGGACATCGCCCGCACCGTCGAGCTCATCCGCAGGGTCGCCAGCTCCCACACGGTTCTCATGGTCGAACATAATCTCGGAGTCGTGGCGGATCTCTCCGACACCATCACCGTGCTGCGGCGCGGTGAAGTGCTGGCAGAAGGCACCTATGCCGAGATTTCCGCCAATCCGGAAGTCCGCAAGGCCTATATGGGAGGCGCTCATGTCCACTGAGCGCGCCGAGCTGGAAGTGAAGGACCTTCACGCCTGGTATGGCGAAAGTCATGTGCTGCACGGCATGTCCCTGCATGTGCGCGAAGGCGAGGTCGTGACGCTGCTCGGCCGCAACGGCGCCGGCAAGACGACGACCATGCGCGCCATCATGGGGATCCTGCGCAAGCGGCGCGGGACAGTGCGCTATTGCGGAGCGGACCTGATCGAGATGCCCGCGCACAGGGTGCCGAGGCTAGGCATCGGCTATGTGCCGGAGGAGCGCGGCATATTTGCCTCGCTCAGCGTCGAAGAGAACCTGATGCTGCCGCCGGTGGCGCGTCCCGGCGGAATGACCGTCGAGGAAATCTACCGGCTGTTCCCCAATCTCGTCGGCCGCGGCCGCACCGTCGGCACACGGCTGTCCGGCGGCGAACAGCAGATGCTGGCAATCGCCCGCATCCTGCGTACCGGCGCGCGCCTCATCCTGCTCGACGAGCCGACCGAGGGCCTGGCGCCGGTGATCGTCGAGCAGATCGCCGCCTCGCTTCAGGTGCTGAAGGAGCGGGGACTGACCATCCTCCTGGTGGAACAGAATCTGGAATTCGCTTCGTCCATCGCCGACCGCCACTACGTCGTCGAGCAGGGAACCGTGGTGGACGAGGTTGCCAATCACGCACTGGCCGCCAGCATGGACCGGCTCAATGCCTATCTGAGCGTATAGCGGATGAAAGCGCGTCATGACTGAAATCTTCGGCATTCCGGTTGCCGTACTTGCCGGCCAGATCCTTCTCGGCCTGATCAACGGCTCCTTCTACGCGCTGCTCAGTCTCGGGCTTGCGATCATCTTCG
>CAYLSN010000306.1:1962-2937 GCA_964386015.1 uncultured Rhizobiaceae bacterium | reverse complement strand
GCATGATCTTTTCCAAAAAGTGGGAGCCACTTTTTGGGATCATGCTAGTGCAGCGAGACCGGGACCAGTTCGTGCTCCATGGCGCCGGCGAGCGCCTCGGCACGCTGGTCGGTGAGCAGGATGGGCTGGCCGCTGGCCCCGAACAGGGCCCAGAGTTCGATTCCCGGCGTCATTTCCGGCATGCCGGGATAGCGCGCGACCAGTTCGTCGCTGGTCATCTTGCGCAGATAGGCGACATGGCCCTCGCCCAGATGGGCGAACTGGTCAGGCGTCATGATATGCTTGCGTTCCATCTTGGCTACTCCAGGCTGGCCCGCATTCCGACCCGGAAGGCATCGCTGCGGGACTCCTCAGCTCAGTCACTGACGTTGATTTCGATCCTGCGCGCCCTGCGCTGCGGCTGCGGCCGGTCGAGTTCGATCGACAGTAGCCCGTTGCGAAGGTTTGCCGAGATCACGCGCATGCCGTCGGCAAGAACGAAGCTGAGCTGGAACTGCCGCGAGGCGATCCCGCGATAGAGATATTCGCGGGCCTCGGTTTCCGCCTGCTTCCCCGTGATGACGAGCTGGTTCTCGTCGACCGTGATATCGAGATCCTGGTCCGAGAACCCGGCCACGGCCAGGGTGATCCTCAGCCGTTCTCCGGACTCGCCCCTGATCCGCTCGATATTGTAGGGCGGGTAGCCACCCGCGGATTTCGCGGCGCGGTCCAGGGTTTTCTCGATGGCCTCGAAGCCCAGCAACAGCGGATTTGCCATTCGTGTCATGCACAGTCCTCAACGAGCGACCTGTTGCACCGTCACCCTTGCGGCGTGACGCATGCTGCACCGGATATGGTTCATCCGGTGCACAGGTTCAAGTGAGCGGCACGACGAGTCAAGTCCCGTCCGTGTACGCCTCGCTGCCGGCACCGAGCCGGCCGGCCTCCCAGCCCAGCATGGCGCGCTTGCGCGTCATGCCCCAATGATAGCCGGTC
>CAYLSN010000306.1:0-1952 GCA_964386015.1 uncultured Rhizobiaceae bacterium | reverse complement strand
GGAATAGGTCACTGCCGCGCCCATGGGAATCTGCAGCAGGACGCGCCAGACCTCGATCTGGAAATCCGTGCCGATCAGGACGATCTTCAGCGGCTGGTCGTGCCGCCAGCGCGCCGGATCGAAGATTCGCGCCGCATAGGGCTGCGTCAGTGCCGGATTCTCGACGAACCGGGCATTCGGCCACCGGCCGGTCATGTCCGCCAGCGCCGCCCGCTCGCCGCCGCTGTCGCAGAAGGCAAGGCCGGCAAGCCCATGCCGGGTCACGATGACCAGCGCCATCCCGAAGGGCGAAGGGTGAAAGCCGTATGCCATGGTCAGCCCGGCGCCGCGCGCCTTGTACTGGCCCGGCGACATGGCTTCGTGGGTGACGAAGAGATCGTGCAGCCGGCCCGGCCCCGACAGGCCGAGCTCGTGCGCCGTCTCCAGCAGCGGCATGCCCTCCGACAGGAGCCGCCGTGCATGGTCCAGCGTCACCGCCTGCAGGAATGCCTTCGGCGTCAGCCCCGCCCAACGCCGGAACAGCCGGTTCAGCCCGGCGGGCGTCTCTCCGACCTCGCGCGCCAGCCGTTCCAGAGGCGGCTGCTCGCGGTAGTCCAGGCTCAGCCGCTCGATCACCCGCCGCACGATTGCGTAATCTTCCGTGGCGTCGTGCTCTCTCTCAAGCACCGCGTTTTCCATCGTTTCTGCTCCTGCATGTCCGCGTGGCCGCCCCGGCGGTCGGCACGCTTACACTATTGCCGTGCAACGGGCGTGACGCCACCCGATTCCGTCAGGGCACTAGCCGTGCCGGGCCCGGGCGAGGGCGCGCGAGAGGGCGCGGGCGAAATCCTCGCGATCGTCCGGACCGAGAAAGCTGCCGACAGTCACCGCCGCGCCGCGGCAGAGGACCGCCATCGAGGTAATTCCGGCACCGGGCCGGCGGGTGATGTCGAACCGGGTCCAGAACGGGTGAAAGCGGTGCAGCTGCGTGCGTCCCGACGGCAGCACCTGGCGGATCTCGAGGCAGCCGCGCGAAAGGCGGATCTCCTCGACCCGGCGAGCGGCGCGGTAATTGAGGCGGAACGCGCCGTAGAGCAGGGCGAGATCGAGCCCGAAGAAGCCGAGCACCGGCCAGGCGCCATGGCTGACGAAGATCGCGCCGGCAAGGAGCCAGGCGATGGCGACGCTGCCCATGACCAGCAGGAAGCCGGTGCGCCCGAGCGAGCGGTGCGGCACCAGGAGCGCGCGGAAGATGGGTTCGTCGATGGCCTCGGGGCCAGGTTGATCCTGCATGGCGGCAGCTTATAACTGCCGCATGGCGAATCCAAGATCCGGCCCGTCCACGGCACCCGGCACCTCTGCCGGCACATCGCAATGCCTCTACACCCGCGAGGAAGTGGAGGAGATCTTCCGGCGTTTTCGCGTGCAGCGCCCGCATCCCAGGGGCGAGCTCGACCACGTCAACCCCTTTACATTGCTCGTCGCCGTGGTGCTGTCGGCGCAGGCGACCGATGCCGGCGTCAACCGTGCCACCGCGTCCCTTTTCCGGATCGCCGATACGCCGGAAAAGATGCTCGCGCTCGGCGAGGAGGGCCTCGCCGCCCATATCCGCACCATCGGCCTGTGGCGGAACAAGGCGCGCAACATCATCGAGCTGTCGCGCCGCCTGATCGAGGAATTCGGCAGCGAGGTGCCTTCGACGCGCGAGGAGCTGATGCGTCTGCCCGGGGTCGGGCGCAAGACGGCCAATGTCGTGCTGCAGATGGCGTTCGGCCAGGCGGCGATCGCGGTCGACACCCATATCTTCCGCATCGCCAACCGGATCGGCCTCGCACCCGGCAGGACGCCCGACGAGGTCGAGCAGCGCCTGATGGAAGTGGTGCCGGAGCAATATCTGCGCCATGCCCATCACTGGCTGATCCTGCATGGCCGCTATGTCTGCAAGGCGCGCAAGCCCGATTGCCCGTCCTGCG
>CAYLSN010000305.1:0-2941 GCA_964386015.1 uncultured Rhizobiaceae bacterium | reverse complement strand
GAGGACCTCCATCAGGAGAGGGCAGTGCGGAGAATGCCGCCCTCCACAAACACCGTGCGAACCCGCCACAGGATCCCCGGGACAAGCCCGGGGATGCTTCACCTATTCCGTCATCCTCGCCCTTGGGGCGAGGACCTCCATCAGGAGAGGGCGCTGCGAGAAATGGCCCCCTCCACAAACACGGTAGCCAACTGTCATGAGGTCCCCGGGACAGGCCCGGGGATGACGTGCGTTGGGGAGGCGAGGACCTCGTGCAGAAAAGGGCGCTGCGAGAAATGGCCCCCTCCACTCACACCGTGCGAACTCGCCATGAGGTCCCCGGGGCAAGCCCGGGGATGACGAGCATTGGGGGACAAGTCCCGGGGATGGCAGCATGGGAAAAGCAGGTCCCCGGACCGTCCTCAATGCCCGTCGGCACGGGCATAGCGGCGCTCGATCCGCGACTGGACCAGCTCGAACACGATCGACAGGATCCAGTACAGAATGGCGGCGGCGATCAGCATCTCGAAGACGCGGAAATCGCGGCGGCCGATGATCTGCGCCGTGCGCGTCAGCTCCCAGACCCCCATCACCGAGACCAGCGAGGAATCCTTCAGCATGGCGATGAACTGGTTGCCGGTCGGCGGCACGATCAGCCGCATCGCCTGCGGAAAGACGACCTTGCGGAAGGTCAGCCCCCCGGGCAGGCCGAGCGCCCTCGCCGCGTCACGCTGGCCCTTCGGCACGCCTTCGATGCCGGCGCGGAAGATCTCGGCAAGATAGGCGCCATAGCACAGCGACAGGGCAAGGATGCCCGACGGCACGGCGCTCATCGCGAACTGGCTGCCGAGCTGGGGCAGGCCGAGATAGATGAGATAGACCTGCAGCAGGAGCGGCGTACCGCGGAAGAAGGAGATGTAGAAGGTCGAGACGGCATAGGCCGGCCCGTTTCCCGACAGCCGCGCGAGGGCGGCGGACATTGCCAGGCAGCAGGCAATGGCGATCGAGATCAGCGACACGTAGAGCGTCGTCACCGCGCCGGTGGTGATCATGTAGGCGAGATTGCTCTGCCCGCCCTGGCCGACCTCGAACCAGATCGCGAAGCTGCGGCCGAAACTGTCGATGAAGGCGACGAACAGCAGCAACAGTTCCAGCCAGACCAGCACGACCTGGCCCCGGAAGGGCAGCAGGCGGATCAGCGCGACATTCGCCCAGACCGCCCCCGCCAGCAGGACGCCGGTGGCAAGATCGGACATGAACCCCCCGACGGACAGGCCGCCGAGCAGAGGGGCGAAGAGGCCGCCGATGCGGGTGCCGCCCAGGCCCATCAGGGTGAACAGGGCCGCAAGGCACGCCATCGCCGCCGCCTCGGTCCAGCGCAGGCGCGGCATCGCCGCGCCCTCGCTCCGGAGTTCCGCGAGCGCCATGGGCGGGGCTACCTCGCCGACGTCAGGTCGACGCCGTACCATTTCATCGACAGCTCCCGCAACGTGCCGTCCTCATGCATGGCGGCGACGATCCTCGCGATCTCGGCGGCAAATTCGGGATCGCCCTTGTCCGTCGCCACGGCCAGCGGCTCGTAGAACACCGGCTCGCCGACGATCCTCAGCGGATAGCCGTTGCCGATCGCCTCGAGGATCGTCGGCAGGGCCGAGAACACCGCGTCCAGCCTGACGCCCTCGCCGAGGCGCAGATCGTCGAAGGCACTGGTGTCGGTGTCGTAGGTCCGGATCTCGCCGGCGGCGACGAGATATTCGACGGGCACCGCGCCTGCGGCGTCGATCTCGAGGTCGCGCCGCAGATAGGCGTCATAGGTGCAGCCGCCGCAGGTGCCGATGACCTTGCCGTTCAGCTCCTGCAGCGACGTGATGTCCGAATCGGCATGCACGGCGAAGGAAGCGGGCGTGTAATAATAGATGGCCGGAAAATCGAGGACCTCGGCACGCGACCGGGTCGGCGTCATCGAGCCGACGGACATGTCCCAGCGGCCGGCCCAGCCCCCGGCGGTGATGACCTCCCAGGCCGGGGTGACGATCCGCAGCTCGGCATTCATCCGGCGCGCGATCTCCCTGCCGACCGCGACGTCGAAACCGTCCATCTCGTTGCGGTCGTCGAGAAAGGATTGCGGCGGATATTCCGGATCCGACGACATGACCAGGACCCCGCCCGACCGGACGCGGTCCAGGGTCTCGCCGGCATGTGCAGGCGCGGTCAGCAGCGACGCGGGCACGGCCACCAGCAGGGCGGCGATCAACGCCGCGCGACAAACGAACATTTCCAGCTCCTCCACTTCATCAGAAACGGGTGGCCGCGCCCCTCGGCCGTAGTCCCCCTCAGGCAGTCCCCCTCAAGGCGACGCTCCCTCCTTACCGTCATCGCCGGTTGCGCGCAGTGCCGTACAGGACACTTGAGCCGGAAAATCTCTGTCACGCGCAAATTCCTGTCGCGAGCTTGCGCGGCGGCGCTCCGGCGGGTATAAGCCGCCGTCCCCGAACCGCCCGGCAGGGCATGCCGTGGCGGTTCCCGAATGCTTGCGGCCCCGTCCCGCGCGGACCGGGCCAGGAACACTGGAGAGCAAAATGCCCAAGATGAAGACGAAATCGGCTGCCAAGAAGCGTTTCAGGCTCACCGCGTCCGGCAAGGTGCGGGCGTCGGCGGCCGGCAAGCGCCACGGCATGATCAAGCGGTCGAACAAGTTCATTCGCGACGCGCGCGGCACGATGATCCTCTCGGATCCGGATGCGCGGATCGTGAAGAAGTTCCTGCCGAACAGCCTCTGAGCGTCCTCGGCCCCGTTTTCAAGGAGATCATGACATGGCACATGTGAAGCGCGGCGTTACCGCCCACGCCCGGCACAAGAAGATCCTCAAGGCAGCCAAGGGATTCCGCGGCCGGCGCAAGAATACCATCCGCGTCGCCCGGCAGGCCGTCGAGCGCTCGATGCAATATGCGACGCGCGACC
>CAYLSN010000304.1:0-2942 GCA_964386015.1 uncultured Rhizobiaceae bacterium | reverse complement strand
TTCGTCGAGAAGGGCGAGCCGCAGCGCCGGCACATCATCGCGCGGCGCCAGAGCTATCACGGCAATACGCTGGGCGCCCTGGCGGCGGGCGGCAATGAATGGCGGCGGGCGCAATTCCGCCCGCTTCTGATCGAGACGCATCATATCGATCCGTGCTATGCATACCGGATGCAGGAGCCGCACGAGAGCGACGGGGCCTATGCCGCCCGGGCCGCGCAGCAGCTCGAGGACAAGATCCTGGAGCTCGGCCCCGACCAGGTGATCGCCTTCGTCGCCGAGACGGTGGTAGGCGCAACGGCCGGTGCTGTTCCGCCGGTCGCCGATTATTTCCGCCGGATACGGGAGATCTGCGACCGCTACGGCGTCTTGCTCATCCTGGACGAGGTAATGTGCGGCATGGGCCGGACCGGCACGCTGCACGCCTGCGAGCAGGAGGCAATTGCGCCCGACCTCATGACGGTCGCCAAGGGGCTTGGCGGCGGCTACCAGCCGATCGGCGCGGTGCTGCTGTCGCGCCGGATCTTCGACGCCTTCGCCCAGGGCTCCGGCTTCTTCCAGCACGGCCACACCTATATGGGCCATCCGATGGCTGCGGCCGCGGGCGTGGCTGTACAGAAGGTCATCCGCCGCGACAATCTCCTGGCCAATGTGGTGGCCATGGGCGGCGAGCTGGAGCGACAGCTCGTGGAACGCTTCGGCAATCATCATTTCGTCGGCGACATCCGCGGACGCGGCCTGTTCCGCGCGCTCGAATTCGTCGCCGACCGGCCGTCCAGGCGGCCGTTCGACCCGGCGCTGAAACTGAATGCCCGGGTCAGGCAGGAGGCGATGAAGCGCGGGCTGATGGTCTACGCCATGGGCGGTACCATCGACGGAAGAAACGGCGACCACGTGCTGCTGGCGCCGCCCTTCATCGTTTCGCGGGAAGATGTCGGCCGCATTGTCGAACGGCTCGGGGACGCCGTCGACGCAGCCATTGCCGGCCTTCCCGCCGACAGGCATCCGGACTGATCATCCACAGGGAGGAGTATGTGCCATGAGACTACGCAATCTGTTCATCGCGGCATTCGCCACAGCCGTCGCGTTCGCCCAGCCGGGCCGGGCCGACGATCTGGTCGTCGCCACGGACACTGCCTTCGTGCCGTTCGAGTTCAAGCAGGGCGACAAATATGTCGGTTTCGACATCGATCTCTGGGACCTGATCGCCCAGGAGATCGGCGTCACCTACGAGCTGCGCCCGATGGATTTCAACGGCATCATTCCCGCACTTCAGACCGGGCAGGTGGATGTCGCCCTCGCCGGGATCACCATCAAGGAAGAGCGCCAGAAGGTCATCGACTTCTCGGACGGCTATTATGACAGCGGCTTCCTGCTGATGGTACCGGTCGACAGCGACATCAAGGGGCCGGAGGATCTGAAGGGCAAGGTGCTGGCGGTGAAGACCGGTACTTCGGCGACCGACTACGCCAAGGAGCATTTCAAGGAGACGGAACTGCGCCAGTTCCCGAACATCGACAATGCCTATCTCGAACTGCAGACCGGCCGGGTCGATGCCGCAATGCATGACACGCCCAATGTCCTCTACTACATCGCCACTGCCGGCGGCGGCAAGGTCAAGGCCGTGGGCGAGCAGATGATGGCGCATCAGTACGGCATCGGCTTTCCCAAGGGCAGCGAGCTGGTCGAGAAGGTCAATGCCGCGCTCGCGAAGATCAAGGCGGACGGCCGCTACAACGAAATCTACAAGAAGTGGTTCGGAGCCGAACCGCAAAGCTGACGATCGCACCGGCGCGCCGCATTGCCGGCGCGCCCCTTCGGCCTGCGGAGGCTCCCCATGGAATTCGACTGGTCCGTCATTGTCGACGCGATGCCCGCCCTGCTCGGCGGCGCGCGTCTCACCATTTTCATCACCGTCGCCGGACTTGCCGGCGGTCTTCTCGTCGGCTTCGTCGCCGGGCTGATGCGAGCCTATGGCAACCGGCTGCTCAACGCGATCGCGTTCACCTACATCGAACTGATCCGCGGCACGCCGATCGTCGTCCAGGTCATGTTCATCTATTTCGCCCTGCCGGTCCTGGCGGATATCCGCATCAATCCGATGACGGCGGCGGTCACGGCCATCGTGGTCAATGCCGGCGCCTATATTGCCGAGATCGTGCGCGGATCCTTCCTCTCGGTCCACAAGGGGCTGAAGGAGGCCGGGCTGGCGCTCGGCCTGCCGATGTGGAAGGTGCTCGTCTACATTATCGGGCCGGTCGCCTTCCGCCGCATGATTCCGCCGCTCGGCAACCAGTTCATCGTCAGCCTCAAGGACACGTCCCTGTTCATCGTCATCGGCGTCGGCGAGCTGACCCGGCAGGGGCAGGAGATCATGGCCGCCAATTTCAGGGCGGTCGAGATCTGGAGCGCCGTCGCCATTCTCTATCTGATCATGACCGGAACGCTGACGCTGATCCTGCGCGTCACCGAAAAGAGGATGCGGATCCTGTGAGCATCGTCGAATTCAGAAAGGTTACGAAGACATTCGGGCCGGTCGTGGTGCTGCGCGAGGTCGACCTTGCGATCGAGACCGGAGAGGTGGTGGTGCTGATCGGTCCTTCCGGTTCCGGCAAGTCCACCCTGCTGCGCTGCATCAATGCGCTCGAGGAAATCAATGGCGGCGACCTGATCGTGGACGGCATCAGCGTCCTTTCGGGCCGCTCCCAGATCCGGCGCATCCGCCAGGAAGCCGGCATGGTTTTCCAGCAATTCAACCTGTTCCCGCAGATGACGGCGCTGGAAAATGTCGCCTTCGGCCCCCGCCATGTGCGCGGGGTGAGCAAGGCCGAAGCCCTGGAGCAGGCGCGCCAGCTGCTGGCCCGGGTCGGCCTCGCCGATCGCGGCCACCACTATCCGAGCGAACTTTCCGGCGGCCAGCAGCAGCGTGTCGCCCTCGCCCGGGC
>CAYLSN010000303.1:0-2944 GCA_964386015.1 uncultured Rhizobiaceae bacterium | reverse complement strand
GATGCACGTGATCGCGGCCAAGGCGGTGGCGCTCGGCGAGGCGCTGCGCCCGGAATTCCGGCAATATGCACAGGATGTGGTCGCCAATGCCCGCGCGCTTGCGGCGAGCCTGAAGGAGAATGGCCTCGACATCGTCTCCGGCGGCACGGACAACCACCTGATGCTGGTCGACCTGCGGCCAAAGAAGGCCACCGGCAAGCGGGCGGAAGCGGCGCTTGGCCGGGCGAACATCACCTGCAACAAGAACAGCATCCCGTACGACCCCGAGAAGCCCTTCGTCACCTCCGGCGTCCGGCTGGGCACTCCCGCCGGCACGACCCGGGGCTTCGGCACGGCGGAGTTCACCGAGATCGGCAATCTGATTTCGGAGGTGCTCGACGGGCTGCAGTCGGCCAATGCGGACGACGCCAACGAGACGGTGGAGGCCGCGGTTCGCCGCAAGGTGGCGGCGCTGACCGACCGATTCCCGCTCTACCCCTATCTGGGCTGACCGTTACCGGCCATGCGCTGCCCCTATTGCCAGGCCGAGGATACGCAGGTGAAGGATTCGCGCCCGGCGGAAGACGGGGCGGCAATCCGGCGCCGCCGGGTCTGTCCGGTGTGCGGCGGCCGCTTCACCACCTTCGAGCGCGTACAGCTGCGCGAGCTCGTGGTCATCAAGAAATCCGGCCGCAAGGTGCCGTTCAGCCGCGACAAGCTCATGCGCTCCTTCGACATCGCGCTGCGAAAGCGCAATGTCGAGCCGGAGCGCGTCGAACGGGCGGTCTCCGGCATTGTCCGCCAGCTCGAGAGCGCGGGCGAGGCGGAGGTCAGGTCCGAGGAGATCGGCCGGCTGGTGATGGAGGCGTTGAAGGGCATGGACGATGTCGCCTATGTCCGTTTCGCCTCGGTCTATCGCAATTTCCGCGACCCGCAGGATTTCCGCGACGTACTGGGCGAACTGGATGGTGACTGAGGGCAGGGCGCAGGAGGAATTGGATCGGGCCTACATGGCGGCGGCGGTGCGGCTCTCCCGCCGACATCGCGGCCTGACCGGCACCAATCCCTCCGTGGCGACGCTGGTCGTCGACGATCGCGGCGCCATTATCGGCCGCGGCGTCACCGCTCCGGGCGGGCGGCCGCATGCAGAGCCGTTCGCGCTGGCCGAGGCCGGGGAGCGGGCGCGCGGGGCGACTGCCTATGTCACGCTGGAACCTTGCGCACATCACGGGCGCACGCCGCCCTGCGCGCAGGCGCTGATCACGGCCGGCATACGCCGGGTGGTCGGAGGCACGGCCGACCCGGATCCGCGCGTATCCGGCCGCGGCTATGCGCTGCTGCGGCAGGCGGGGATCGAGGTCGTCGAATGCGTCGAGGCGCTGGCCGCCGCCGAGGTAATGTCGGACTATCTCATCCGTTCCCACAGGAAACGGCCGGAAATCATTCTGAAGATGGCAATTTCCGCTGACGGCATGATCGGTCGGCAGGGTGCCGGGCGGGTGACAATCTCCTGTCCGGAGGCGATGGGCAGGGTGCATGTGCTTCGCGCCGAGGCGCATGCGATCATGGTCGGCGGCGGCACGGTACGCAGCGACGATCCGGAACTGACCTGCCGGCTTCCGGGCCTCGAGGGGCGCTCGCCGGTGCGAATCCTGGTCGGCGGCGCCGACGCGCTCACCGAGCAATCGCGCCTGATCCGCACGCTCGCGGCGGCACCGGTATGGCTGGCCCCCACCTGGGGAAGCGACCCGGCCCGGCTGGCCGAGCTGCAGGCGCGCGGCGTGCACCTGCTGGCGGTCGAGGAGTTCGGAGCCATGATCGCCCTGCCGGAACTGTTCGAGGATCTGTCCCAGCGCGGCATCATGTCGGTGCTGGTCGAGGGCGGCGCCAGGCTTGCACGCTCGCTGCTGGAGGAAAGGCTGGTCGATCGCATCATCCTGTTCGAGGGCGCAATCGCCATCGGTGCGGGGGGAGTGCGCTCGCCCCTGAATGCGGATACGGTGCCGCCGGACTTCGAGCTGCTGCGCAGGGAGCGCCTCGGCACCGATCTCTGCAGCGAATGGATCAGGAAGGACCGGTTCTGATGTTCACGGGCATTGTCACCGATATCGGCCGCGTCCTTGCGGTGCGTCCCTGCGACGGGGGCGTGCGCCTGCGCATCGCCACGCGCCACGATCCGGCATCGATCGCGATCGGCGCTTCCATTGCCTGCGCGGGCGTGTGCCTGACGGTGGTGAGCCTGCCGGAGCCGGGCAGCGGCGAGTTCTGGTTCGAGGTCGAGGCATGGGAAGAGGCACTGCGCCTGACCACCGCCGGGCAGTGGCGCGAGGGCACGCGTCTCAATCTGGAGCGGGCGCTCGCCATGGGCGACGAGCTCGGCGGCCATCTGGTGACCGGCCATGTCGACGGCATGGCCTCGATCCTCGAGCGGCGCGGGGAGGGCGAAGCGGCGCGATTCGTGATCGAAGCGCCGAAACCCCTGGCGAAGTTCATTGCCGCCAAGGGATCGGTCGCGCTCGACGGGACCTCGCTGACCGTGAACGCAGTGGACGGGGCGAGATTCGATGTGCTGCTGATCCGTCATACGCTGGAAGTGACGACCTGGGGCGAGCGGGCGGCGGGGGACCGGGTCAATCTGGAAGTCGACCTCATGGCGCGATATGTCGCGCGGCTTGCCGAAGCCCGCGAAGAAGCATAGATCACGCATTCGCCGCTGGCGCGTGCCAGGCGGATTTTTTCAGGATCACCAGGCCCTTCGGCCCGATGGATGGAAGGCGGATTCATGGCGGACATACTGATTGTCGAGGCGCGGTTCTATGACGACCTGTCCGACGCATTGCTGGAAGGCGCCAGTGCCGCCCTGCGGGAAGCGGGCAAGAGCTTCGATGTGGTTACGGTCCCGGGCGCGCTGGAGATTCCTGCGGCGATCGCCTTCGCCCATGCGGCAGGCAGGGGCTATGATGCC
>CAYLSN010000302.1:0-2952 GCA_964386015.1 uncultured Rhizobiaceae bacterium | reverse complement strand
GGTGATCGTCAATCTCGTCGTCAATGCCCGCGACGCCATGCCGGAGGGCGGCACGCTCGTCATCCGCACCCGCAATCTGAGCGAGGAGGACTGCGCCGCCTATGCCCATCACCGCGAGATGGTGCCGGGCGAATATGTGATGATCGAGGTCGAGGATAGCGGCACGGGCATCCCGCCGGAGGTGCAGCGCAAGATCTTCGAGCCCTTCTTCACCACCAAGGAGGTCGGCAAGGGCACGGGGCTCGGCCTGTCCATGGCCTATGGCATCGTCAAGCAGACGGGCGGCATCATCACGGTGGATTCGGAAGTCGGCAAGGGCAGCATCTTCCGCATCTTCCTGCCGCGGCATGTCGCGGATGGCCAGCCGGTGGCGGACGCGTCCGGGCAGGCCGCGGCGCAGCCGGCCAGGCGCGACCTTTCCGGCTCGGCCACGGTCCTCCTCGTCGAGGACGAGGATGCAGTGCGGCTCGGCGGCGTCCGCGCGCTCGAGGCGCGCGGCTACAAGGTCCACGCCGCCTCCTCCGGCACCGAGGCGCTGGAGATCTACCGGGAGCTCGGCGGCGCCGTCGATCTGGTCGTCTCCGATGTCGTCATGCCGGAGATGGACGGACCGACCCTGCTGGCCGAGTTGCGCAAGCAGAATCCGGACATCCGTTTCATCTTCGTGTCCGGCTATGCCGAGGAAGCCTTCGCCCGCAACCTGCCGCAGGACGCCAGGTTCGGCTTCCTGCCGAAACCGTTCTCGCTCAAGCAGTTGGCGACTGTGGTAAAGGAGATGCTTGAAGAATGAGCGCGATGCCGCAACATCCGGTCGAGGTCGGCAATGTCCGTTTCGGCAGCGAGCTGCCCCTGGCGCTGATCGCCGGCCCCTGCCAGATGGAAAGCCGCCAGCATGCCTTCGACATTGCCGGCAGGCTGCAGGAGATCTGCGGCCGCCTTGGCGTCGGCCTCGTCTACAAGACCAGCTTCGACAAGGCGAACCGCACCTCGCTCTCCGGCCGGCGCGGCATCGGCCTCGAGGCCTCGCTGCCGGTATTCGCCGCCATCCGGCAGGAGCTCGGACTGCCCGTCCTCACCGACATCCACACCGAAGAGCAGTGCGCGATCGTGGGCGAGGTCGTCGACATCCTGCAGATTCCGGCTTTCCTGTGCCGGCAGACCGATCTGCTGGTTGCGGCGGCGCGCACCGGCAGGGTTGTGAACATCAAGAAGGGGCAGTTTCTCGCGCCGTGGGACATGCGCCACGCAGTCGAGAAGGTGACCCAGTCGGGCAATGGCCGGGTGCTCGTCACCGAGCGCGGCGTATCCTTCGGCTACAATACGCTGGTCAGCGACATGCGCGCCCTGCCGATTCTCGCCGAGACCGGCGCGCCGGTGATCTTCGACGCCACCCATTCGGTGCAGCAGCCCGGCGGGCGCGGCGGTGCATCCGGCGGCGAGCGGCGCTTCGTCGATGTGCTGGCGCGGGCGGCGGTGGCGGTCGGTGTCGCCGGCCTCTTCGTCGAGACGCATGAGGACCCGGACAATGCGCCATCGGACGGGCCGAACATGATCCCGATCGACCAGCTCGAGGGCCTGCTGGAGCGATGGCTGGAATTCGACCGGATCGCCAAGCGCCGGTCTACTGCGCCGTGAGCCGCGGCATGCTCGCCTGGCCCGCCGCGACGAGGCGCAATGCCTGCGGATAGATGCGGTGTTCGGCGGCCAGCACCCGTGCCGCCAGCGATTCGGGCGTGTCGCCGGGCAGAACCGGAACCTCTTCCTGCAGGATGATGGGCCCGTCGTCCATCTCGGCGGTGACGAAATGCACCGTGGCGCCATGGACGGCGCGTCCGGCGGCGAGGACGCGGGCATGCGTGTCCAGCCCCTTGAATTCCGGCAGCAGCGACGGGTGCACATTGATGATCCGCCCCTGCCACCGATGCACGAATTCGGGTGACAGGATGCGCATGTAGCCGGCGAGACAGATGAGATCGATCCGGTATTCCTCCAGCGCCGCCTGCATGGCCGCCTCGCGCGCCGCCTGGTCGGGGTGGTCGCGGCTGGCCACGGCGATGGCCGCAATGCCGGCGGTGCGGGCGAATTCGAGCCCGGCGGCATCGTGCCGGCTCGACAGCACCAGCGCGATTTCCGCCGGATAGTCCGGCGCCCGCGCGGCTTCGACCAGCGCCCGCAGATTGGAGCCGCGCCCGGAGATCAGCACGGCGACGCGCTTGCGGCGGGCCTCGCTCATAGGTCGATCGACCCGCGCCAGGCGATGCCGGTTTCGCGCCGCGGCAGGATCCGGCCGATGGGCAGGACGGTCTCTCCCGCCTGTTGCAGCATGGCGGCGACCTGCGCCGCCTGTCCGGCCGCGACGATCGCCACCATGCCGATGCCGCAATTGAAGGTGCGCAGCATTTCCTGCGGCGCGACGCGGCCGGCCCTGGCCAGCCAGCGGAACAGCGGCGGCACCTCGAACCTGTCGAGATCGATCTCGGCGGCCCACGCCCGCGGCAGCACGCGCGGAAGATTCTCCGGAAAGCCGCCGCCGGTAATGTGGGCGAGCGCCTTGATCCCGTGCGTGCCCCGGATGGCGGAAAGAAGCGGGCGCACATAGATGCGCGTCGGGACGAGCATTGCCTCGGCAAGGCTCCGGTCGCGGTCGAAGGGCGCCGGATCGTGCCAGTCCAGCCCCGCATCGGCGACGATGCGCCGGATCAGCGAGAAGCCGTTGGAATGGGCGCCGGAGGAGGCGAGGCCGCGCAGGACGTCGCCTTCGGCAAAATCGTCAGTGGGCAGCAGTGGGCCGCGCTCGGCGGCCCCGACCGCGAAACCGGCCAGATCGTAGTCGTCGCCCGCATACATGCCCGGCATTTCCGCGGTCTCGCCGCCGATCAGCGCGCAGCCGGCGAGACGGCAGCCCTCGGCGATGCCGCCGACAATGCGGGCGCCCCGTTCCGGATCGAGCCG
>CAYLSN010000301.1:0-2975 GCA_964386015.1 uncultured Rhizobiaceae bacterium | reverse complement strand
GGCGCTGGCGCGCGATTAGGCGGGCTGCGCGATCCAGCCTTGCAGGCGCAGGCCGGCGGCGGCTTGCTCCACGCGCAGGGGGTGGCGCGCGAACTCCTCGCCCAGGGTCACGGACAGGCGTTCGTCCGTGAACAGTCCCGCGCCGGCATCGGCCAGCGCGCGGTAGCGCCGCGACGGCTTGCCGTTGTGGGAGACGCGCAGTTCGACGTCCGGGCGCGCCAGGGCCAGCGAACGCAGCCACTCTTCGATGTGCCCCAGCTCGGTGCGCTCGGCGCGCAGGAACTTGCGGCGCGCGGGCACGTTGAAGAACAGGTCGCGGACCTCGACCACGGTGCCGGGCGGCAGCTGCTTCGGCATGACCTCGCCGACGCGGCCGCCCTCGACCTCGAGCGCCGCACCGTGCGGATCGTCCGCGCGCCGGGTGCCGATCAGGAAGCGGCTGACCGAGGCGATGGACGGCAGCGCCTCGCCGCGGAAGCCGAGCGTGGCCACCGCCTCGAGGTCGTCGAGGCTGGCGATCTTGCTGGTGGCATGGCGCGAGACCGCGAGCGGCAGCTCGGCGGCCGACATGCCGCCGCCGTCGTCGCGCACCCGGACCAGCCGCACCCCGCCTTCCTCCAGGTCGATCTCGATCCGGCGCGCACCGGCGTCCAGTGCGTTCTCGACCAGTTCCTTGACCACCGAGGCCGGGCGTTCGACCACTTCGCCTGCGGCGATCTGGTTGATCAGGGTGTCGGGCAACTGCTGGATCGGCATCCCCGCATCATACCGGGCGCATGCGGGCATCCGGCCGAGGCCCGCCGCGCCGCCCGGCGGGAGGGCAACGGGGGGGCCCCCCCCAGTCCCGGTACACAGACCGGGGGGCGCGCGGGGCGGGCCGGGGCGGGCGGCCGCAGCAGTGATTTGGCCGCCCACCGGGTGCTTGCTATTGTCTCCCGGTCGTCGTCGGGCCCCGTGCCCGTCTGATCCTCCCCCTCGCTGCAGGGCCGCCCCAGGGCGGCAGCAACGGGGTCGTGCATCAATCGACGTCCGGACAGGCCGAGGCGGTGCGAACCGGCTCGGAACCACCCGGCACAACCGAGACCACGCTCCGCCAGGCCTGCCTGTGCGGAGCGCTCGCGTGAGCGGCACCTTTCGTCCGGGTCCACCCGACCCAACCGGCGGAGCCACGCCGACGGAAACACGCCAAAGGACACGGCCAACATGGCGAAGAAGGCAATCGTTGGAGAGAAGCTGGGCATGACCCAGGTGTGGGACGACGACAACAAGGTCGTGCCCGTCACCGCCCTGCGCGTCACCCCGGTCCGGGTCGTGCGCCTGCGCACCCCCGAGCGCGACGGCTACAGCGCGCTCCAGGTCACCTACGGTCGGCGCGACGCCCGCAAGCTCAGCAAGCCGATGGCGGGCCAGTACGCGGCGGCCGGGGTCGACCCGGGCGTCAAGCTCCTCGAGCTGCGGCTCGAGGACGTGGGGGACTACGAGGTCGGCCAGGAGCTCACCGCCGAGCTGTTCACCCCGGGCGAGCTGGTCGACGTCACCGCGGTCAGCAAGGGCAAGGGCTTCGCCGGCGCGATGAAGCGCCACGGCTTCGGCGGCCAGCCCGCCTCGCACGGTGCGCACCGCGTGCACCGCAAGCCCGGCTCGGTCGGCCAGTGCGCCACCCCCGCCCGCGTGTTCAAGGGCAGCCGCATGGCGGGCCGCATGGGCGCCGAGCGCGTGACCACCCTCAACCTCGAGGTCGTCCGCGCGGACGCCGACCAGCAGGTCGTGCTCGTGCGCGGCGCCGTGCCCGGCCCTCGCGGCGGGCTCGTGATCGTCCGCGACGCGGTCAAGGCCGGCGTCGCCCGCGGAGGTGCAGCCTGATGCCGTCGATCACCCTCCACACCAGCACCGGTGAGGCCAAGGGCACCGTCGAGCTGCCCGACTCCCTCTTCGGCGTCGAGCCGAACGTGCCGGTCATGCACCAGGTCGTCACCGCGCAGCTGGCCGCCCGGCGTGCCGGCACCCAGTCGACCAAAACCCGCGCCGAGGTCTCCGGCGGCGGCGCCAAGCCCTGGAAGCAGAAGGGCACCGGCCGTGCCCGCGCCGGCTCCATCCGCGCCCCGCAGTGGCGTGGCGGTGGCGTGGCGCTGGGCCCGAAGCCCCGCAAGTACGACCAGCGCACCCCCAAGAAGATGAAGCGCCTCGCCCTGGCCTCGGCGCTGTCGGACCGCGCCGCCGAGGGCAAGGTCGTCGTGGTGTCGGAGTGGAGCTTCGCCGAGCCGAGCACCAAGGCCGCCAAGGCCGCGCTCGAGGCGCTCGGGGTCACCGGCCGGGCGCTGATCGTGCTCGACCCGAACGACGTGAACGCCGCGAAGAGCTTCCGCAACCTGCCCAAGGTGCACCTGCTCACCCCCGGCGAGCTCAACACCTACGACGTGCTGGTGAGCGACTACGTCCTGTTCACCGTGCAGACCCTGCCCGGCGCGGTCGACGCCGCGCCGGAGCCGACGACGGAGGCAGCATCGTGAAGGACCCTCGAGACGTCATCCTCCGACCCGTCGTGAGCGAGAAGTCCTACGGGCTGCTCGACAGCGGCGTCTACACCTTCGAGGTGGCCCCGACGGCCTCCAAGCCCGAGATCCGCGACGCGGTGCAGGCCATCTGGCCGGGCGTGAAGGTCACCAGCGTCAACACGCTCACCCGCAAGGGCAAGCGCAAGCGGAACCGTCGCACCCCGACCTTCGGCTCGCGGCCCGACACCAAGCGCGCCATCGTCACGCTGTCGGACGACGGCGACCAGATCGACCTGTTCGAGGTGAAGTGACATGGCCGTCCGCAAGCGCAAGCCCACCAGCCCCGGCCGCCGTTTCCAGACGGTCTCGACCTTCGCCGACATCACCCGCGACGAGCCCGAGAAGTCGCTGCTCGCGCCGAAGTCGAAGACCGGTGGCCGCAACAACCGGGGCCGCAAGACCGCCCGCCACCGCGGCGGC
>CAYLSN010000300.1:277-2981 GCA_964386015.1 uncultured Rhizobiaceae bacterium | reverse complement strand
CACGAACAGTTTTTCCGGGCTGTTGCGGACCCATGCCGGATCGTTGACAACCAGCGTGTCCGGATGGATCCGCTCCAGTATGTGCGTGGTCGTGATGTAGGCCATGTCGAACGGCGGGTCCTGGCGCAGCAGCACGATGTCGATTTCGGCGAGATCGACATTCTGCTCGGGTCCGAGCGTGAAGTGATCTCCCTGGACGTCGCGCACGGTGAGCGGCGCAGCCCGGGCCATGACGCGGCCATCGCGCAGGGAAAGCTGGGCCGGCGTATAGTGCAGGAGCCTGTGCCCGCGCGCCTGGGCCTCCAGCGCCAGCGCGAAAGTGGTGTCCCCCTCGATATGAATGGTGGAGACATGGTCCATCTGGATGGCGATGTCGAGTGGCATGACAAACTCCGGACAGTTGCGGAGCCAACATGTCTACAGCCAGTTCCGGCCGATGCCAACGCGCCGCGCGGCGATGTCTCCATGCCCGCGGCGCCGGACTGAGCCCTCGCGCAGCGGCCGCTTGCGGCATGAGGCGCCAGGACATGGCGTTAACCACCCGGTGCGATTTCCGCGCCCGGCCTGCGGCTGACGGTGGACGACGGGCTTCGCGCAAACTATTAAGAAACCGTAAAGAGTTCTGTCGCGCGGCCGGAACGGGCGGAGTATGCGTATGAGCGCCGGCGAGTATTCCTTCATCGATCTTTCCGTACTCGAAGAAGTGCGCGAGCAGTTCGCTGTCGGCAATCCGATGATCCTGCTGTCGCAGGATCTGGAGCGCGTCGTCTGGGCCAATGGGGCGGGGGCCGGCCTTCTCGGGCATGCCGACGTGGAAACCGCCATGGGCGCACCCTCCGGTCTCGACGCGGTCACCCGCCGGCGCATCATGGCCGCGCCGGGTTATCCGGAAATCGGGCGCGACCGGGTGATCCATCTCGGACCGGGCTCGCCGCTGGCGGGACGGCCCGGCACCTGCTGCGCCAGCCAGGTGCGGCTGCCGGACGGGGAGACCGCGCTGCTCCTGGTCTTTCCCGGAACCGCGGGCGGCGCATCCCGGGCGATAGAGGGGATCGGCAGCGGCGGCCGATATGCCGCGCTGATCGACGGCGAAGGCGGTATCCTGGCGGAGACCGAGGGGTTGTCGGCGCTGGGCGTCAGCCATTCCACCCTTTCCCGCCTGGTGCGCGAGGTGCGGCATGAACCCGACCGCCTGATCAAGCGCATGATTGCGTCGGCGAGGGGCGAGATCGCCGCCGGAATCGCCAGGCTGTCGGAGAATCCGCCGCTGCACCTGCTCCTGCTGGTGGCGGGCGAGGCGGCGACGCAGGAACCGGTCGCTGCCGTCGCCGGGCCGGCGCCTTCCACACCCCCCGACCGGGACCGGCCGGCCTTGCGTTTCAGCTGGCACACGGACCGCGAAGGACGGCTCAGCTATCTTTCGGAGGAATTCACCGGCGCCTTCGCGGAAGCCTCGACCCTGACGGGCAGGACCTTCGCCGAGATGGAGGAAGAGCTCGGTGTCGAGAACGGCAGCCTGATCCACGGGCTGCTGCAGGGGCGGGCGACCTGGTCCGGACGCATCGTGGTGCTGCCGTGGCAGGGCGGGCGGATCCCGGTCGAGCTGGCAGCGCTTCCAGCCTATGACAGGAATCGCGAGTTCGATGGCTTCCGCGGCTTCGGCATAGTCCGGCCGGCGGAGCTGCCGGCGCCGCGTGAGCCCGGACCTGCGGCGGAACCGGTCGTCCGGCCGGAAGGGCGCCGCAGGACAAGCCGTTCCGACCTGACCGAGGCGGAGCGCTCGGCCTTCCTTGAAATTGCAGCGCGGCTGCGCCGGGAAGCCGACGATGCCCCGCACCCCGGGGCGCCCGCAGGTTCCGCGCCGGAACCGGGCGGGGAGCGCGGAACAGCCGGCCCGAGCGCCGGCAATGGCGGCGTCGACGCATTGCGGCTTCTGGATCAGCTGCCGGTGGCGCTGCTTCTGCGCACCGGCGATGGAGAAATCCATGCCAATTCGGAATTCCTGCGCCTGACCGGATATGCCTCCTCCGGGGAATTTGTCGAGGCCGGCGGCATGGAGGCGCTGTTCGGAGATCCGTCCAGACCGCGCCGGGACGAGGAAATGCGCTCGAAGCTGGTCCTCCACGCGCGCGATGGCAGGGAGCTGCCGTGCGAGGCACGCCTCACCACCATGGACTGGCCGGGTGGCAAGGCATTGCTGCTGGCGATACGGGTCGCCGAGCCTGGTGCAGAAGAGCAGAGGCTGCGCGAGCGCGTCGCCGAGCTGAATGCAATTCTCGATACGGCGACGGATGGCGTCATCCTGATCCGCCCCGACGGGAGCATCCGGTCCGTCAACCATTCGGCGGAAGCGCTGTTCGGACAGAGTATGGACCAGCTTGCCGGACGACCCTTCATGTCGCTGTTCGCGGTCGAGAGCCAGCGGCTCGTCGGCGATTATCTTGAGGGGCTGAGCGGCAACGGCGTTGCGAGCCTGCTCAATGACGGCCGCGAGGTCATTGGCTGCGAAGCGCAGGGCGGCTTCATTCCGCTGTTCATGACCATTGGCCGCCTGCCGGGCTCCGGCGGATTCTGCGCGGTGCTGCGCGACATCACGCCATGGAAGCGGGCCGAGGAGGAGCTGATCCAGGCGAAGAGCGCCGCCGAACAGGCCTCCACCCAGAAGACCGGCTTCCTGGCGCGGATCAGCCACGAGATCCGCACG
>CAYLSN010000300.1:0-267 GCA_964386015.1 uncultured Rhizobiaceae bacterium | reverse complement strand
TCGGGTTTTCCGAACTGATGCTGGACGAGCGCTTCGGCCCGATCGGCAATGAGCGCTATCGCGATTATCTGCGCGACATCAACCGCTCCGGCAATCATGTGCTCGAGCTCGTCAACGACCTGCTCGACATTTCCAAGATCGAGGCGGGCGAACAGGAAATGAAGTTCGAGGCTGTCTCGCTCAACGACTGTCTCGCCGACGCCGTCGCCATGATGCAGCCCGAGGCCAATCGCGAGCGCGTCATCATCCGCTCCAGCCTTGCATCCG
>CAYLSN010000299.1:0-3014 GCA_964386015.1 uncultured Rhizobiaceae bacterium | reverse complement strand
CGGCGAGACCACGCCGACAATGGCGGCATTGGCGATCAATATGTCCAGTTTGCCCCAGCGTTCGTGAATGGCGGCGCCAAGACGGTCGATTCCCGCCATGTCGGCGAGGTCGAGCGGCACCAGCGTCGTTTCCCCTCCGCCGGCGCGGATCTCGTCATCCAGTTCCTCGAGACCGCCGACCGTGCGCGCCACGGCGATGACATGCGCTCCGGCGGCGGCGAGCTCGCGTGCCAGGAAATAGCCGATGCCACGCGATGCACCGGTGACGAGCGCGATCCTGCCGGACAGCGCCGCCTTCTCCGCAATGCTCATGAATTTCCTCCTGGCGCGAGCAGCGATGGCGGGCGGGCCTCGCCCTCGGGGTCGTGATCGGTGAGCGGCGTCGGATAGTCGCCGGTGAAGCAGGCATCGCAATATTGCGGCTGCTGCAGGTTGCGTCCCGGTTCGCCGAGCGCCCGGTACAGCCCGTCCACGGAAAGGAAGGCCAGCGAATCGACCTGGATGAACTCCGCCATCTCCTCGACCTTCATGCGCGATGCCAGCAGCTTGGAGGTTTCCGGCGTGTCGACGCCGTAGAAACAGGATGCGCGCGTCGGCGGCGAAGCAATGCGCATGTGCACTTCGCTGGCCCCCGCATCGCGCACCATCTGCACGATTTTCTGGCTGGTGGTGCCGCGCACGATCGAGTCGTCGACCAGCACCACCCGCTTGCCCTCCAGCATGGCGCGGTTGGGATTGTGCTTCAGCTTGACGCCCATGTGACGGATCGAGTCGGTCGGCTGGATGAAGGTGCGCCCGACATAATGGTTGCGGATGATGCCAATCTCGAACGGCAGGCCCGCACCCTCGGCATAGCCGAGAGCGGCCGGTACTCCCGAATCCGGCACGGGCACCACCAGATCGGCGGCGACCGGCGCCTCGCGCGCCAGCTGGCGGCCGATTTCCTTGCGCGCCGCATAGATGTTGCGCCCCTGCCAGAAGGAATCCGGCCGTGAGAAATAGACATATTCGAAGATGCAGAAGCGCGACGGGGCGGGGCGGAAGGGAAACTGGCTCTCGATTCCGGCCTCGGTCAGGATGACCAGTTCGCCCGGTTCGATATCGCGAAGATAACGGGCGCCGATAATGTCGAGGGCGCAGGTCTCGGAAGCGAGGATGAAGGCATCCTCGAGCTTGCCCAGCACCAGCGGCCGGATTCCCAGTGGATCGCGGCAGCCGAGCATCTTCTTCGAGGACAGCGCCACCAGCGAGAACGCCCCTTCGAGCTGGCGCACCGCGTCGATGAAGCGGGCGTTGAAGCCGGTTTCCTTGCTGGTGGCAACCAGGTGCAGCAAGGTTTCCGTGTCGGAAGTGGAGGTGAAGATCGACCCGCGCCGCTGCAGCTGCCGCTGGATGGTCAAGGCATTGGTGATGTTGCCATTATGGGCGACGGCGAAGCCGCCATCGGCAAGCTCGGCAAAAAAGGGCTGGACATTGCGCAGGCCCGGCCCGCCTGCCGTCGCATAGCGTGTATGCCCGATGGCGCGGTGCCCCTTCAGCCTGGCGATCACCGCCGGCTTGGTGAAATTGTCGCCGATCAGGCCGATATGACGCTCGACATGGAACTGGGCGCCATCATAGGAAACGATTCCCGCAGCCTCCTGGCCGCGATGCTGCAGCGCATGCAGGCCAAGGGCGACGATGGCGGCGGCGTCGGGACGGCCGAAAACGCCGAAGACGCCGCATTCGTCATGAAACGCATCCGCTTCGGAATCCGCCGCTCCGGTCGCTTCCGCCTGAAGATTCATGCCAGTCCGTTTCTGCATCAATTGTCGGGGTTCTCGCCGCTCTCGGCTTTCAGCCGGTCGAAAATGGCATTGTCCGGATCGTCCGGCAGCATGTTCTGCAGCCTCTGGCCGATGCCCTCCAGCAGCGGCCGCGACTTTGCGCCGGCAATCCAGGCCGGACGGTCGGAGGCGGTCAGCCAGTTGAAGAACAGCAGGCCGACGGCGACGATCAGGATGCCGCGCGCCGCGCCGTAGACGAAACCCAGCGTCCGGTCGAGCACGCCGATGCGGCTGTCGATGATGAAATCGGCAATCCGCACCGTGACGATCGTCGCGAGGATCAGGGCAACGAGGAACACGATCGCCGCGGCGGCGGCCTGCGACACTTTTTCGTGGCCTATATAGGGCTGGACATAGGGCGTTACCAGGCCGTGAAAATAATAGGCGGCAGCGGCGGCGGCCACCCAGGAGGCGATCGAAAGCAGCTCGCGCGAAAATCCGCGCACCATCGCAAGCACGGCCGAAACCAGCGTGAAGCCGACCAGTATTCCGTCCAGCAAAGTCAGCGGCATCTCCGCCTGCTCCATATTCGGGAAACCGCCGATGCGGCCGCCCCAGCCTCAACTGCCCGCCGTCACCCGCCACGCCTTCCGGGCTCAGCCGGGCCGGCAACATGCCGCACCAGCTCGTCCAGTGTGGCCGGACGGAACGACCTTCGCGCCATCTCGCCGGTCAGCTCTTCCGTGCCCGCAGGCAGGACTGCCGAACGGAAGCCCAGCTTCTCCGCTTCCTTCAGGCGAGACGCGGCATGGGCGACGGGCCTTACCGCGCCGGACAGCGAGATTTCGCCGAAATAGACGCAATCTGCCGCAAGGGCAAGGCCGGTGATGGAGGAGATCAGCGCCGCGGCGACGGCAAGGTCGGCCGCCGGTTCGCTGATCCGGTATCCGCCCGCGACATTGAGGTAGATGTCGTTTTGCCCGAAGCGCAGGCCGCTATGGGCTTCCAGCACGGCGAGCACCATGGACAGGCGCTGGCTGTCCCAGCCGATCACGGCGCGGCGCGGCGTCCCCAGCGGCGATGGCGCGACCAGGGCCTGGATCTCCACCAGCAGCGGCCGGGTTCCCTCCATGCCGGCAAAGACGGCGGCGCCAGGCGTGCGCGCGGAGCGGTCGCCGAGAAAGAGCTCCGACGGGTTCGGCACTTCGCGCAGGCCCGCATCCGACATTTCGAAGACGCCGATTTCGT
>CAYLSN010000298.1:0-3020 GCA_964386015.1 uncultured Rhizobiaceae bacterium | reverse complement strand
GGCATGCCGGACCTGCGCGCCTTTTTCGATGCGGATGTGCGCTGGCTGTCGCATTACGGCTTCCGCCCGCTCGACATCCCGACTCTGTTCGGCGGGCTGAGCAGCCAGTAATTCAAGGCGGAACCTGCGATGAAATTCACCCTTTCCTGGCTCAGGGAGCATCTGGAGACCGACGCCTCGCTGGAGGAGATCTGCGAGCGGCTGACCATGATCGGCCTCGAGGTCGAGCATGTCGACGACCGCGCGGCGCTGAAGCCGTTCACGATCGCCCGCGTGGTCAGCGCGGCGCAGCATCCCGATGCGGACCGGCTGCGCGTCCTGATGGTGGACACCGGCTCGGGCGAGCCGGTGCAGGTGGTCTGCGGCGCTCCCAATGCGCGCGCCGGGCTGGTCGGCGCCTTTGCCGGGCCGGGCACCTATATTCCCGGCACCGGCATCACGCTCGGCGTCGGCACGATTCGCGGCGTCGAGAGCCGCGGCATGATGTGCTCCGAGCGCGAGCTGATGATGTCGGACGACCATGACGGCATCATCGAGCTGCCCGAAGACGCGCCGGTCGGCGAAGCCTTCGCCGCCTGGGCCGGGCTGGACGATCCGGTGATCGAGATCGGCCTGACGCCGAACCGGCCGGACTGCGCCGGCGTCGCCGGCATTGCCCGCGACCTTGCGGCGGCGGGGCTCGGCCGGCTGGTGACCCGGGCGCCGGAGCCGGTCGCCGGAGACGGTCCGTGCCCTGTCGCGGTGCGGATCGAGGCGCCGGACCTCTGCCCCGGCTTCGCCCTGCGGCTGGTGCGCGGGGTGAGGAACGGCCCGTCGCCGCGCTGGCTGCAGCGGCGGCTGAAGGCCATCGGCCTGCGCCCGATCAACGCGCTGGTCGACATCACCAATTACATCACCTTCGACCGCGGCCGGCCGCTGCATGTCTTCGACGCGGCGAAGGTGAAGGGCAACCTCGTCATCCGCCGCGCCCGCGAGGGGGAGACGGTACTGGCGCTCGACGGGCGCGAATACCGCCTCGGGCCGGAAAACTGCGTCATTGCCGACGATCGCGGCGTCGAATCCATTGCCGGGGTGATGGGCGGCGAGGCTTCCGGCTGCGATGAGGGCACGACCGACGTGCTCATCGAATCGGCGCTGTGGAATCCGGCCAATATCGCGCGCACCGGCCGCGACCTCGGCATTGTCACCGATGCGCGCTACCGTTTCGAGCGCGGCGTCGATCCCGAATTCATGGTGCCGGGCCTCGAACTGGCGACGCGGATGGTGCTGGACCTGTGCGGCGGCAGCCCGGGCGACGCCAGCGTGACCGGCTATCGGGGGCATGCGCCGAAACGCATCGGGTTCCCGCTGGCGGAGACCGGCAGGCTGACCGGCGTCGCCGTCGGGCGCGACGAGGCGGCGGCGATCCTCGGCCGGCTGGGCTTTGCCTGCGACGGCGACGGCGACACGATGATGGTGACCGTGCCTTCCTGGCGGCCCGACATTGACGGCAAGGCCGACCTTGTCGAGGAAATCATGCGCATCCGCGGCGTCGACGCGATCCCGCACCTGCCGCTCGGCAGCCATGACGCCGTCAATGGCCGCATCCTGACCGGCCTGCAGAACCGCAACCGGCTGGCGCGGCGCACGCTTGCCAGCCGCGGCATGCTGGAAGCGGTCAGCTATTCGTTCATTTCCGCCGCCCTGGCGGAGGCGTTCGGCGGCGGCCGGCCGGAGCTGAAGCTCGCCAATCCGATCGCGTCCGAACTTTCCGACATGCGGCCGTCGCTGCTGCCCGGCCTGCTGCTCGCCGCCCAGCGCAATGCCGACCGCGGCCATGGCGATGTCGCCCTGTTCGAGGTGTCGGCCATCTACCAGGGCACGCGGCCGCAGGACCAGCGCGCCGCCGCCGCCGGCGTGCGCCGCGGCACGGCCCGCTTCGCCGGCAGCGGCAGGCACTGGCAGGGTCATGCCGGGCCCGTCGGCGTCTTCGACGCCAAGGAGGACGCGCTCGCCGTGCTCGAGGCCTGCGGCGCCCCCCTCGCCAGTCTCCAGATCGAGGCGGGAGGACCCCCCTGGTACCATCCGGGCCGCTGCGGCACGCTGCGCCTCGGCCCGAAGATCGTGCTCGGCACGTTCGGCGAGTTCCATCCGGAGCTGCTGGAGCGGCTCGACATTTCCGGGCCGCTCGCCGGTTTCGAGCTGCTGGTCGACGCCATTCCCGAGCCGCGGCGCAAGCCGACGCGCACCCGCCCGCGCCTCGAATTGTCGCCGTTACAGGCGGTGCGGCGCGACTTTGCCTTCGTCGTCGGCAGGGATGTCGAGGCGCAGGCCATCCTGCGCGCTGCCGCGGCGGCGGACCGCAAGCTGATCGCGGCGGTCAATGTCTTCGACGTGTTCGAGGGCGCGGCGCTCGGCGAGGGGCGGAAATCGGTGGCGATCGAGGTGACGATCCAGCCGACCGAGCGCACGCTTACCGACGCGGATCTCGAGGCGCTGTCCGCCAGGATCGTCGAGCAGGTCGTCCGCCAGACCGGCGGCGTGCTGCGTGGCTGATCCGGGCATGGGCTCGATGCCGGCGACCGCGAAAAAGGCCGCCGGCGGCGCCCCCTGTCCGCCTTGCACAGAAAAGCTGCCCTTCTTATATAGCCTGCAACGCCGCCGCGGGGTCGCGCGGCCCGTCCAATCCCTCGAGGGGCTTCACTCTGGAACGCCGTCAGGGTCCATGGCAAGCCCGCTACACGGAGCATGAAATGGCAAAAGTAATCGGTATCGACCTCGGAACGACGAATTCCTGCGTCGCCGTCATGGACGGCAAGGACGCCAGGGTGATCGAGAATGCGGAGGGAGCGCGCACCACGCCCTCCATGGTCGCCTTCACGGATAATGACGAGCGCCTCGTCGGCCAGCCGGCCAAGCGGCAGGCGGTGACCAATCCGGAGGGCACCCTGTTCGCGGTCAAGCGCCTGATCGGCCGGCGCGACAGCGACCCCATGGTGGAGAAGGACAAGAAGCTCGTCCCCTACCATATTGTCGAGGGC
>CAYLSN010000297.1:0-3020 GCA_964386015.1 uncultured Rhizobiaceae bacterium | reverse complement strand
CGACCGTCATGAAGGTACCCGCCGCGGCACGTTCGATCGCGCGGTCGCCCGCGACCGAGCCGGTGAAATTGACGTGGTCGATCCGGCCCGAGCCGAGCAGCTTCTCGGTCTGCGCATGGGAAAGGACCAGGTTCTGGAAGACGCCGCGCGGCAGACCCGCCTTCTCGAAGGCACGCTCGAAGCGCTCGCCGACGAGCAGGGTCTGGGCCGCATGCTTGAGGAGCACGGCCGAGCCGGCCATGAGCGCCGGCACGATGGTGTTGACCGCGGTGAGAAATGGATAGTTCCACGGCGCGATCACCATGACGAGGCCGAGCGGCTCCTTGCGGATGTAGCGCCGGAAACCGTCCTTCGGATTGCTCGCGGGAACCGGCTTCAGGGCTTCCCCGGCGATCTCCACCATGTAAGTGACCCGCTCGCGGACGCCGCCGAGCTCGCCGCCATAGCGGACCGGGCGCCCCATCTGCCAGGCGAGTTCGGTGACGATCTCGTCGTTCATCGAGGACAGCGCCTCGAGCATGGCAAGCATGTAGCGGCCGCGCTCGGCAACGGGCACCCGCGCCCACTCGGCCTGCGCCGCCCTGGCGCGATCCACGGCGGCGGCGACGGCGCGATCGTCGGCCACCGGGCGTTCGGCATAGGTCGAGCCGTCAATCGGCGAAATGATCCTGACCATGTCGGCCATGTCCGTTATCCCTCTCAGCAATGAAGGCGCCCTGGCAAGGCTCAGTAGCGCTCGAAGCCGCGATGCAGTTCCCAGTCCGTGATGCGGCGGTCATATTCGAACTGCTCCCAGCGGGCAGTATGGACGTAATGATCGATCGCATCGTCGCCGAAGGCTTCGCGCAGCATGCGCGATCCGTCGAGCATGGCGGTGGCATCGCGCAACGTCTTCGGAATCTCCTTCAGCCCGGTCGCCTGATAGGCGTCGCCGGCAAAGGGCGGCTCCAGCTCCAGCCCCTCGTCAATGCCGGCAAGCCCGGCCGCGATCAGGGCAGCGAATGCCAGATAGGGATTGAGATCGGCGCCGCCAATGCGACATTCCATCCGCACCGATTTCGTTCCCTCGCCGCACAGGCGGAAGCCCGCGGTGCGATTGTCTTCCGACCACATGATCTTGGTCGGCGCGAAGGTGCCGCTCTGGAACCGCTTGTAGGAATTGATGTAGGGCGCGAGGAAGTAGGTGTAGTCCGCCGCATACCTGATCTGGCCGGCGCACCATTTGCGCCCCAGCTCGGACAGGCTCCACGGCCCGTCCTTGTCGAAGAACAGCGGCGTCCTGCCGTCGGCGCTCCACAGCGAATTATGGATATGGCTGGAGCTGCCGGCTTGCTGGAAGTGCCACTTGGCCATGAAGGTGATGGCCTTGCCTTCCTGATGGGCGATCTCCTTGGCGCCATTCTTCAGGAAGACATGGCGGTCGGCCATTTCCAGCACATCGGCATAGCGGACATTGATCTCTTCCTGCCCGGCGCCCCATTCGCCCTTCGAACATTCGACCTCCACCCCGGCGGCATGCATCTCGTTGCGCAGGCGGCGCATGTAGTGCTCATCCCGGGCGGTAAGATCGACAATGTAGTCCTGGATATAGGGAGAGGCCACATCCATGTCCTGCCAGCGCTTTTGCCGGGCGGACTGATAGGTCTCGGAAAAAATGAAGAATTCCAGCTCCGAGGCGAAGTAGGCGAGATAGCCGCGCTCGGCCAGCCGCCTGACCTGCTTCTTCAATATGCCGCGCGGCGAATGCGGCAGGTCCTCGTGCGTGCGGTGATCGAGCGCGTCGCACAGGACCATCGCCGTCTTTTCCTGCCACGGCATCGGCCGGATGGTGGAAAGATCCGGCTTCATGACGAAGTCGCCATAGCCGCGGGTCCAGCTCGCCGCCTTGTAGCCCGGCACAGGCTCCATATCGATGTCGTCGGCAAGCAGGTAGTCGCAGCCATGCGTCTCCTCCCAGGCGGATTCGACGAAATATTGCGCCAGATAGCGCTTGCCGATCAGCCGCCCCTGCATGTCGACGCCGGCCGTGATGACCGTATCGATCTCGCCGGCCGCGACGGCCTTCTTCAACTGGTCGAAGGAAAGTTTTCCGGTCATGTTCTGTGCATCTCTGCTGCTTGCGGCCACGAAGGATCGGAAATGGCCCGGCCGCGGCGGCGGCCAGGCCGGGATTGGCGGCGATCAGCCGTAACGGTAGGGCGCCCCGGCGAGGCGCATGGTTTCCTGGTACTTCTTCAGGATTGCCACGACACGGGCATTGCGCTCGCTCTGGGCGGCGATCTCGTCCCAGAACTCCATCGCCATGTCCTCGACCTGCTTCCATTCCTCTTCCGGAATGGTGGTCAGCTCGAGCTTGCCGCCCGCGGTGCGGTAATGGGCCTCGCCCCACCAGTACCAGTGCTGGCGATAATAGTGCGAAGAATCCATCGCCAGCTGGAACAGCGTCTTCAGGTGCTCGGGCAGCTCGTTCCAGCGATCGGAATTGGCGAAGAACGAGCCGGACCAGGCGCCGGAAATATTGTTGGTCAGGTAGTACTTGGTGACTTCCGCCCAGCCGACCGTATGGATCTCGGTGGATCCGCACCAGGCGATGCCGTCGATTTCGCCGGTCTGCAGCGCCACCTCGATATCCTCCCAGGGCAGCGTGACCGGCACGACGCCGAGCCGCGACAGGAACTGACCGCCGGTGGGGAAGGTGAAGACGCGCAGCCCCTTCAGGTCCTCCAGCGAGCGGATCGGCTTGTTGGTGGCGAAGTTGCACGGATCCCAGGCCCCGGCGCTGAGCCAGGTCACGCCCGGAATTTCGCCGTAGGCTTCTTCCCAGATCTCCTTCAGCCCATACCAGTGCCAGAGAACCGGCACGTCGAGACTGTAGCGGGAAGCGAAGGGGAAATAGGCGCCGAAGACGGAGACGTCCACCGGCGAGGCCATGGAATCGTCGTCGCTCTGCGCCGCGTCGATCGTCCCTGACTGGACGGCGCGGAACAGCTCGCCCTGCGGCACGAGCTGGTCGGCCGTGT
>CAYLSN010000296.1:0-3021 GCA_964386015.1 uncultured Rhizobiaceae bacterium | reverse complement strand
AGCGGCGCACGACGGTCAATCTGAAGGAGTGCATCCGCGCCGCCCGCGAACGCGTCTTCTTCATCAATACCGGTTTTCTCGACCGGACCGGCGACGAGATCCACACGTCCATGGAAGCCGGACCGATGATCCGCAAGGGTGACATGAAGCAGTCGACCTGGATCGCCGCCTATGAAAACTGGAATGTCGACATCGGGCTCGAATGCGGCTTTTCCGGCCGGGCGCAGATCGGCAAGGGGATGTGGGCGGCGCCCGATCTGATGGCGGCGATGCTGCAGGAGAAGATCGCGCATCCGCGTGCCGGCGCCAATACCGCATGGGTTCCCTCGCCCACGGCTGCAACGCTGCATGCCACCCATTACCACCGGGTGGATGTCTTTGCCGTGCAGGAGAAGCTGCGCAGCCGCCCGCGCGCGCGGCTCGAGGATATCCTGTCCGTGCCGGTCGCCGTGCGCCCGAACTGGAGTGCTGCCGACATCCAGCAGGAGCTGGACAATAATGCGCAGGGAATCCTGGGCTATGTCGTCCGCTGGATCGATCAGGGGATCGGCTGCTCGAAGGTGCCGGACATCAACAATGTCGGACTGATGGAGGATCGCGCCACGCTGCGCATCTCGTCGCAGCACATCGCCAACTGGCTGCGCCACGGAATCTGCACCCGCGAGCAGGTCATGGAGACCCTGCGCCGCATGGCCGCCGTGGTGGACCGTCAGAATGCCGGCGATCCGGCCTATGTGCCCATGGCTCCGGACTACGACCGGTCGATCGCCTTCCAGGCTGCCTGCGACCTGGTGTTCAAGGGAGCCGCGCAGCCCAATGGCTATACCGAGCTGATCCTGCACGAGCGCAGGCGGGAAAGGAAGGCTGCGGGAGGCAACCGGACCCGATGAATCTCCTTGCCATCGATACCGTGGCCGGCCTCTGCGCTGCCGCCCTGCTGGACACCTCATCCGGCAGGGAGCTCGGCCGTTCGGTGCGCAATATCGGCCGCGGACATGTCGAGCAGCTGATGGAGGTCATCGAAGAGGCGCTGGCGGGGCGCCCGTATCGGGAAATTGGCAGGATCGGGGTCGCGGTCGGTCCCGGATCCTTCACGGGGGTGAGGGTCGGCGTGTCGGCGGCGCGCGGCCTGTCCCTGGCGCTGGGCGTACCGGCGGCGGGAATTTCGACGCTGTCGGCGCTGGCGGCGGAGGCCGCGGATCGCCATCCACACCGGAAGGTGCTGGTGGCCATAGCTGCGGGGCGCGGCGCCGCCTACTGGCTGGAGCAGGATGCGGCAGGCATCGTGACGGGCGGCCCGGATGCAGCGCCGATCGCCGCCATTGCGTCGCGCCTGGACCGGTCGGACTGGGCGGTGGCCGGAGACGCTGCCCGCCTGGTGGCGGGAGCGGCGGAAATCACGCCGGCTTTCGGTCCGGAAGCCGCGACGGCGGATATCGCCACATATGCGCGGCTTGCCGCGCTGGCGCGGCCGGAGGGTCCGCCGCGTCCGCTCTACCTTCGGCAGGCGGACGCCAAACCACAGGAATCGGGTCTGTTGCTGCGGTCGCATCCATGATCCTGCGTCGCATCTTTCCGGATGAGTTCCACGTCGAGCGGCTTGCTCCCGCGCATGCCGACATTGTCGCCGCCATCCACGCCGAGTGTTTCAGCATTTCCTGGAGCGCCGACGAATTCGCCTCGCTGCTGTCGCAGGAGACCGTCTTCGGCTTCAGCGCATCGCTGCCCGGCCGCCGGCCGGACGGTTTCGTCCTGGCGCGGCACGCGGCGGGCGAGGCCGAGATCCTGACCATTGCCGTGCATCCCACGAGGCAGGGCCGTGGTATCGGGCGGGTGCTGATGGATGCTGTGCTCCGTCATCTTCACGCGGAGCGTACCGAGGCGCTGTTCCTGGAAGTCGAGGAGAATAATCGCCGGGCGCTTGCCTTGTACCGGCGGCTCGGATTCTCTCAGGTCGGGCAGCGGCCCGGCTACTACAGCCAGTTCGGAGGCGCCGGGGCGCTCGTCATGCGCCTGACCCTGAGATAGAATGGACCGGCGTCGTGCGGCCAGGGAGACGAATCGGTCCGGAGACATGATCGGCTGGGGGAGAACGGCGGCAGGGCTGGTGACGGCAGTCGGAGCGACCGTGCCGCTGGCGACGGCGCAGGCTCTGGCGCTGCGGCTGAATGCGCCGGACAAGGCGACCCTGCCGCGCCTCTGGCACCGGTCCTGCCTGCAGGCACTCGGTATCCGCGTTCGCGTCACCGGCCGGATGGAGACTTCCCGTCCGCTGCTGCTGGCTGCCAATCATGTTTCCTGGACCGACATCCACGTGCTCGGATCGCTCGGAAACGTGACCTTCATCGCCAAGTCGGAAGTGGGGCGCTGGCCGGTGATCGGCTGGCTGTCGCGGCTTCAGCGCACGGTGTTCATCGACCGCAGCCAGCGAAGGACGGCAGGCGATCAGGCCAGGGAGATCGGTCAGCGGCTCGCCGCCGGCGAAGCGCTTGTCCTCTTCGCCGAAGGCACCACCAGCGACGGCAACTTCGTCTCCCCCTTCCGCAGCTCGCTCTTCGGCGCCGCCAGCATTGCCCTGGAAGCCGGGGCGCCGGCGCCGGTGGCGGTGCAGCCGGTCGCAATCGCCTACACGAGATTTCACGGCATGCCGATGGGACGCTACTTCCGTCGCCGTGCCGCCTGGATCGGCGACCAGGATCTCTTGCCGCATGTGCTGCAACTCCTCGAGGAAGGTGCGCTGGATGTCGAGGTCGTCTTCGGGGAGCCGATCGCCTATCGGGGCGATGCCGACCGCAAGGCGGTCGCCCGGGAAGCGGAGCGGCAGGTTCGCGCGCTGATGGCCGCGGCCCTGCGCGGAGCAGCATGAGCGCGAATCGCGCGACCCTCTGTATTTTGCCGCGGAAAGGCGCTATGGCGCAGCCATGACGGACAAGACCATCGCCAGCAATGCCGGCACCCGCAAGGTCTTCATCAAGACCTATGGCTGCCAGATGAACGTTTATGACAGCCAGCGCATGGCCG
>CAYLSN010000295.1:0-3025 GCA_964386015.1 uncultured Rhizobiaceae bacterium | reverse complement strand
CACCCACATGGTGGCTAATTGTCGGGAGGTCCCCGGGACAAGCCCGGGGATGACGTGCGTTGGATTTGATGACGTGCGCTGGGGATGCTTCCCCCATCCTTTCCCCCCTCCCCCATCCGCGCCCGTGGGGCGGGGAGCATCCCGGCAAGTTTCCAGAATTTTTTCCTAGACACCCTTTCCCGGTGCTGTCATGCTACCCTTGATTGATTCGCCTGAGGAGAACGCAACTTGAACGGACGCGCCATACGCAATCACCTCGACGCCCTGCGCCACATGGTTGCCGGCATGGCCGCCGACCTTGCCGGGCGCGTACGGCCCGGCAGGGGGTTGCGCCTCGCGGTCCTGCGCCTGCTGCGTCCGGTCGAATCGGCCCTGCGCCGGCTGATCGTCGCCGCCGCCGCCGAAATGCGCCTGCGCATCCGGGTCCGCGAGCGGCGTTTCGTCCGGCGCGGTCCGGCCCTTCTCGCCGGTCTCAGGCCGCGAGCCTCCCGCGCCCCCGGCAAGGCCGCGCCCGGCGCCATCGCTGCCCCGGCAGCCCCGCGCCTGACCGCCATCTATGCGCCGCTCGCCCCGATCCGCCCGCCTGCCTCCGCCACCCGCATCCGCACGGTGCGCGTCGCCGGCTTCGGCCTCGCCGCCGCAGCCATTCCCACCGCCGCCGCAACAGAGGCCGGCGGCCGCGTTCCGGCCTTTCGCCTGTTCGATCCGTGGCGGCGCCTGCCGGCATCGCCGTGGCGAGGGCAGCCGCCGCGCATCTGCATGGGATGGCAACGCCCGGCACTGCGCCCCGAGGCAGACCTTGGCGCCCTTGCCCGCCGCAGCGAGGCGGTGCGCGCGGCGATGGACGAGCTGCCGCGCCATGCCCTGCGCTTTGCGCGCTGGCGCGCCCTCCACGAACATGAAGTGCAGCGGCGCAAGGCGGAGAAGGCCGCCAGGGCCGAGCCGAGCCGCGCCGAACTCCTGCGCCGGCGCGACGCCCCGCCACCGCCGGCGCCGCGTCCCCGACGCGGCCATCCGTTCCGCACCGGTCGCCCGCCCGGCGGCAGGATGAGCGAGCTCGATCTCCTCACCTGGTCCCGGGGCCGCTATCGCGAGGTCGACCGGGTGCTGGCATTTGCCCATTCCATGGCCGAATTCGCCCTGGCCGAATGGCGGTTCCTCGCGGGACCGGCAGACGATCATGCTTAACGTTCGGTTAACCGGAATGGTGAATGGTCCGTTACCGGTGCCGCCGCTGGGCGGACCTGCGATTCGCCCCGGAACGACCATGAAACCTTCTCACCTTGCTGCCCTCATCTCTCTCGCCGCGCTGCCAGCCGTGGCCGACGAGATCGATTTCGATGCCGTGCCCGAGATTGTCGTCGGCCAGGATGCCGGCCGCTGGTATCTGCGCGCCGATGCCGGCTATGGCACGGACGGCGCCTTTGGCGGCGCCGGCGTCGGCTATCGCTTCCTGCCCTGGCTGCGCGGCGACCTTACCGTCGAGCGCCTGCCGGCGGAGCAAGACTGCGGCGGCTGCACCGACCGCGGCACCGCCGCGGTGCATGCGGCCTTCGCCAGCCTCTACTACGATCTCGGCACCGTCGCCGGCTTCACGCCCTATGCCGGCGCCGGGCTCGGCCTCGCCCATATCGGCGGCGACGACGGCGCCATGGCGGGCAGGAGCGAAACCGGCGCGGCGGCGGCGCTCGCCGCCGGCATCGCCTGGGAGGCCGCCAGCGGCTTCGCCGTCGATCTCGGCTACCGTTTCCTGTATCTTGGCGGCATTGCCGACAGCCCGTCGCAGCATCAGTTCCGCATCGGCATCAGGGTCGCGCTGCCATGAGGGGGACGTCTCACGAAGAATTGTGCCGCGGCCCGGCAGCGCACTGCATTATTCTCCGGTGCGTCAGGGCAAAGGGAGGAACGGCATGGAAAGACGACTGACCGCGAGGGATTTTCACCCGAAGCTGATCGAGCTGTACGATTATTACGCGCATGGCCGCATCTCGAAGCGGGAGTTCCTCGACAGGGCGGCGAGCTATGCGGCCGGCGGCCTGACCGCCATGGCACTGCTGAAGCTGCTCAGCCCGGACTATGCGCTGGCGCAGCAGGTCGCGCCCGACGATCCCGGGATCGTCACCGATCGCGTCGAATATGATTCCCCCGAAGGCAATGGCCGGGTCAGCGCCTATCTCGTCCGCCCGGCGGATCGCAGCGGCCCGCTGCCGGCGGTGCTGGTCATCCACGAGAATCGCGGCCTCAACCCCTATATCGAGGATGTGGCGCGCCGGCTCGGCAAGGCGGGCTTCATGGCGCTGGCGCCAGACGGGCTGAGTTCCGTCGGCGGCTATCCCGGCAATGACGATGAGGGGCGCGAATTGCAGCGCAAGGTCGATCCGGTCAGGCTGATGAACGACTGGTTCGCCGGCTTCGAATATCTGAAGGGCCGCGACGATTCCACCGGCAAGGTCGGCGCCGTCGGCTTCTGCTATGGCGGCGGCGTGGTCAATGCGCTGGCCGTGGCCTTTCCGGACCTTGCCGCCGGCGTCTCCTTCTATGGCCGCCAGCCCGATCCCGCCGACGTGCCGCGCATAGAGGCGCCGCTGCTGTTGCATTATGCCGGGCTGGATACCGGCGTGAACGAAGGCTGGCCGGCCTATGAGGCGGCGCTGACCGCGCATGGCAAGACTTTCGTCGCCCATGTTTACGAAGGCGTCAATCATGGCTTCCATAATGACACGACACCGCGCTATGATGCGGCAGCGGCGAAGCTCGCATGGGAGCGGACCATCGAATTCTTCGGCGAATATCTGAGGTGAAAGGGGGGCCGCGCCGGCCGGGACCGGAGCCTTTCGTTCAGGTCGAACGGAAGGCTCCGGTTCTTTCTACTCCCCGTCCTCGAACAGGCGCGGCTGAACCGCGCCCTGCGGCGGTTCCAGCCCGACATGGCGCCAGGCGCGGGCGGTGAGCATGCGCCCGCGCGGGGTACGCTGGATGAAGCCCTGCTGGATGAGATAGGGCTCGATGATGTCCTCGATGGCGT
>CAYLSN010000294.1:0-3025 GCA_964386015.1 uncultured Rhizobiaceae bacterium | reverse complement strand
GCATCAACACCGCGATCATCTCGCCCTCCGGCGGTTCGATCGGCATCGGCTTCGCCATCCCCTCCAACCTTGCCGCGAGGGTGGTGGAGCAGCTGCGCGAATTTGGCGAGACGCGGCGCGGCTGGCTCGGCGTGCGCGTCCAGCCGGTAACGCCCGACATTGCCGAAAGTCTCGGCATGGACCGGGCGCGGGGCGCGCTGGTGGCGGGAGTGATCGAGGGCGGGCCGGTCGATGACGGTTCGATCCAGCCGGGCGATGTCATCATCCGCTTCGACGGGCGCGAGATCGGCGAAATGCGCGACCTGCCGCGGGTCGTCGCGGAGAGTCCGGTCGGCAAGGAGGTCGAGGTCCGGATCATCCGTCGCGGCGAGGAGCAGACGGTGCGCGTCACGCTCGGACGGCTCGAGGATGGCGAACGCCTCGCCGCCGGCGAGAACGGGTCCAGCGGCCAGGAGGCGCCGGCCAGCACCGTGACCGTGCTCGGCATGACGCTCGGCGAGATCGACGAGGAAGCGCGCAAGACCTTCGGCATTGCCGAGGATGTCGGCGGCGTGCTCGTGCGCGAGGTCGATCCGAAATCGCTTGCCGCCGAGAAAGGCATCGTGGCGGGCGACGTCATTGTCGAGATCGCGCAGGAAGCCGTTTCGACCCCGGCCGAGCTTGCCGAGCGCATCGACAGCCTGCGCCGTCAGGGCAGGCGCAATGCGCTGCTGATGATCTCCTCTGCAACCGGGGAACTGCGCTTCATTACCTTGCGAATGGACTAGGAAATGGAGCGGGCGCGCTATTCGTCGGCGAACTCCTCCTGCGCATATCCCTGCAGGTAGAGCAGGGCGGTCAGGTCGCCGTGGTCGATCCGCACCGGCGCGGCGGCCGCGACGGCGGGCTTGGCGTGCAGGGCAACGCCGGTGCCCGCGGCCCTGAGCATGTCGAGATCGTTGGCGCCGTCCCCTACCGCGATCGCGTCCTGCGGCCCGATGCCGAGACGGGCGCAGACGCGCAGCAGGGTTTCGAGCTTGGCCTGGCGGCCGAGGATCGGCTCGGCGACCTTGCCGGTAAAGACGCCGTCGGCGATGAGAAGTTCGTTGCCATGATGCTCGTCGAAGCCGATCTGCGCCGCCACGGGGCCGGTAAAGGCGGTGAACCCGCCCGAGACGAGGACGGTGTGCGCCCCGTGCCGCTTCATGGTGGCGATCAGCGCGCGCGCGCCGGATGCCAGCCGGATGCGGCTCTCGAGCACTTCGCCGATCACCCCGACCGGCAGGCCGGCGAGCAGCGCGACCCGTTGGCGCAGCGCCGGTTCGAACTCGATCTCGCCGTTCATGGCGCGGGCGGTGATGCGCGAGACCTCCTCGCGCAGCCCGACAAGATCGGCCAGCTCGTCAATGCACTCCTGTCCGATCATGGTCGAATCCATGTCGGCGACGAGCAGTTTCTTGCGGCGGCCGGCAGCAGACTGGACGACGATGTCGATCCCGGTCCCGGCGAGCGCATGCCGGAGCGCGGCCTCCGCCGCAGCCGAATCCATGCCATCCGCCAAAACGAGGTCGCACGCAATACCGCGAGCGAGCCATTCCACAACACTTGCCCCGACGCTGGTTGCGGCGATATCTGCCAGATGCTGCGTGAGAATCGGAGAATCCGGAGGGGCGATCAGCGTAGCTACCAGCGGCATGGAGAGTTCTCTTGCAGGAGAGCGAAATGAAGCGGCATCGCCGCGCCGTCCTGATAGCCGGACCTACCGCCAGCGGCAAGTCCGCGCTGGCCCTGCGGATCGCGGCCGCGACCGACGGGGTCGTCGTCAATGTGGACTCGATGCAGGTCTACTCGGTGCTGCACCGGCTGACCGCGCGGCCCGGTGCGGACGAGCTGCGCAGGGTGCCGCACCGGCTGTACGGCCATGTGCATCCTTCCGTGCGCTACTCGGCCGGTGCCTGGCTCGACGACGTGAAGTCGCTGATTGCCGAACCGGAAATTGCCGGCCGCATGCTCGTCTTCGTCGGCGGCACCGGGCTTTATTTCCGCGCCCTGCTCGGCGGGCTGGCGGAAATGCCGGCCGTACCGGCGGAAATCCGCCAGGCGCTGCAGCGAGAGCTTGCGGACAAGGGCGCGCAGGCGCTGCACGAGCGGCTGTGCCGGCTCGATCCCGACACCGCCGCCATTGTCCGCCCGGGCGACACGCAGCGCATTCTGCGCGCGCTGGAGGTCCTCGAAGCCTCGGGCGAGCCGATCTCCGCCTGGCACCGGCGCGGCGGACAGCCCCTGGTCGACCCTGAGGAGACCGCTCGCTATGTCATCGTGCCGGACCGCCAGCGCCTGGCAGAGCGGATCGAGGCCCGGTTCCGCCAGATGGTGCGCGACGGGGCCGTCGAGGAGGTCCGGGCCATCGCTGCGCTGGATCTTCCCGGCGACCTGCCGGCGATGAAGGCGATCGGCCTGCGCGAGCTTCGCCAGTGGGACGAGGGGCAGCTGGATCTCGAGGAGGCCGTCCGCCGCGTCGTTGCCGCCACGCGGCAATATGCCCGCCGCCAGGAGACCTGGTTCCGGCATCAGGCCGGACCGGAATGGAAACGCATCGGCATGGAGGAAACGGATCGGCTGGCTGCCATTTCGCTTGACCAGCGCGCCGGGGCGTCCTAAGTTTCACCGCATGAGACAGTACATCATTCTCGTAGGACGGCGCATGGGCAAGGTGGCGTAGGCCACCGGGCGAAAGCACCCATGCGCGAAACCGGGCCCTGCAAAGGGCCTTTTTTATTGCCCCGAACATGGATAAACAGAACGCGCCGCACTGGAGCTCCCGATCCCGCACCAGGGCGCACGATCAGAAGGCAGAAGCAAGGCGATGACGACTGGCAAGCAAAGCGGGCGCCGGGAAATGACCGGGGCGGAAATGGTGCTTCAGGCCCTGCGCGACAATGGGGTCACCCATATATTCGGCTATCCCGGCGGGGCGGTCCTGCCGATCTATGACGAGATCTTCCAGCAGAACGACATCCAGCACGTGCGGGTGCGCCACGAGCAG
>CAYLSN010000293.1:0-3028 GCA_964386015.1 uncultured Rhizobiaceae bacterium | reverse complement strand
ACCTACGGTCGTGGAGGTTCGAGTCCTCTCCTGGGCACCATTGCATTCCGGATTTAGCGTAATTTCAGGAAGTTGCCGGAATGCGGGGTTCGGTTATCCTCCTGATGCAGCCGGCTTGCTTCAAGGAATAGCCTGACTGCGCGCCCTCTTGAAGGCTTGCGCTTCCGCTTATCCTGCTTTGGCTTCGGATCGACTTTGAAAACCAGCCCGGTCCATCGAAACCACGCTCGCTCAATCGGCCCGGCTTTGTACCCGCGCCTTCTGGCGGGCAAGGCGAGGGGCGATCATCCGTCAGCCCGGGGGGACCCATATTCCTGGGGTGGCGAAGCAGGCCGCGCCATGGCAAACAGAGGGCATTTGCTGGAGGTTCCGAATTGTCCGAGGGTTCGCCGGTTCATCAGCTGCTGCTGATCGAAGACGATCGTCCGATACGCGAGCGGCTGATGGCCGCGCTTGCCGCGCCGGGTGACTTCGCGGTAACTCCTGCCGCCAGCCTCGCGGAAGCGCGCGCCTGCCTTCAATCCCTGCGTCCGGATCTTGTCGTGGCCGATCTGCGGCTCCCCGACGGGCTCGCGATCGATTTTCTCGCCGAACTGCGCGAGCAGAACCCGAAGACCGAGATTCTCGTCATTTCCGTTCTCGGAGACGAAACCACCATCCTGGCCGCAATCGCCGCCGGCGCTTCCGGGTACATCCTCAAGGACGCGCTGCCCGAGGACGTGCATGCGGCGGCACTGGAGGTCATCTCCGGAGGTTCGCCCATCTCGCCTTCCATCGCCCGATTCATCGTCCGGCGGATGCGGCAGGAAAGGGCGCCCGTACCCGGCATGTCCGCCGAGCCGGCGCCGCATCTGACACCGCGCGAACTCGACATATTGTGGGGCATCGCCAAGGGCATGACCTACAAGGAGATCGCCGACCGGCTCGGCCTGTCGCACCACACGGTGCCGAGCCATATCAAGGCCATCTATCGCAAGCTGCAGGTGGAAACGCGCGGCCAGGCGGTCTACGAGGCCATACAGTACGGGCTGATCCGGCTTTGACGGACCATGCGGCACAGGCCCGGCCGGCGCCCACCTACTGGTCGGCCGTCCACAGCCTGGCCCTGCTGCTGGCCGCCATCGCCGTGCTGCTGCTGATCACCGCGACCATGGCGCTTCGGGAGCCTTCCCACGCGCTCAGTATCGACGAGGTGCAATGCCGGCCGGTCGATCCCGTCACGCGCGAAGAGAAGGGCGCAGCGGAGCATCGCCACCTGCCCTTCACGCAATGGCCGGCAAGCATCGAGCCGGTCCGCGCATTGCGATGCAATTTCGAGCTCTACCTGACCGGGGAGGAGACCCGCAATCTGGCGCTGATCATCCCGGCCTTCTCCGATTCGCTGGCGATCTTCGCCAACGGACAGGCGCTGGGGACGTCGGAACTCTACCTGATGCGCAATCTGCGTATTGCCGCCCTGCCTGCCTTCGTTCCCAGCCTCGATCCCGCACTCGTGCCCGGCACGAACCATTTCGAGGTCACGGTATCCGCACTGCCCGGCAAGTCGCTGGCGCTGGACCGGATCTATGTCGGCGATTCCGACGAGTTGCGCTCCTACCATCATTCCAGATGGCTGCTTTCCGCCGTCATCCCGACCATCGTGGTGGGCAGCGAGATCGCCCTGGCCATCGTTTTCGGCCTGATCTGGGCAGCCCGGCCGCGCGAACGCGAGTTCGGCTGGCTCGCTGCGATGCTGGTGCTCGCGGCAACGCGCGGCAGCGCCATCATTCCCGATTTCGGCCTGGCCACGCCCGAGCGCCCGTTCTGGAACCTGCTGGTCGTGTGGGAGGCCCTGGCGGCGCTGATGTTCTGCCGGGCGCTGACCCGCATGCAGGCCGGGAGCCGAGCCTGGCTGCTTGTCCTCCCGCCGCTGGTCTTTACCTCCTTCTCCCTGCTGGGTCCCATTGCCGAATGGGCGCCGAAGCTGCTGGTCGGCGCCATGGGCCTGGTCGCGGCCTATCTCGTGGCTTCCGTCTGGACGCTGGCCAGACCGGCCATGCGGGGCGACAGGGATGCATTGCTGGTGCTGCCGGGCATGATCGTCCTGCTGGTTTTCGTCAGCCATGACATTTCCATCATCGTCAGTTCGGGAACGAGCCGCATCTTCCTGGCGCGCGCCGTCTATGGCTGCTTCCTGCTGACTGTGGCGGCGCTGATGACCTTTCGCTTCGTGCGCGCCATGAACGAGCTGGACAATGCCGCCATTGCCCTCCAGCGGCGCGCGGCGGAAGTGGAGGAGCAATTGCGCGGCACCTATGAGGAATTGCGCAAGCGCAGGGAACAGGACGCCATCGAACGGGAACGGGCCCGTCTCATGCGCGACCTCCACGACGGCATTGGCGCAGAGCTGGCCATCATGCTGGCGCTTGCCGATTCGGACCAGCCGCAGGCGTCGGAGATCGCCCGCCACGCCCGCGCGGCACTTGCCGACATGCGGCTGATCATCGGTTCCCTCGACGACTATGGCGGCGACCTTCCCCTGGCGCTCGGCACCTGGCGGGAGCGCGCGGAACCGCAGCTGCGCGCCGCCGGGCTGCAACTGATCTGGGAGGTGGAGGATACGCCATCCCTGTCGGGAATGGGTCCGTCGCATGTCCTCGACGTGCTGCGAATCGTGCAGGAAGCCGTCACCAACGCCATCAAGCACGCCCGGGCGCGCCGGCTGTGGGTCCGGTCGGTGCAGGTTCCGGAGGGCATCCGCCTCACCATCTGCGACGACGGGCCGGGCTTCGAGCCGCATGAAGGAGGCAATGGCATCGCCAACATGCACAGGCGCGCCGCTCGTCTGGGGGCGAGGCTGTCTCTCGGGCGCAGCGACGGGCGCACCTGCGTCTGCCTGCAGCTGCCCTGGCAGCTGCCTTCGCTCGAGGGCCGTTAGGCGCCAGCGGCCGACGCCTTCGCCTCCGACGCCTTCGCCTCCGACGCCTTCGCCTCCGGCAGGTTTCGCCGGTTTGCTGTGGGGTCTGGCCGGAACCGGCGGGCTCGTTTG
>CAYLSN010000292.1:2345-3032 GCA_964386015.1 uncultured Rhizobiaceae bacterium | reverse complement strand
TCCTTCCGCGAGGAAGTGGTCAGCCGGCGGACGAAGTTCCTGTTGCGCAAGTCGCGTGAGCGCGCCCATGTGCTGGTCGGCCTCGCCATTGCAGTGGCCAATATTGACGAGGTGATCGCGCTGATCCGCGCCGCGCCCGACCCGCAGACGGCGCGCGAGCAGCTGATGCAGCGGCGCTGGCCGGCCGCCGACGTGGCGCCGCTGATCCGCCTGATCGACGATCCGCGCCACCGGATCAATGAGGACGGCACCTATAATCTGTCCGAGGAGCAGGCGAGGGCGATCCTCGATTTGCGCCTGCAGCGGCTGACGGCGCTGGGCCGGGACGAGATCGACGACGAGCTGAACCGCATCGGCGTCGAGATCCGGGACTATCTCGACATCCTGTCGTCCCGCCAGCGCATCCTCGACATCGTCAAGTCCGAGCTTTCGTCGATCCGGGAAGAGTTCGGCACGCCGCGCCGCACCGAGATCGTCGAGGGCGGCCCCGACATGGACGATGAGGATCTGATCCAGCGCGAGGACATGGTGGTCACCGTGTCGCATGCCGGCTACATCAAGCGTGTGCCGCTGTCCCTGTACCGGGCGCAGCGCCGCGGCGGCAAGGGCCGTTCCGGCATGTCGACGCGCGAGGAGGATTTCGTCACCTCGATCTTCGTCGCCAGCACGCATACCCCGGTGCTGTTC
>CAYLSN010000292.1:0-2335 GCA_964386015.1 uncultured Rhizobiaceae bacterium | reverse complement strand
TACAAGGAGAAGGTCTGGCGCCTGCCGATCGGGCTGCCGCAATCGCGTGGCAAGGCACTGATCAACCTGCTGCCGCTGCAGGAAGGCGAGCGCATCACCTCGATCATGCCGTTGCCGGAGAACGAGGATGACTGGGCCGAGCTGGACGTGATGTTCGCGACGACGCGCGGCACGGTGCGCCGCAACAAGCTGTCCGACTTCGTCCAGGTCAACCGCAATGGCAAGATCGCGATGAAGTTCGAGGAGGAGGGCGACGAGATCCTGGCGGTCTATCCCTGTTCCGAGAATGACGACGTGCTGCTGACGGCGGCATCGGGTCAGTGCATCCGCTTTCCGGTGACCGAAGTGCGCGTCTTTGCCGGGCGCAGCTCGCTCGGCGTGCGCGGCATTGCGCTGGCGGAAGGCGACCGGCTGATCTCCATGGCCATCCTGCGCCATTCCGACGCCACCGGGCCGGAGCGTGCCGCCTATCTGCGGCTGACGGCGAGCGAGCGCCGCGGCGAGGGCGACAACGGCGCGGAGATCCTGGTCGAGGACGATGCCGACGAGACCGTGCTCGGTCCGGAGCGTATCGAGCAGATGCGCGCCGAGGAGGAATTCGTGCTGACGGTCAGCGAACTCGGCTATGGCAAGCGCAGCTCGTCGCACGATTTCCGCATTACCGGGCGCGGCGGCAAGGGCATTCGCGCCACGGATGTCAGCAAGGTTGGCGAGATCGGCCAGCTCGTGGCGGCTTTCCCGGTCGAGGAAGGCGACCAGATCATGCTTGTGACCAATGGCGGCCAGGTGATCCGCGTCCCCGTGGACGAGATCCGCATTGCCAGCCGTGCGACCAAGGGCGTCAAGATCTTCACCACCGGCGAGGACGAGCGGGTCGTTTCGGTGGAGCGGATCCGCGAGCCCGCCGAGACCATGGAGCCCGACGAGGAAGAAAAGTCCGGCTAGTTTCGCCCTTCTTCCCGGCCACCGTCGCCCTCGGCCCTGCCCCGGGGGACCTCCCTCGCGAAGGGGCACGGGAGGGTCTGGCACCCTCCATCAACATCAATCGAACCCCTCACGAGGTCCTCGCCGCAAGCCCGGGGATGACGGCGCGGAAGCTGTGCCTCCCCGGAATGCAGCGCCTGCATGGCAGCCATGCAGCGGTGGATCTGGTCCATGCTGCAACGCAACATACATATCGGATGACTGACAAATATCGTTGCAAGGAGGCCGCCATGTCTGACCGTTCCCGTAGCCTGCTCCGTCGTGCATTCGACAGCATCATCGAAGCCCGTGCGCGCCAGGCGCAAATCCTGGTGGACAGGTATGCCGCGCGCCAGGAGCGTCACGCCCGGTCGCACCGGGGCTGATGAGCCTACGCCTTCAGATGCAGGCTCACCCACTCGCCGATCCGGCGGGTGCGCATATGGATGAGCCCGGCGGCGCGGCAGGCATCGAGCACCTGCTCCTCCTGCCGGTCGAGAATCCCTGAAAGAACGGCCGAGCCGCCGGGCGCAAGGCGGCGCGCCATTTCCGGCGCCAGCGCGATCAGCGGCCCGGCGAGAATATTGGCGACGATGAGCGGAAACTGCCGCTCGCGCAGCCGGGGATGGTCGAATCCTTCGGCGACGATCGCCTCGACCAGATGTTCGACGCCGTTGATGCGCAGGTTCCCGCGCGCCACCTCGACCGCGACCGGGTCGATATCGGTGGCAATCACCGGGATGCGGGCGAGGCGCGCAATGGCGATGGCAAGCACGGCGCTGCCCGTGCCGAGATCGAGCGCGTTGCCTGGTCGCTCGCGCGGCACGATGTCGCCGATCAGCTCCAGGCATCCGGCCGTGGTGCCGTGATGGCCGGTGCCGAAGGCCTGCCCGGCATCGATCTCGATGGCGATGTCCCCCGGGCGCACGGCGTCGCGATCATGGCTGCCATGCACCAGGAAGGGCCCGGCGCGCACCGGTTCCAGCTCTTCCAGCGATTTCGCCACCCAGTCGACGTCCGGCAATGTCTCGCGCCGGATTTCCAGCGCTTTCCCGGCGGCGCGGCGCATGCGTCCGCAGTCGCGATCCGCATCCTCCGAATAGACCGAGATCTCGTAGAGCCCCGCCTCCTCGTCGATCTCGACCATGGCGAGCGGGGCGCCGTCTTCCTCGAATTCGCGCTCGAACGCGGCAAACAGACGCTCCGCCTCATGGCGTTCGGCAAGCAGATGCAGCCGGGTCTGGGTCATCTTCGTCATGCGCCGGCCAGCCGCCGGAGTTTTGCCTTGGCATTCTCCGCCGCCTCGCCATAGGCGATGGTGCCGAAAAAGGCGCCGTGGCGGTCGAGCAGGATCACGGACGCCGTGTGGTCC
>CAYLSN010000291.1:0-3040 GCA_964386015.1 uncultured Rhizobiaceae bacterium | reverse complement strand
GTTCGGCGTCCAGGCGCGCGCCCCCCGGCGTGTGCGCGCGCACCGCGTGCCAGAGCGAGGGGTCGGGGAGTGGAGGATCGCCGCGCAGGCGCCGGATCAGGCCGAACACGCGCGGCGCGCCCGCCTCAGCGGAACATGCCCGGCAGCAGGTTGTGCATGCGCGGGCCGCGGACGCTGTTCTCGGCGTTGCCGCCGCGCGCGGGCTGGGAGGCCTTGTCCTTGGAACCGGCCTCGGCTTCGCCGCCCTGGGCGCCGGCGCTGGCGCCGTCGCGTTCGTCGGGGGCCATCACGCCCGGGCAGCCCTTGCCGTCGGCAGCCGCGCGGCCTTCGCTGGCAAGCAGCGGCAGGCTTGCGCTGCACAGCAGGAGCAGGGTGGCGATGCGGATGATCATTGCGGTGGTCCGGTTGGAGGGGTCGCTTGCGACCGGGTACCCGACGCGCTCGAATTCCCAACTATAGCAGCCATACCCGCGCCGCTGCAGGCGCATCGTGGTGCGCCGCAACAAGCGGGCCGCGGCGCGGCGAGGCTCATGGATAATCCGGGTCCCGATGCCATGAGCCGCGTCCGCGATGCCTTCTTCCACCCTGCCAACCGAGCCGCTGTCCGAGCGCGCGCTGCTCGAGCGGCTGCAGTCCGGGCCGGTATCCGGCGATGCGCTGGCGCAGGCCTGCGGCCTGACCCGCGCGGCGGTGTGGAAGCGGATCGAGGCGCTGCGCGCGTCCGGCGTGGAGGTCGAGGCGCGGCCCGGCCGCGGCTACGCCCTGGCGCGGCCGCTTGACCTGCTGGACGCGGACGCGATCCTCGCCAGGCTGCCGGAGCCGGTGCGTGCGGGCATATCCGCGCTCGAGGTCGCGTGGTCGATCGATTCGACCAACTCCGAGCTGCTGCGGCGGCCGCCGGCGGAGGGCGTGCAGGTGCTGCTGGCCGAACGCCAGACCGGCGGACGCGGGCGCCGCGGGCGCGGCTGGGAGTCGCCGCTGGCGGCCAGCCTGTACCTGTCGCTGGCGCGGCGCTTCGAGTCGGGACTGGCGCGCCTGGGCGGGCTGGGCCTGGTCGCCGGCCTGGCGGTGGCCGAAGCGCTGCACGCGGCCGGCCTTGGGCGGGTGCGGCTGAAGTGGCCCAACGACCTGGTGGTGCCCGGGCCCGGTGGCAGGCTGGTGAAGCTTGGCGGGCTGCTGGTGGAGGGCGGCGGCGAGAACGCGGGCCCGGTGCGCGCGGTGGTCGGCGTCGGGATCAACGTGCGCATGCCCGATGCCGCCGCGCGCGCCATCGACCAGCCCTGGACCGACCTGCACGCGCTGGCCGGCGACGGTGTGCCGGCGCGCAGCGATCTCGCCGCCGGGTGCCTGGCGCGGCTGCTGCCGGCGCTGGCCCAGTTCGACCGCGAAGGCCTGGCGCCATTCCTCGCGCGCTATGCGGCCCTGGACGCCCTGGCGGGGCGCGGGGTGCGGGTGCACGGGGGCGACGGCGTGCGCGCCGGGACCGCGCTCGGCATTGCCGGCGACGGCGCCCTGCGGGTGCGGATCGATGGCGTCGAGCGCGCGGTGCACGCCGGCGAAGTGAGCGTCCGCGCCGAGGGGGCGCCGGCATGAGCCGCTGGCTGTTCGACCTCGGCAACACCCGGCTCAAGGCGGCGCCGGTGGACGCGCGCGGGTGCGTCGGCGAGGTGCTGGCGATCGCGCACGACGGCAGCGCCTTTGCCGCCGGCTGGGACGCCGCGCTGCCGGCGCGGATTGAATCCGCGGCCGTGGCCAGCGTGGCGCCGGCGCCGCTGCGCGTCGCCCTGCTGGACGCGCTGGCGGCGCGCGGCGGGCGGATCTCCCTGGCCCGCACGCTGCCGGGGCTGGACGGGGTCCGCATCGCCTATGCGCGGCCGGAGCGCCTTGGCGTGGACCGGTTCCTGTCGATGCTCGGCGCCCGCGCGCGGGGCGCCGGGCCGTGGCTGCTGGTGGGGGCGGGTACCGCGCTCACGGTGGACCTGCTCGACGCCGACGGCCGCCATCGCGGTGGCCGGATCGCGCCCTCGCCGACGCTGATGCGCCAGGCGCTGCACGCGCGCGCGCCGCACCTGCCCGCGGCGGGCGGGGACTACGCCGAGTTCGCCGCGGACACCGCCGACGCGCTCGCCTCGGGCTGCGAGGGCGCCGCGCTCGCGCTGGTGGAGCGCAGCCGCGCCGAGGCGCGGGCGCTGCTCGGCCGCGCGCCGGCCGTGCTGGTGCACGGAGGCGGCGCGCAGGCGCTGCTGGATCTTTCCGCGGGGGCGGTGGCCGCGCCCTCGCTGGTGCTGGAAGGCCTGGCGCGCTGGCTGCGGATGGAAGAGGCGGCCTGAACGCCTAGAATCCATCCATGCACCTGCGCGCGCTCATCGTCCTGCTCGTGGCCATGAACATCGGCGTCGCCCTGTGGTGGGCGCTGCGGCCGGCCCCCGGTCCGGAGCCGTTGCCGGAGCCGCCGGCGGACGTGCCGCGCCTGCAGCTGGTGGCCGAGGCCGGGCCCGGGGCGCTGCAGGCGGCGGCGCTCAACGCCGCCAACGCCGGCGTCCAGGCCGACGGGCCGCTGGCCGGTCCGGACCAGGAGGCCGGCGGCGACATCGACCTCGACGGGCTGCAGTGCTTCAGCTTCGGACCCTGGGCCGACGCCGGCGCCGCCGGGCAGGCACTCGACGTGCTGCGGCAGCAGGCCCTGCGCGTGCGCGAGCGCGAGGCGGCGACCGGCGCCAGCGGCTGGCGGGTGATGCTGCCGCCGCTGCCCGACCGCGAAGCGGCGCAGGCGGAGGTCGCGCGGCTGGTGGACGCCGGCTTCAACGACCACTTCATCATCGCCCAGGGCGACGAGGCCAACGCCATCGCGCTGGGTCGCTTCAGCACCGAAGCCACCGCGCGCAGGCACGAGTCGTCGCTGCGCGAGGCGGGCTTCGAGGCCGTGGCCGAGCCGCTGGGGGCGACCGGAAGCGAGGCCTGGATCGACATCGCCGCCGCCGACGGCTTCGACCCGGAGCCGGCGCGCGAGGCGGCCGGGGCCGCGCGCGCGGAGCCGGTC
>CAYLSN010000290.1:0-3054 GCA_964386015.1 uncultured Rhizobiaceae bacterium | reverse complement strand
GTCGCCGGGGTGTCGCCAGGAGTCTACTGGCAGACTCTGGCAGGAGCAGTTGCCTGGGAAGCGCCGGATCGATTCCGCTATCGAGCGGGGTAGCCGTCTCGCTTAGCCTCTGCCGAAACAGCGTGGACAGCACGGAACGCAGCCAGCGCGGCTCATTGCCTTTTTCGGATAGGGCCTTTCCCCTTGCCGCCATTCCCTTGCCTCGTCCCCTTTTGGGATCTGGCTTAAGGCAGAGAGGCTCAGCCCGCCAGCGCCAATCCGTGCTGAGGCTGGTCCTTTTGAAGCTTAAATCGGAGAGCAATATACGGACCAGAATTCGTCCTGTAAGTCAGGGCCAGCTAGTGCGTCTGCGTTACACCGAGCGAACAACAAGGCGTTCTGACGTTGATAACTGAGGAACTGCACCGGCTGCGTGTTGAGTGCTGGCACGCTACGGGTTGCGCCTTTCAGAGTACGCGGCGTGGAAGAAGCGGCAAGCACATTGCGTGCTCAGCCTCCGGCCAGGTAGCCCAGTTGCGGTGTGATGACGACGATCTGACCCTGATAGCTGCATGTGATTCAGTCAGGAAAGCGGCGGTCTTTAGCTGTTGGCTATACGCTGATGCTCAAGGGTTGCCCCTCGCACTGTGTTTCGGTAGCCTAGGCGCATCGCTAAGCGTGTGGTTCCAGAGCAACCACGGCTGGGAAGTTGCCTCCTCAGCTCATCAGCTCAAAGGTCCCAAGACCTCCCTCTCCAAATCCCCTGAATCCATGCCCTATTGCCTGAGGCAGCACGGTGTTTAGCCGTGGCTGGAGATTTGATGATGAGCGGTTCCAATCTGTTGTGTGCAAAACGCAACAACGTATATGTTCTCGTTGAAAAACCTAACAACGAAAAGGGTCTGTCTACTCGCTACTGGTCGATGCATCTGGCTGGACTGGAATGCGAGGATTTGAGGCAGTCTGCGGATGAATTACGTCAGTCTTTGCCTAAGCCGCACGGACCCACTGCAAAATCAAAAGCGCTCCTGAATTCGCTCGCCAATGCACTGGGCGCCAAGTCGTACGACTATTGGCTAGATGTTGAGTTGCCGAGGATAAAAAGTTTCTTGTCCGAACACGGGATGACGACGCCCAGCGATTTGATCTCCTGGAGAAATCGTAATCAGCATGCCATGTTCAGTCTGACCGCTGTAGAAGTCTCGCAACGTCTCTTCACATCGGGTAAGCCTCTGCCCAAACGGATATTTACGGGTGTTGGCTCGCATCTTTACGCCTCGGGGTACAGTACATGGGAGTTTTGCAACCTGTGGCCTGATTCTGTGCATAGCAAGGATATTGTTGATTTTTGCATGGCAGGCTTGACATCAGTTCTTCGCAGCGACGCGCCACTGGGCCAGGGATGGAACATCAAACAGGAAATGACCGGACGCCAGTGGCTGATTCACGCGCTGCCCGGCGAGGTAGGCAGTTGCTTTAACTTAATTGGCGACAACCTGGTGGAACCTGCAGACGGTGATCCGGTCATTACTGCCTATCAGATGCAAAAACCCGCAGTGGATCTCTACAATTGCATATTCGAGCAATTTCGACGCGAGATTGAAAGCTCGTCATTAGGATGGGTGGATGTCATCCCCCTGCCAGGCAACGACAACATCGTCTTCCTGCGGGGGGCCAATGGCGAGTTCGATTGGGTGGTCAGGAACCAGCGCGACGAGCCGTTTACCGGGAATACATTGTATCCTCTGTTAACCAGAAACGAGCTCCCATCCGCCATGGATGAGAAGATCCGGTGGAACGCACATATTTACTACGCTACCGATATATGGTTTGAAAAGCTGACGCATGATGCCGAGGCTCGCTACTATGAGCAGGGAGGTACTGTGCAGTGCTGGCCAGGATATGACATCCTGCATCAGAGAGAGTTGCTTGCCCAAGGCTATATTAAGCCAAACCCGAAGACGGGTAAGACATTGGAGGGCTTCTTCCCCCACCGCCTGAAGAATAGAACGCTGATGGTGTCGCCGCTCGTGACCATCAAGGAGTTGTTCGAATATCTGGATCACTCGGATTGGCGGGAGATTCGCAATAAAAGAATCCAGACGGTCGATGGCTCCATCCGAAGCAGAGATGAGATATTCTCGATCAATGAGGAGACTTCCAATGACTATCCTGCGGCTGTCAGCTGGCTGGATGCCATTGCGTATTGCCGTCATTTCGAGCAGCGCACTGGCGTGCCGGTCCGGCTTATGACCACCGAGGAGTGGTTTGAAGTTGCGCCCGAGCCCTCTGTTCAAGATTCGTATCTGGGATGGCCTGAGAAAAAGCTCACTGAGCCAGGACCACATAGGCGGCCAGACTGGTCGCTGACATATGGCCCGGATTTAAAGGTTACTAACAGTGCAAGCGGGATTCCTTTCCTCGTGGAGCGAGGATTCTTCGAGTGGTTGTTCGAACATGAAGACCACTTTGCACGCATGGCATGTGCTGCTACGGGAAAAGCCCTGAGGGCCGAAATATCGCGCGGTCTATACCCCGTGCACAGCACTATGGCATATAAAGGTGTAAAGGTAGGATTTCGTCTTTGTTACGTGCTTGATGAGAATTAGCCTGCCGTCGGACAAGGCTGAGTAATTCCTATAAAACAAAAAGCCAGCACGATGCTGGCTTTTCATCAAGGAGCAAACAATGGCGACCGTGAGCGATTCGGTGCCTTGTCCAAAGGGCCGACTGGCGATTCCGGTTCTTCTTTCGCCACGACTCACAGGTCACGGTAGATCATCTACGCTTGGTCAACGATGCTGCACGCGGTTTTCTAAATATCGCTCAGATGAAGCCACCGTCTAGTAACTGGGACGCGCTGGAGGCGGTCAGCCAGGATAACTGGAGCGCACCGGAGTAATTGATCGAGCAAGCACCATGACCATACAGTCGCGTTATAACAAGGCAGAGCGCTTTGGCCACTGGCTGGGTGGAGGGTGGCAGGCCTATCGCCAGCGCGAACGCCAAACAGTAGCCCAAGCGCTTGAGCGTGGCGTGCCGCGAGCGATCGCTATCGGCGGCCTATGGCTTGTG
>CAYLSN010000289.1:0-3056 GCA_964386015.1 uncultured Rhizobiaceae bacterium | reverse complement strand
GCTGGCTCGACCGCCGGTCGAGGTCCCCGAAGGTGGCGGCCCGCTCCCCCACCTCCACGGCCACGGCGTCGGGCCGCTCGGCCCCGTGCGTGCGGATGATGTCAGCGATCGTCTCGATGGCCATGCTCGTCCCCTCGGTGTCGGTCCGACCGCGTCCGCGCGGCGCGATGTCCTCCCGGCCCTCCGTCGTCGCCTCACCGCGACGACGTGCCGGTCGTCACACAGTATTGGCGCTCGGCGGGGATCGCCGACCCGAACCCCCCGGGACCCTGCCGAGGCTGGCGGAGTGCCTCGGCAGGGCTGACCGGGGGCTGTGCCCACGCGCTCGGGTGGCCGGCGGAAGGCCACCCGAGCGCGAGGTCAGGTGCCCGCTCGCCGTTCGATCGCGGCCTGCACCCGCTCCCGCCGGACCAGCGCCAGGCCGCTGGTCACGAGCGCCATGCCGAGCACGGCCAGCCACGTGGTGGCCGCCGTCCCGGTGCGGGGCAGGGTCTGGGTCGGCGCCGCGGCCTGGCCGGGCGCCGCGCTCACCTCGAGGGCGCGCGCCTTGACGCTGGCGCCGCCGTAGAGGACGAGCGTGTGGCGGCCGGCCGCCGTGTCGGCGGGGATCGTCACCTCGCCCCGCACCGCGCCGGTGGCGTCGGCGGTCAGCGTGGCCAGCACCGTCGGGGTGCTGTAGAGCACGACGTGCACGTCCTCGCCGGGCAGGAAGCCGCCCTCGTCGATGGTGATCGTGGCGCCGGCGGCAACCGGCCCCGACGGTCCGCTCGTGAAGGGCGCGGGGTCAGTCGGCGGCGACGGCGGCGGCGAGAACGGCGGCCGGACCGGGTCGCTCGTCGGCGGCGCCGCGGTGGTGCTCGTGGTGGCCGGGGTGGAGGTGGTGGGGGCGCTCGTCGGCGGCCCGCCGCCCTCCACGATGGTGAAGGGGCCCCGGATCTTGTTCGGCTCGGTGTCCGAGTAGCTGCAGAACGCCTCCAGCAGGTAGTCCCCGGGGGGCGTGGCCACCTCCGTGCGCTCGATGACGTCGGCGAGCGTCGCCGGGACGGTCACCGTGAGCTCGAACGTGTCGTCGGCCTGGAGGGGACCGTGGCCGAGGGTCGTCTGGAGCAGGAGGTCCGGGTGGTCGGCGTAGACCATGACGTACACGTCGCCGCCCGGGTCCATGCCCGGGCACTCCAGCTCGCCGCGGATCGTGATCTGGTCGCCGACGGCCGCCGAGGACGGCGTGGCCTCCACGTACCAGTCGGCTTCGGCGGCCGCCGAGGGCAGGGCGCCGACACCGATGAGCACAATGCCCGCCCCCAGCAGGCTCGTGGTGATCCTCCGCTGCATCGGTCCTCCCGTGGTCGCGCCCGGCCCTCGCCGGCCGCCGCGACCGTACGGCAGCCCCGCTAAGCGGCCGCTAAGCGCCGGTCGGGTCAGGCGGAGGCGCTGCGCGCGGCGGTCACCACGCCCCGCAGGTGCTGGTGGAGATCCTCGGCCCAGCTGGCCGGAGGGGGGTCGTCGGCCCGGCCCGCCGTCCGCTCGACGAGCTCGGCCTCGCGGGCGCCGAGCGGGCTCCCCCAGTCCCGGCGCAGCGCGGCGACGGCCGCCGGGGCGAGCCGCACCAGCGGGTGGGAGCGGGGCAGGAGCTCGACGAGCCGGGCCACCGCCACCGCGGCCCACGCCCGGTCGCTCTCCCACAGGTCGAGGGCCGCCTCGGCGAGCTGGACGGGATCCGCGTCGACGGCCCCGAGCTGGAGCCGCAGCAGCCCGGCGGCCCGCAGGTTCCCGACGGTGAGCACGGTGTCGAGCGCGTCGAGCAGGACCTGCCGGTCGACGTCGCCGTGCTGGACCCGCAGGTCGGCGACGTCGGTGCGGATCGTGGCGAGGGTGCCGCGGGAGCGTCCCTCGAGGGCCAGCCCCTCGGCCCGGTCGAGCGCGCCGAGCGCTCCGGCCACGTCGCCGAGCGCCCGTCGGGCGAGGGCGAGGAGGCGCCAGCTGCGGGCCGCGTCGGCCGGTGCGCCGAGGGCCTCGGCCCGCTCGGCGACAGCCTGCAGCTCGGTGGCCGCCCGGGCCGGGTCGCCGAGCACCAGCGGGGCGAGGGCCTCGGCGTGGGATGCCATGAGCCGCCCGTAGTCCGAGTCGAGCCGTTCGACGAGCTCGCGGAGCCGGGCCAGGTGGGTGCCCGCGGCAGCCATGTCCCGCCGGTAGCCGGCGCCGAGCGCGAGCCGAAGCCGCAGGTGCGCCTCGAGCACGGGGAGGCCGGCCGTCCGGGTCACGTCGGCGGCCACGAGCATCCGGTCGTACTCCCGGCGGTTGGCCTCGTAGGTGGCGCCCACGCAGCCGACCGCCCACGCCCCCCACGCCCAGTCGACCGGGTCGACCGGTGCGGCCGCGGCGTCGACCGCCCCGGCCGGCAGACCCGGCGGGCAGGGGTCGGGGCGCACGGCGGCGAGCGCGGCGGACGTCACCGCCGTCCCCCGGGCCCAGCCGCCGGCCTCGTACCAGGCGTCGACGCCGGCGACGGCGAGGCGCAGCGCTCCCCGGTGGTCCCCCGTCGCGCCGAGCTGCTCGACGAGCGCCTCGGTGTTGGGGAGCTCGGCCACGGCCGGCTCGATGGCGGACGGGACGGTGGGGCCGGCCAGGTCGGGGCGCACGGCTCGGAGCACGCCCGCCACCGCGTCGGCCACCGCGGCGAGAGCAGCGCCGTTCGGGCCGGCAGCGGCCTCCTCCTCGACGAGCCGCCGGCGGATCGGGTCGAGGAACCGGAGCCGGCGAGGGAGGCCCGCCAGCTGGGCCGACACCAGCCCGGAGGCCAGGAGCTCGTGGAGGACGCCCGGGGGCGAGGAGCCCTGGGGGCAGACCGCGGCCAGCAGCGCGGGGGTGAAGCCGTGGACGAGGAGCGCCGTGCGCCGCGCCGCGGTCGACGCGGCCGCGGTGAGGCCGCCGATGGACTGCTGGACCACCTCGCTGAGGGCCTGCTCGGGGTGCGCCTGGGGGGCCGGGGCCGCGGCGCTCGCCGACCTCGGCGTGACCGCCAGCGGCGAACCCCAGTGGGACCTGCGGACGGTGAC
>CAYLSN010000288.1:0-3069 GCA_964386015.1 uncultured Rhizobiaceae bacterium | reverse complement strand
CACGACATCAAGCTTGGGAAGCTTGCGTTCTACCACTGAACTACGCCCGCGGCAGCAGAGGTTTTCAGCGTCCGGGCCGCATCTGTCAAGGGGTTTGTCATCAGCGGGAAGGCGTCCGCGGGAGCTGTCCCTCCCGGGGCTCGCAGATCGAGATCCGCACCGGTGCGCCCGGCGCCGTGCCGACCTCGATGCATTGTTCGCTGTCGCAGATTTTCCAGCCGCCCGCGGTCGCGCCGGAAGCGGCAAGCACGAGCTCGGGCAGCGGCGGTCGGGCGGGGGCATAGACCCACCAGCCATTGCGGAGCACGGCCGACGGCGGCGGCTCCATCCCGGCGCCGGAGCCGCGTATGCGGGCTTCGCTCAGCTCGAGGCCGGCCGGCGTGACCTTCCAGTCCTCTTCCCATCCGGTTTTCTCGACGGAATGGCTCCACGACAATGTGAAAGCGAGGCCGGCAAGGGTAAGCATGCGGCCCGCCTCGAGGATGCAGATCATGGCGCGGGAGCACCGCGTCCCCGGCCGCGCCACCAATGGCGGGCGACGACAAGGGCGCCGAGGGCGAATCCGGCCGGATCGGTGACCGGCAAGGCGAGGACGAGCAACAGGCCGGCGGCAAACGCTGCCAGTCGCTCCCACCAGTCGAGGCGGGAGAACAGATAGCCGGTGACGGCCATGCCCCATAGCCCGATGGCGGCACCGGCCTTGATGACGACATAGGCGACTTCGACAGGATAGCCGAAGGCCGCCGCGATGGCGCCGCCATCCTGCAGCATCAAGGCGGGAGTATAGACCGCCATGAAGGGCACCACATAGCCGGCGACAGCCAGCTTCGAGGCCTGGACCGCGATCTTCAGCCCGCTTTCCTTCGCCATGGGCGCCGCGGCGAAGGCCGCCAGTGCAACGGGCGGTGTCAGGTCTGCCATGATCCCGAAATAGAAGACGAACATGTGGCTGACCAGCAGGGGCACGTCGAGCTGCAGCAGCGCCGGTCCGGCCAGCGACGAGGTAATGATGTAGTTGGGAATGGTGGGAATGCCCATGCCCAGCACGAGACAGGTCAGCATGGTGAGCAGCAGCGACAGGAACAGGCTGTTCTCGCCGATGGCAATGATGGCGCCGATGAATGTGGAAGCGATGCCGGTCAGGGTCAGCGTGCCGATGACGATGCCGACAATGGCGCAGGCAATGCCGACGGGCAGGGCATTGCGGGCCCCTTCGGCCAGGGACTCGACGCAAAGCCACAGCGTTTCGCGCCCGCCGCGCACGAAAAGGCAGGCAAGCACGAGCGCGCCGATGACGATGGCGACGATGTTGACGCCGAAACGGAGGAAAGCAGCCGTCGCCGTTCCCAGCGCCAGCCAGAACACCACGCGAAAGGCAAGGGGCGAGATCAGCGCCGCAAGCGGCGTGCCGAGAATCAGCACCACGGTGAGGGCGAGACCCATCGTACCGGCGAAGATCGGCGTGTAGCCGGCAAAGAGCAGATAGACGAGCATGGCAAGCGGCAGCACCAGCGGCCAGTGCCGGCGGATAGCCGCCAGCGGATCCGGCAGGCTCGACCTGTCCATGCCGCTGAGCCCGGCCTTGCTCGCTTCCAGATGAACCTGCCAGAAGCAGGCGCCGAAATAGAGCAGGGCGGGAATGAGTGCCGCAATCACCACGCTGGCATAGGGGACACCCAGCGTCTCGGCCATGATGAAGGCAACGGCGCCCATCACCGGCGGCATGATCTGTCCGCCCATGGACGAAGTGGCCTCGACGCCGCCGGCAAAGGCCGGGCGGAAGCCGAACTTCTTCATCAGCGGAATGGTGAACTGCCCGCTGGCGACGACGTTGGCAACGCCGGATCCGGAGATCGTTCCCATCAGGGCGGAGGACAGGACACATACCTGAGCCGGGCCGCCGCGCCAGCCTCCGACCAGGCCGAGCGCGACATCGTTGAACAGCGCGATCATGCCGGCCTTTTCGAGGAAGGCTGCAAACACGACGAAAATGAAGATGTAGGCCGCGGAGACGTAGACCGGCGTGCCGTAGATGCCCTCGGTGCCGAAGCTGAAATGCTCGACGATCTGCGCAAAGTCATAGCCGCGGTGGATGAAGGGCGGCGGCAGGTGGTTGCCGAGGAAGCAATAGGCGAGAAAGACGCCGCAGACGATCGTCAGCGCCAGTCCCATCAGCCGCCGGGCCGCCTCGAAGACGAGGACGATCAGCAGGGTTCCCAACATCAGGTCCGTGCCGGTCAGGAAGCCGCTGCGGGTGAGCAATGGCCGGTACTCGACCCAATTGTAGACGCCGGTCAGGAAGCCGAGGATTCCCAGCGTCCAGAAGCAGATCCGCGCCGTGCGCGAGCGAGCGGTCAGATTGCCGATCAGGGCAAATCCCAGCAGCAGCAGGAAGCCGACATGCATGGCCCGGATCACCTGGCTCGGCAGCACCGCATAGGCGGCCGTGGCGAGCTGGAACAGCGAGAAGCAGACGGCGATGAGGAATGCCGCCCTGCCGGCCGGACCGGCGCCGAATCCGGGCGGCAGCCCCCCGGCTGCGGAGGCCGCCCCGGCGGCTTCGCCGCCATCCTGCAGCGCGTCTGCTGCGGTGCCCGACACCGGCTTCACTTGATCGGCGAGCTGCGAGCGACTTGAGGCTGCCGGCTTCGCGGGCATAGCGCTCCGCGCCGGGATGCAACGGCACGGGCATGCCCTGCAGCGCCTTGCCGACGTCGATCGCCTTCGCCGCGGCATGCGCGGCCGCGAGACGGTCGAGATTCTCGAAGAGCAGCCGGGTCATGTTGTACGCCGTCTCGTCAGAGACCCCTGAATGCGTGATCAGGAAGTTGCCGACGGCGGCGGTTTCGACGTCCTCGGTCTGGCCCTCGTAGGTTCCCGCCGGAATCACGGCCGGCACATACGGCGAGCCGATCTTCTCCACAATGTCGGCCGGAACGGACACGACCGAGATCTTGAGCGAACTTGCGAGGTCGCGGATGGAGGCGACGCCAAGCCCTGCCGATTGCAGGGTAGCGTCCAGCTGCCGGTTCTTGATCAGTTCGACTGATTCGGCGAAGGGCAGATATT
>CAYLSN010000287.1:0-3078 GCA_964386015.1 uncultured Rhizobiaceae bacterium | reverse complement strand
GACCTATTTCGGCGGCAAGTTTCCGCTGTCGACCTATCTGGCCGGCACCGTGCGGGAAATGATCGCCGATCGCGGCCGATGGCGGGAATTGCCCCCGCAAGTATCGAGCTGGCTGACCCTGCAGGCCATCCATTCCGCCCTGCCCGCACCCGATCAGCTCCTGGTCGAGACCTTTCCCCACGAGCGCAGGCATTGCATGGTCATGTATCCGTTCGAAGGGCGGCCGGCGCACCAGACCCTGGGCATGCTGCTGACGCGGCGACTGGAGCGCGCCGGCGCCGGACCGCTGGGTTTCGTGGCGACAGACTATGCGCTGGCCATCTGGGCGCTCCGGGATCTGGGCCGCATGTTCCTGGCGGGAGACTATCCGCTTTCGGCTCTCCTCGACGAAGACATGCTCGGCGACGATCTCGAAGCGTGGCTGAACGAAAGCTGGCTTCTGAAACGAAGCTTCCGCAACTGCGCCATCATTGCCGGGCTGATCGAGCGGCGCCACCCCGGCTCGGAAAAGACCGGCCGGCAGATCGCCGTTTCCGCCGACCTCATCTATGACGTGTTGCGCCAGCACGAGCCGGACCACATCCTGCTGCAGGCAACGCGCATGGACGCGGCGTCGGGCCTGCTCGACATCGGCCGGCTCGCGGACATGCTGCGCCGGGTGCCGAACCATGTCCGGCATGTCCATCTCGACCGCATCTCCCCGCTGGCCGTCCCCGTGATGATGGAGATCGGCAGGGAACCCGTCGGCGGCGGCGGCGAAGACGCCCTGCTGGCGGAGTTGGCAGCGCAGATGGATGCGGCTATCCATGCGCAATGAACCTGGCAGCGGCAGCGATTCGCTCTTCCATGCCCGCGGCGACGATCGTGGTCGCGGACGAGGAAGTCGTTCTCGACCGGCGGGGCTATGCCCTGATGCGGCGCCATCGGCTGCTGGTCGTTTCCGACCTGCATCTGGAGAAAGGCTCTTCGTGGGCGAGGCGAAGGCAGTTCCTGCCGCCCTACGACAGCCACGACACCTTGCTTCGTCTCGAAGCGGCGATCGAGGAACACGATCCGCGCATGGTGATCTGCCTGGGAGACAGTTTTCATGACCCGGACGGGCATGTCCGGCTTCCGGATGAAATGCGGGATCGACTCAGCCGCATGGCCGCTGGCCGGGACTGGTGCTGGATCGCCGGCAATCACGATCCGGACCCTCCCGGTTCGCTCCCGGGCTTTGCCGCGGTCGAGCTCGCCATTGGCGGAATCGTGTTCCGGCATGAGCCTCGCGCTGGGTCCGCCCCGGGCGAGATTGCGGGTCACCTGCATCCGGGGGCGGTGCTGCGCCGTCATGGCAGATCGTTGCGGCGGCCCTGTTTCGCCACGGATGCGACCCGCCTGATCCTGCCGGCTTTCGGCGCCTATGCCGGGACACTCAGCGTCCGTGCCGAGCCGTTCGCGCAGCTCTTCGCGGTGGATCGACTGCGCGCCTACATATTGGGCAATGAAGCCATCTACCTGCTGGCCGCGAGCCAGCTCGGCTGATACCGGCTCCGCCGTGAATGCAGGAAGGATTCAATCGGCCAGCGCCAGCTTGCCGGAGGTGCGGTGCTTGCGTGAACAGGCCGGGCCGGGGCCGCGCATGTAGTGCCGCTCGGGTTGATAGCGAGGCGCGAGGAAGCCTCGCAGCCCGGACAAGATTCGTGCGAAGGATGCAGCCAGTCTCATCGTCCTGTTCCCTGTCGTGCCCCCACGACCCGGTGACTTTCCATGTGAAGACAGTCTATCGGCCAATGATGAATCCTGGATGAAAGCGAAGTTAACCATGATTTCAGGCTGCGGCCCTTCGCAACGGCCCGGCTGGCAAGGCACAACAGGAAAAACTTATATAAAATCCGCCATCTACCGTTCGCACCGGGGATGAGCTAAAAGGCAACAGAACAATTCCATTGGTGTTGAATGCAGAAGAAGAAAGCCATTCCGCGCGGCACTGCGAAGCCGGCACGGCGACGCGTGCCCGAATTCGTACACAATCTGCGCGGGGTTGCGGACTGGAATCAGGCCAAGGCCTGGCTGGAGTGGCGCGGCATCGAGGACATCGAATGCATCACTCCCGACCAGGCTGGCGTAGCCCGCGGCAAGATGATGCCGACGAGCAAGTTCACGTCGAATACATCCCTGGCCCTCCCCACTGCCGTGCTGATGTCCACGATTTCCGGTGCCTATCCCGATGACGGGCGGGGTTTCGCCTATCCGGAAGATGATGGCGACCTCAAGCTGTTGCCGGATCTTTCGACGCTGACCGTGGTCCCCTGGGAAACCGACCCGACGGCGCAGGTCATCTGCGACCTCGTCCGCCTCAGCGGCGAGTCGATCGAGTTCACGCCCCGCAACGTGCTGAAGCGCGTCGTGAACGCCTATGCCGAGCACGGATGGGAACCGGTCGTTGCCCCGGAGATCGAATTCTACTTCGTCGAAAAGAATCCGGATCCGGATTATCCGCTGGTCCCGCCCGTCGGCCGCTCTGGCCGGGCAATTGGCGGCGGCCAGGGCTATTCCATCGCCGGCGTCAACGAGTTCGACGAACTCATCGACGACATCTATCACTTTTCCGAGGCGCAGGGGCTCGAGATCGACACGCTCATCCATGAGGAGGGCGCCGGCCAGTTCGAGATCAATCTGCGCCATGGTCACCCGGTCGAGCTCGCGGACCAGGTCTTCATGTTCAAGCGCACCATCCGCGAGGCAGCGCTGAAGCACGGGACCTACGCCACCTTCATGGCCAAGCCCATGCAGGGCCAGCCCGGTTCGGCCATGCACATTCACCAGTCCATCATCGACAGGAAGACCGGCGCCAACATCTTCTCGGACGAGCACGGCCGGGAAACCAGGCATTTCCGGCACTTCATCGGCGGCATGCAGCGCTATGTCCCGCGCGCCCTGGTGATGCTCGCTCCCTATGTGAACTCGTACCGCCGGCTAACGCCGAACCAGTCGGCGCCCGTCAATGTCGAATGGGGCCACGACAACCGCACCACGGCGTTTCGCGTGCCACGCTCGGATCCTTCGGCGCGTCGCGTCGAGAACCGCATCCCCTCC
>CAYLSN010000286.1:0-3080 GCA_964386015.1 uncultured Rhizobiaceae bacterium | reverse complement strand
GTGGAGCGTGCCAAACCCCTCAGCGCCCCATCCTGAGGGAGATCCTCGGGACAAGCCCGAGGATGACGGGGCAGAGGCAGTGCGGTCAGGCCGCGTCGGCCGGCTGCTCCTCGCTCCGCGTGAAAGCGGCAGCGAGTACCTTGTCCCCCGCCAGCACGCTGTCGAGCGTCCGCAGGATGCTGGCCGCCTTCACCGACTTGGAAGAGTAGTAGATGGTCTGCCCCTCCCGGCGCGTCTGCACCAGCCCCAAAGCGCGAAGCTTGGCGAGATGCTGCGAAAGCGCCGACTGGCTGAGCTCGACCTTCTCCGCGATCTTGCCGACGGAGATTTCTCCGTTCAGCAGGTGGCACATGATCAGCAGGCGCCGCTCATTGCCAAGCGCGGACAGAATCTCGGCGCCCTCGGCGTGGCCCCTGGCAACATTTTCGAATTCCATGACAAGACCCCCATTTCCATTGTGCCCACGGCCAAGGCCGGTAGGCGATCCATGCAACCGGACCTGGGGGGCGATCCGGCGGCGACAAACTCGGCAATCGTGCTTGCCGATCTTTCATCTCTAATATGAATTCCTGTCTCCTGTCAAATCCGGCAGCAAATTATTCTCTCCGGTAAAACAGTAAGTTAGCGCGAAGCTGCATGTTTTTTCGCCAAGCGATGCAGGGATGCAACAGCTCGCCTTCCGGTCAGCCCGCTGTCATGCGCCCTCCGGCAGGCTTGTGCGCGGCGGCACGGATCCATTGCGCCCCTTCTGGAACCGGGCAATCGCGGCAACGACATCGTCGGCGCTGACCCGGCCGACCAGGCTGCCGCGATCGAAAATGCCGATCTCGCCGCCGGAGCGCGTCAGGGCATGCAGCAATTCGCGCGCCGGCGTATCCGGATGCGCCGAGCCGGCGACGGGCCGGTCCGAAACCCGGCGCGGCTCCCGCATGATGTCGCGCGCGCGCAGCACTCCGAGCGGGTTCATGTGCGCGACGAAGCTGGCGACGTACGCATTGGCGGGATCGAGCACGATCTCCGGCGCCGTGCCGACCTGCACGATGCGCCCGCCCTCCATGATGGCAATGCGGTTGCCGATCTTGAGCGCCTCGTCAAGGTCGTGGCTGACGAAAACGATGGTCTTGCGCAGCCGCGCCTGCAATTCGAGCAGCTCGTCCGGCCGCCGCGCGCGGCTCAGCGGCTCCAGGGCGCCAAAAGGCTCGTCCATGAGCAGGATCGGCGCATCGGTGGCGAGCGCTCGCGCCAGCCCGCCCCGCTGCTTCATGCCGCCGGAGAGCTCGCCGACCAGGCTGCCGGCGCGATCGGCAAGCCCGACCAGCTCGAGCTGCTCCATCACCCGCGCCTGCCGCTCCCTGCGGCCGAGGCCGGCGAGCTCGAGGCCGAAGCCGACATTGCCGGCGACGGTGCGCCAGGGAAGCAGCGCGAATTGCTGGAAGACCATGGCGACCAGCCGCGAACGGATGCGGCGCAGCCCGTCGCGCCTGACCGTGGCAAGATCGTGGCTTTCTCCGGCCGCATTGAGGCGCACCGTGCCGCGCGTGATCGGATTGAGGCGGTTGATGGCGCGCAGCAGGGTCGACTTGCCCGATCCCGACAGGCCCATCAGCACCAGGATCTCGCCTTCGCGGATCTGAAGGCTGCAATCGTGGACGCCGAGGACGACACCGGTGCGCCGCTGGATCTCCTCGCGGCTCGCGCCCCGGTCGGCGAGGCGGAGCGCCTCGGAGGATTTCGCCCCGAACAGGATCGTCACCCTGTCGATCTCGATGCAGGGCGTCACTGGCCGCCTCCGCGAATGCGGAACAGGCGGTCGAGCACGATCGCCACCACCACGATGACGAGCCCCGCCTCGAACCCGAGCGCGGTGTTGACCGTGTTGAGCGCGCGCACCACCGGAACGCCGAGGCCGTCGGCGCCGACCAGTGCCGCAATGACCACCATGGACAGCGACAGCATGATGGTCTGGGTGAGCCCGGCCATGATCTGCGGCACGGCCCAGGGCAGCTCGATCTTCCACAGCAATTGCCAGCGGCTGGCGCCGAAGGCCTCGCCTGCCTCGACGAGCTGGCGCGGCGCCGACGATATGCCGAGATGGGTAAGCCGGATCGGCGCCGGCAGGACGAAGATCGCCGTCGCGATGAGGCCCGGCACCATGCCGATGCCGAAGAAGACGATGGCGGGAATGAGATAGACGAAGGTCGGCAGGGTCTGCATCAGGTCGAGGATCGGCCGCAGTACCATGTAGAGACGCGGCCTGTGGGCGGCCGCGATGCCGACCGGCACGCCGATCCCCATGCACAGCAGGCAGGAGGACAGCACCAGCGTCAGCGTCTCCATGGTCCCCTGCCAGTAGCCCTGGTTGAGGACGAACAGGAAGCCCGCCGCGGTGAGCAGGGCAACGGCGACCGAGCGGCGCAGCGCATAGGCGAGCAGCGTGAAGGCGAAGATCACCGCCAGCGGGTGCGGCGCCGTCAGCGCGAACAGCACCGCCTGGATGATGGCGCCCATGCCCTGGGCGAGCGCGTCGAAGAACCAGTAGAGATTATCCGTCAGCCAGTCGACGATCATCCGGGCTGTCCGGCCGACGGGGATCTTGTTGGCGACGATCAGTTCCATCGGTCACTCTGCGCCGATCGACCGTCGCAGGACGGCCCGGCCGGCCGGGCCGCGTTCACAGCCCGAGATGGGCCCGCAGGGCGGCCGCGGCATCGCCGCCGTCCCGGGTCGTCACGCCGTCCAGCCAGGCGAGGACAAAGTCGGGATTGTCCTTCATCCAGGCACGGGCGGCGGCGCCGGGCTCCTCGCCATCATTGAGGATGGCGCCCATGATCTCGTTCTCCATCTGCAGGGTGAAATGCAGATTTTCCAGGAACCTGCCGACATTCGGGCATTCGGCAACATAGCCGGCGCGAACATTCGTATACACCGTCGCGCCGCCGAAATCCGGGCCGAAATAGTCATCGCCGCCGGTAAGGTAGGTCAGCTCGAACCTGGCATTCATCGGATGCGGCTCCCAGCCGAGAAACACGATCGGCTCGTTGCGCCGCGAGGCCCGGTCCACCTGGGCCAGCATGCCTTGC
>CAYLSN010000285.1:0-3088 GCA_964386015.1 uncultured Rhizobiaceae bacterium | reverse complement strand
CTCGCTGGTGGCGGCGCGCGCCGGCGCCATGGTGACGCATGTCGACGCTTCGAAGAAGGCGATCGCCTGGGCGCGGGAGAACCAGGAGCGCGCCGGATTGTCCGACCGGCCGATCCGCTGGATCTGCGAGGACGCCCTTCGCTTCGTGCGGCGGGAGCAGCGCCGCGGCTCCCGTTACGAGATCGTGCTGCTCGACCCGCCCGCCTATGGCCGCGGCCCCAAGGGCGAGAAATGGCAGCTCTTCGAGGATTTGCCGGAAATGGTCGAGATCTGCCGCAGCCTGATGTCCGGCTCGGCGCTGGCCATGGTGCTGACGATCTACTCGATCCGGGCTTCCTTCTACATGCCGCACACGCTGCTGTGCGATGCCTTCTCTGCTGCCGGCGGCATGGTCGAATCGGGCGAACTGACCATTCGCGAGCAGGCTGGCGGCCGCCTTCTGTCCACTTCCCTGTTCTCGCGCTGGGTGAACGCATGACGACTTCCCGCCTGCCGCAACCGGGAAAGGTGCGCGAGATCACCAGCTTTTCCAATCCGGTGATCAAGGACATCCGCGCGCTCGCGCTGAAGAAGCATCGCGACCGCCAGGACGCCTTTCTCGCCGAAGGGCTGAAGCTGGTCATCGATGCGCTCGCCGGCGGATGGCAGGTGCGCACGCTCATTCTCAGCCGGGCGGCGCAGGAACAGAAGCAGGCGGCCGACGTCGCCGCCAGGGTACGGGCGAATGGCGGCGACATCCTCATCGTGCCGGAGAAGATCCTCGGCGCAATCGCGCGCCGGGAGAATCCGCAACAGGTGATTGCAGTGTGCGGCCGGCGCAGCCACCGGCTTGCCGCGGTCGAGCCGGGAACGGCTTCGGTGTGGATCGGCCTCGACCGGGTACGCGACCCGGGAAATCTCGGCACGATCATCCGTACCGCCGACGCGGCCGGCGCCAGCGGCGTCATCCTGATCGGCGACTGCACCGATCCGTTCGGACCCGAAGCCGTGCGGGCCAGCATGGGTTCGATCTTCGCCGTGCCGCTGGTGCAGTGCAGCGAGGCCGAGTTCCTCGCCTGGCGGCCGGGATTCGCCGGCATGGTGGTCGCGACCCATCTGAAGGGCAGGACCGACTATCGCAGCCCGGACTATGCCGGCCGGCCGGTCCTGCTGCTGATGGGCAACGAGCAGCAGGGGCTGGGCGATGCACTGGCGGAGTGCGCCGACATCCTCGTGCGCATTCCGCAGGCGGGCCAGGCCGATTCGCTCAATCTCGCCGTCTCGACCGGCATCATGCTGTACGAGATCCGCCGCGAGGCGCTGAAACCCGCGGGAGACGGGTAATGCCCTACCTCCTCATCGTCCTCGCCGTCATCGCCGCCGACCATGCGGTCAAGCGCTGGGTCGAAGCGAATATGGACCTGCACGAGACCCTGCACCTGCTGCCGCACCTGGCGCTGTACCGGACCTACAATACCGGCATCGCCTTCTCGATGCTGGACTGGCTGCAGGGGCCATGGCTGCTGCTGCTGCCGGTGCTGATCATCGTCGCGGTGAGCTGGCTCGCCCTGCGCACGCCGCGCTCGCACCAACTCGCCCGGACCGGTTTCGCGCTGATCGTCGGCGGCGCCATCGGCAATCTGATCGACCGCGCCACGCTGGGACATGTCGTCGACTATGTGCTGTTCCATGTCGGCGACTGGTCGTTCGCCATCTTCAACCTTGCCGATGCCTGCATTACCGTCGGCGCCGGACTTCTCATCCTGCAGGAGCTGTTGCTGTGGCGGCGCCGGCAGGCTTGACAGCAGCGCCGGTCAGGTTCCCAATCCTCGCGGAGGAGTCGCGGCGCGGCGCGGCAGCCGTCGGGATGTCTCGCTGATCGGGGGAGTCTGGCGCATGGATGCTGCAGTCACAGCCGTGCCGCAATTGCTTGGCCGCATTGGCGGGCTCGTCGCCCGGCTTGCCGTCAATGAAGCCGAGATCGCCGCGGCGCAGGCGGTGCGCCACCAGGTATTCTCGCTCGAGTTCGGCCGGCACGGCCGCTGGCATGCGCGCCGCGTCCCGCTGGATATCGACTGCTTCGACCCGATCTGCGACCATATCATCGTGATCGACACCACGCGCGAAGGTGCGGACCACGAGCGGGTCGTCGGCACCTATCGGCTGCTGCTGCAGGAAGAGGCGCAGCGGCGCGGCGGCTTCTATTCCTCGGAGGAATTCGACCTGGCGCCGCTGCTGCGGCGCAACCGCAAGCGCCGCTTTCTCGAACTCGGCCGCTCCTGCGTGCTGCCGGCCTGGCGGTCGAAACGGACCCTCGAGCTGCTCTGGCAAGGCATCTGGGCCTATTGCCGGTCGCGTGCGGTCGATGTGATGATCGGCTGCGGCTCCTTTCCGGGCACCGACCCGGCCCGCCATGCCGAGGCTCTGTCCTTTCTCGCATATCATTGCGCCGCCGACCCGCAATGGCATGTGCGCGCCCTGCCGCACCGTCTGCTGCCCATGAACCTGCTGCCGCGCGAAGCCATCGATCCGCGCCGCGCGGTAGCCTCGCTGCCGCCGCTGATCAAGGGCTATCTGCGGGTCGGCGCGCAGGTGGGCGAAGGCTGTGTGATCGACGAGGATTTCGGCACGGTGGACATCTTCGTCATCCTCCCCTGCGAGCGCATTACCGGGCGCTACCTGCAGCACTACGGCGTCGACGCGACACGCTTCACCGCGGCATAGTCCGGCAGCGCTTCCTCCCCGTCCTGTGTCCCGGTGGCGTCGGCCTCCCGCCGCTCCGGTATGGCATCGCCGAATTCCAGCGCATCGATGCGCGAGCCGCGCCGCATGATCTTCTGCGTCGAGGTCAGGATCAGCTCGACATCCTTGCCGGTCTGGACGAAGTGACCCTGCAGCTTGCCGACGCGGTCGTCGAGGCGCGATACATCCTCCATCAGCTGGCGCACTTCGGACTGGATCACATGCGCCTGCTCGCGCATGCGCGCGTCCTTCAACACCGACTGGATGACCTGGATCGACAGCATCAGCAGCGACGGCGACACGATGACGACGCGGGCGCGATGCGCCCTCTGCACCAGCTCCTCGAACCGCTCATGGATGTCGGCGA
>CAYLSN010000284.1:0-3116 GCA_964386015.1 uncultured Rhizobiaceae bacterium | reverse complement strand
TTGAAGCCTTTTCGGCGGTGTGGCACCTGCGCCGCATCGTCAGGCCTACAAGTCGATGCCCGCGCGGCGCTCCCCCGAGGGTGGGGCCGGTCTCGCTGCCTTTAGGCAGGGGCCATCTGCCGGAAACGCTTCAGGCCGAAACCCTGCATGTCGGTGGGGATGCGGCCCTGCCGGATCCATCCGGCAACCGTCTGCGTGTGGATCGCCGCCAGGGAGATGCCGCTGTGGCAGGTGACCAGAAACGCGCCGGGGACGACCTCGTCATAGATCGGCCCGGCATCCGGCGAGATGATCCGCAATGCCGCCCAGCTACGCACGATGTTGACCCGTTTCAGGAAGGGAAAGAATGCGAGGGCGTCGCTGGCAATGCTGCGCGTCACCTCATAGCTGGTGCCGGTGTCGAATCCGGAATCTTCCTCCCAGCTGCCGCCGATCAGCAAGGTGCCGTCCGGCGTATGGCGGACCTGTTCCATTACCACGTCGAAGACCCGGGGTACGCGTTCGGTCACCAGGAGCTGGCCACGCACCGGCTTGACGGGAATCTCCACCCCCAGCATCCGGCCGAGGTCGGCATTGCCGAGTCCCGCCGCCAGCACGATGCGGGCTGCGCGCACCTCCCCGCGGCCGGTGGCAAGGCGATAGCCCGCGGCATCGCTGCCGATGGCGGACACGCGGGCATTCGCCAGATATTCGCCGCCGAGCTTGCGGTAGGCCCTGTGCAGGGCGTGAAAGAGCCGGATCGGTTCCGCCTGTCCGTCATAGGGGGAATAGGTGCCCCCCGCGACCTCCGTCCCGATCTGTGGGACGAGTTCGCGCAGACCGCGATTGTCGAGAATGGCGTACTCGTATTCTCCGGGACAGTTGCCGGCGACCGTCCGCATCTTGGCCGCCCGCTCTGCAAGCTGCTCCTCGGTGCGGCAGAGGAACAGGCCCCCGGGCTGCTCCAGCGCCACATCCACGCCGGTGAACTCCTTCAGCCAGCCGGCGAATTCGGGCCAGACCGTGGCTGCCTGCATTGCCCAGGGCGTATAGGACGGCAGCATGTCGCCCTTGCCCTGAACCCAGACCAGACCGAAATTGCCCCTGCTGGCACGGATGGCGTCATCGCCCTCGTCGACGACGATGGTGTCGCAGCCGAGCGATCGCAGGCCCGTCGCGATGGATAGCGCCACCGTGCCGCCGCCGATGACGGCGATTTCCGCCTCACGATATGATTTCATGGTCGGCCTGCTCCGCATCCGGTCCGCTCGCCAGCTCCTCGAGGGATAGCGGCTTGAGCGGGAAACGCACATTTCGGTTCCCGATCCGGCCAGGACTTTCGCCGGTGGCTTCCGAGAGGATCCGCGTCATCGCGCTGCCGCAGATCCGCCCCTGGCACGGACCCATCCCGCAGCGGGTGAACATCTTCGCCTGCGTCGGACCCAGCGCGCCGTCGCGGACGGCCTGGCGCAAGGCGCCCGCAGAAACCTCCTCGCAGCGGCAGATCAGGGTCTCGTCGGCGATCGGATGCACCGCCGCGATCCCCGGCCGGTAGGCCGCATCGAGGAAGGCGCGGAACCGGCGCTGTCTCGCCAGAGCGGCCTGCGCGGCGCGCGTCTCCCTGTCTGCTTCTTCCGCCGTGATCCTGCCCAGATCGAGGGCGATCTTCGCCGCCGCCAGCATGGCCGAATGCGGTGCCGCCTCCGCCCCGAGAATGCCGGCGGCATCGCCGGCCACGAAGGTGCCGTTGCGCGTTGTCTCGCCATGGGCGTCGACCACCGGCGCCATGCATGTCTGCGCTTCGTTCCAGGAATGGCGGCACTGCAATGCGAGCGTCAGGTGGATGTTCGGGATCACCCCCTCATTGCAGAGCACCAGCCCGGCCGGGAGCGCACCCGTGCTGCCGTCGCGCCGCCAGTATCGCAAGGTCTCGACGCTATCGCTGCCCTCGGCGGCAAGGGCGACGACCTTGTCGATCACCCTGACGCCGGCGCGGCGGATCCTCGCCAGGTAGCCAAGCCCTTTCCATACCGCCGCCGGACTGGCGGCCATCGCCGCCGCATGGCACGCGCCGGCCATGAACGGGGAGGCCGCATTGGTATCCAAGATCGCAACGGGCCGAGACCCGAGCGCCAGCAGCTGGCAGGCGACCAGCAGCAGCAGCGGCCCCGTGCCGGCCAGGACATAGTCGACCCCCGGCACAAGGCCCGACTGCTTCATCAGCAGCTGGAACGCGCCGGCCCCCATCACGCCCGGCAGTTCCCAGCCGGGAAAGGGCATGGGCCGCTCCATCGCCCCGGTCGCCACGATCAGCCGCGCCGCCGCGACCCGGCGCAGCTCGCCGCCTTGCGAGAAGGTGACGGTATTGCCGTCGACACGATGGATCGAGCAGCCATGACAGACGCTGACCGGTCCCCGTGCGAACTCCCGCGCCGCCGCCGCGCCCTTCGCATATTCCTTCCCGAGCAGATCCGAAGCGCCGAACGGACCGTGCAGCGCCCCGGCATGGACATTGCCGCCCGGCTCGGGCCGCTCTTCCAGTACGAGAGTCCGCACGCCCCGGGATTGCAGCCAGCTGGCGGCTGCCATTCCCGCCGGACCGGCGCCGATGACAATGACATCGATGACCTCAGTCATTTTCCTGCATTGCCTCCAGTTCGGGCAGGCCGGTCTGGCGGCAGATCCGCATGCCCTCCCGCGCCGCCACCAGACAGCCCTGGCGATTGGCAACGCCGTCGATCTCCACCAGGCAGTCGAAGCAGACGCCCATCCAGCAGAAGGGGTTGCGCGGCCTGTTGCCGACAAGTGTCCGCCGGTAGACCTTGTTGCCGGCCAGCAGCACCGCGGCGGCGACGGAATCTCCTTCGCGCACCCTGACCGGAACTCCGTCGACCGTGACGGTCAGCCATGACGCTGCCGTCCCGGTTCCATCCGCGCGGCGAAACCAGGCGCGTTGCGGCGTAGCGTGAAGCGGGCGATCATTCATTTCGCAGTTTGCTCCCGGCAATTTGCTCCAGCAGGCCAGTTTCACATCGCTGCTGTCAACAGAAACCCCGCCAGGTTCCTTTTCTCTCCACGCTGTCAGGGCTTGTCCGCGGCTTCTGCCTCAGGGATGATCGCATGCGCCAGCGGGAGCG
>CAYLSN010000283.1:0-3117 GCA_964386015.1 uncultured Rhizobiaceae bacterium | reverse complement strand
CGGCAGCCTATTCCTCCGCTTCGGGTGACGCACCGTCCTCGGGCGAGATTGCTGGTGCGATGTCGGACTGAGAAGCCGGTGCCGAGCCTGTTTCCGCGCCGGCACCCTCCGGCTGCGTGTCATCGGCCTCGGGGGAGGCGGCGACCCTGTCGGTCGGTACGGGCTGCGGCGTAACCGACCCATCGGCGGCGGCCACGCGCCAGACGGTGTTGCCGGCGTCATCGGCGATCAGCAGCGCGCCGGTACCGTCGATGGCAAGCCCGACCGGCCGTCCCCGCACGACGTCGTCTGCAAGAAAGCCGGTGACGACGTCCACCGCCGGTCCCGACGGCCGGCCCTGGTCGAACGGCACGTAGATTACCTTGTAGCCGTTGAATTCGTTGCGGTTCCAGCTGCCGCGATTGCCGACGAACGCACCGCTGCGAAAAGCTTCCGGCATGGCGGAATCATTGGTGAAGGCAAGACCAAGCGCTGCGACATGGCTGGAGAGCGCGTAGTCGGGCGGGATCGCCTTTTCGACCAGCTCCGGCCGCACGGGGCGAACGCGCGGGTCGACATGCTGACCGTAGTAGCTCCACGGCCAGCCATAGAAGCCATCCTCCTGTACGGAGGTCATGTAGTCGGGGACGAGGTTCGGGCCGAGTTCGTCGCGCTCGTTGACCACGGTCCAGAGCTCGCCGGTCTCCGGGTGGAAGTTCAATCCGTTCGGATTGCGAAGACCGGAAGCAAAGATTTTCGCCGCACCTGTCTCGCGGTCGACCTGCCAGATCGCGGCGCGGCCTTTCTCGGCCTCCAGGCCACGCTCGCCGGCGTTGGAGTTCGACCCCACCGAGGCATAGAGGAACCGTCCATCCGGACCAAGCGCCAGATCCTTCGTCCAGTGGTGGTTGATCGGCCCGCCCGGCAGCGGCGTCAGCAAGTTCGGCTCGGCGGAAATGCTCGTCTCCCCGAGCCTGTAGGGATAGGCGAGGATCGCATCCGCGGCGGCGACGTAGAGCGTGTCCTCGTGCCACGCAACCCCGAACGGCGAGGTCAGGCCGGTGAGCAGGTCGCTGCGCCGGTCGACGATGCCGTCACGGTCCGTGTCCTGCAGCAGCGTGATCAGGTTGGTTTCCTTGTCGCCGCCCTGGCTTCCCGCGGCCATCGACATGATGAAACCGCGAATGATGTCCTTGGGGCGGTTGAGCGGCTTGCCCGGTGGCGCCTTGGACTGGACGACGAGCACGTCGCCATTGGGCAGCGTATGCACCGTCCGCGGGTTGGCCAGATCGGTGGCATAGGCGGTGATCGCCAGGCCCTCGGGCACATCCGGAGTTTCGCCATCGTTCCAGCCGACAACCTCGCCGACATTGAGGTCGGGCAAGAGGTTCATGGTCGGTTCGGGCAGGACAGGCTCCGGGCCGAGCTGTGTGGCCGTATCGAAATCGTCGCTGCCATTGCAGCCCGTTACGACAGCTGCCACGAGCGCAAATGTTGCAAGGCGGGCGAGGACTGGCTCATGCATGAACGATCCTCCCGCTTCCGAGCCAGCCTGTCACGAGCATCGCGAACATTGTGACAATGGAAAGCGTGAGCCCGTAAGGTACCACTGCAGTCCAGCCGTCAGCGCTATGTGCAAGATTGTTCCACGTCGCAAGGAAGAGGACGGCAGCGCCACCGATGACATGCGGCCAGTAGAGCCGCACTCTGCCCGCGATCGCCATGACGCCAAGATACAGCGCCGCCAGAATGGCAAAGACCAGACCTGCCAGAAGCAGCCATTCGGAGAAATGCAGCCAGAGCAAATTCTCCGTTCGCCAATAGGCGATGTCGGTGAGAACGGTCAGGGAGAACGCGGCAATGGGGAACGCCGTCAGGATGCGGTATGCCGAAGGGGCGTGGGGCTCGAAAATCGCTTCCGCTCGATGCATGTCTCACCGCCTGAAAAGGTTACAACAACCCATACGGACGACGAGGAGAATGGTTCCGCCCCGTGAAACCCCCGAGAGACGAACCAGGGTTGCCGGCACCTGCCGGCGACAGCCTATCTCTGTCGCGCCTTGCGGTTGGCGTAGCGCAGATCGCGTGCGGCCTTTCGCGCAGCCTCGTCGGCGATGACCCGGGCAATGCGCTCCTTGTCGGCCTGTTCACGTGCTTCGACTTCGGCTCTGGCCGCAGCTTCGGCGGCCGCCAGGCGCTCGGCTTCCAGGGCCTCGATCCTGCGCTGCTCCTCGAGCTTCAGGCGTTCTCTCTCGGCTCGCCGCTCCTCCCTGGCTTTGGCTACCGCCATGCGTTCCTGCTGCCGCGCGAGCCGGCCAGGCTCGGCAGCTTTCCTTGCGGCGAGGAAGGACTGGAGGAGAGCGGCCCTTGCTTCGGCAGCGGCCGCGCGGCGATCGAAAAGATCATTGTCTCTGGTGTTTTTCAAATCTGTGTTCCGTTTCGGATTGGGTCAAGATGAATCCGGAAATTACCGGCTCACCTGGAGATCGGGGCGACCGATGCTCTCGCGCGCTCGTCCGCTTCCTTTGCGAGGCGGGCATTCTTCAGCCGCGAGGTCTTTTCCGCCCTGGCCCTGGCAATCGCGGCGACTTCAGCGGCGGCACTGTTTTGTACCGGGCTGGCCGATTGAATCTTCCTGAAGGCGTTCTCCGCCATTTGGCGCGCCTTGCTGTATTGTGTCATGAGTATCCTTCCGGCTCGACTGACGACGAGCGGCAACAAAAAAGGTCAGGCAAATGCCTGACCTTGCGCAGTGTCATGCTCCCGGCAATGCCAGTACATCCGTGGTCAAGGGAGAGCTGATACTGATTCAGACAGCCTGCAGATTGCAGGCCGACATCTTGCCAGTCCTGCTGTCGCGCTCGAGATCGTAGCCGATCTTCTGACCTTCGACGATTTCGCGCAGGCCGGCGCGTTCCACGGCGGAGATATGGACAAACGCGTCCGCGCCGCCATTGTCAGGCTGAATAAAACCGAACCCCTTGGTGGGATTGAACCATTTAACTGTGCCAGTGGTCATGATGAACCCTTTCATAGCATGTGTTGTCTACCGCAACGCGACAGTGCGTTGCGGCCCGGAATACCGATTTTTGAAAGGGAGGATCGCTCAGGCGCGGTGCAAATCGCGCGATAACCAAA
>CAYLSN010000282.1:0-3121 GCA_964386015.1 uncultured Rhizobiaceae bacterium | reverse complement strand
CTGGCCGCGGGCGGCACGCTCGGCATCCTGATCCCGCCCTCGGTCGCGCTGGTGATCTATGCCCTCCTCACCGAGCAGAACATCGCCAGGCTGTTCGTTGCCGCGATGCTGCCCGGCATTCTGGCCGCGCTTGCCTATATGGCGGCAATCTCGCTGCAGGTGCGCCTTTATCCCGGCGCGGAACGGCGCCGGCCGCGGCAGCCCTGGCGTGAGCGGTTCGTGGCGCTCGCTGGCGTCTGGCCGGTGCTGGCCATCTTCCTCGCCGTCGTCGGCGGCATCTATCTCGGCATCTTCACCCCGACCGAGGCGGCGGCGATCGGCGCGGCCGGGACGGGCCTTGCGGCAATCGCCAATGGGGGCATGACGCGCGCCGGCCTGAAGGAGGCCATCCTTTCGACCGCCTCTTCCACGGCCATGATCTTCCTGATCATTCTCGGCGCCGCCGTCTACAATGCCTTTCTCGCCCTTACGCAGCTGCCGCAGGAGGCGGCGCGCTATGTCGTCGAGGCCGGCTTCAGCCCGTGGCTGGTGCTCGCCGCGGTGCTCGGCTTCTACCTGCTGTTCGGCTGCGTCATGGAAAGCCTGTCGATGATCCTCCTGACCGTGCCGATCTTCTTTCCGGTCCTCGCCGCGCTCGATTTCGGCCTCGGCGCCGAGGATTTCGCGCTCTGGTTCGGCGTCCTGGTGCTGGTCGTCGTCGAGGTCGGGTTGATCACTCCGCCGGTCGGCATGAACCTGTTCATCATCCAGTCCATGGCGCCCGACATCTCCATCACCGATACCTGGCGCGGCGTGCTGCCCTTCGTGATCGCCGACCTCCTGCGCATCCTGCTCCTGGCGGCATTCCCGGCCATCGCCCTGGCCGGCGTTCGGCTGTTCTATTGAGGGGCGGGAGGACTCCCATCGGGAAAGGGCAGTAGACGAACCGGCACCCGCCACTTCCACCGGGGCCAATAGCCGGGAGGTCCTCGCCACGCGGGCGAGGACGACGGCGTGGGGGAGGGACCCGACCGCCCGGTCAGGCCTGGGGCTGCCTGGTCTTGCGCAGATAGGGCAGCACCTTCTCGAAGGTGCCGTATTTGGCCTGGGCTTCCTCGTCCGACAGGGTCGCCGGGATGATGACTTCCTCTCCCGGCTTCCACTGGGCGGGCGTCGAGACCTGGAACTTCGCGGTGAGCTGGATCGAATCCAGCGCCCGAAGGATCTCGTCGAAATTGCGCCCGGTGGTCATCGGATAGGTCAGCATCAGCTTGATCTTCTTGTCCGGCCCGACAATGTAGACCGTGCGCACGGTCTGATTGTCAGCCGGGGTGCGGCCTTCCGAGGAATCTCCCGCGGAGGCGGGCAGCATGTCGTAGAGCTTGGCGACCTTCAGCTCCCTGTCGGCGATCAGCGGATAGTCGACCTTGTGGCCCGAGGCCTTCTCGATATCCGCTTTCCACTTGTGGTGACTGTCGACCGGATCGACGGAAATGCCGATGATCTTCGCGTTGCGCCTGGCGAACTCGTCCTTCAGCCCCGCCATGTATCCGAGCTCGGTCGTGCACACCGGGGTGAAATCCTTCGGATGGCTGAAGAGAACGGCATAGCCGTCGCCGATCCACTCGTGAAAGCGGATCACGCCCTCGGTGGTCTCGGCGGTGAAGTCCGGCGCAGTGTCATTGATTCTGAGGCTCATCGGCATTCTCCCTTGTTGGCTGTGACATCTGATGTACGCGTAACGGGAAACCAGGTTGGGCTCAGGCCGTCTCCCTGACCTGATAGTCCTTGATGCTGGCAAAGCGGATTGCTTTCCACCGCTCCCCTTCATAGTTAAGGGAAAATGCGCTGTCTGCAAGATAGACAGGGTGATCGTCGAGATCCCAGGCAATATCGCCGCGGTGTGCGTCGATGAAACGCTGGAGTTCAGCCGGGTTGTCCGCCTCGATCCAGCGGCAGACACTGTAGCGCGACGTCTCGAAGTCTACCGGCAACTGGTACTCCACATCGAGACGCGCCTTCAGCACATCGAGCTGCAGGGCGCCGACCACGCCGACAATCGCCGGCGAACCGTCATCGGGCAGGAAGAGCTGCACCACTCCTTCCTCCGCCATCTGCCGCAGCGCCTCCTTCAGCTTCTTGGCCCGCATGGCGTCGCCGAGGCGGATGCGACGCAGGATCTCCGGCGCGAAATTGGGCACGCCGCGGAACAGGAAATCCTCGCCCTCCGTCAGCGTGTCGCCGATGCGCAGGGCGCCATGATTGGGAATGCCGACGACATCGCCGGCGACCGCCTCGTCGGCGAGCTGGCGCTGATGGGCGAAGAAGAATTGCGGCGCCGACAGCGTCATCGTCTTGCCGGTGCGCACCAGCTTTGCCTTCATGCCGCGCGACAGCCGCCCCGAGCAGATGCGGGCAAAGGCGATGCGGTCGCGGTGATTGGGGTCCATATTGGCCTGGATCTTGAAGACGAAGGCGCTCATCCGCGGCTCGGTGGCCTCGATCCGGCGCCGGTCCGCCTGCTGCACGCGCGGGCGCGGGGCATGGGCGCCGAGCGCCTCGATGAGGTCGCGCACGCCGATATTGCGCAGGGCCGAGCCGAAATAGACCGGCGTCATGTGCCCGTCGAGAAAGGCGGCGCGGTCGAATGGCTTGCAGGCCTCCTGCGCCAGCAGGATCTCCTCCTCCAGCGCCTCGCGCTCCTGCGGCGGCACCAGCGGCGCCAGCGCCTCGCCGAGCGGCCCCTCGACCGGGATCGGCTGCCGGTCGCGGTCGCCGAGCCGGATCGTGCGATCGGCGAGATGATAGGTGCCGGCGAAGGTGCGGCCGCGGCCGACCGGCCAGTTGACGGGCGCCGTGTCGAGCGCCAGCCTGTCCTCGATCTCGTCGAGGATCTCGAACGGATCGCGGCTTTCCCGGTCGAGCTTGTTGACGAAGGTGAGGATCGGAATGTCGCGCAGGCGGCAGACCTCGAACAGCTTCAGCGTGCGCGGCTCGATGCCGCGCGCCGCGTCGATCACCATCACCGCGGCGTCGACCGCCGACAGCGTGCGATAGGTATCGTCGGCGAAGTCCTCGTGGCCGGGCGTGTCGAGGAGGTTGAAGACATTGTCGCCGTACTCGAAGGTCATCACCGAGGTGA
>CAYLSN010000281.1:0-3150 GCA_964386015.1 uncultured Rhizobiaceae bacterium | reverse complement strand
TTGGAAAAGATCATGCTCAGGCAAGAATGCATGGTCCCAAAAAGTGGAAGCCACTTTTTGGAAAAGATCATGCTCAAACAAGAAAGCATGATCCCGAACCGGAGGTCCGCGAAGCGAACCGGAGGTCCGCGCCAGCGAAAAGTGGAAGCCACTTTTTGGAAAAGATCATGCTCAGGCAAGAATGCATGATCCCGAACCGGAGGTCCGCGAAGCGAACCGGAGGTCCGCGCCAGCAGATGGCGGATGACAGCTTCCGCACAGGATCACGATCGATTGGGGTTCCGGATCATGACCTGGATCCGGCCGGACTGCAGCGTGATCCGGCTGACTTGGGGCATCCTGCACGCGGTCCGGAGATTTCTTCCGGTTGCGGTCCAAACTGTATCTTATGAAACAGCACGTGCCCGTCAGAGGGTGTAGGCATGGGGCCAGATCGCCTTACTATGCCAGGAGCGTGCCATGCCGACAGATTTCACGAACCTTCCCAGCCAGACCTATAAGGATTCTGCTGGCAAATGGTCCGAGATTCCACAGAATTATGACAGGACGCTCGTCGAATTTGCAAAGAAAACAGAAAAGGAAGTAAAACGCATAGATAGTTTCAGTCTTGGCGAAATACTTGACTGGCTGGATCCTGAACAATCCTTCGCCAAAAAGATACCTCCTCATGCGTATCTTGCCTTGGCCGATATATGTCTGAACGAAATCATCCGCCGTGTCAATGAAAAGGGCCTCGATAAAAACAACTACGTAGCAGTCATGCAAGTAGTTGACGGTGTCCAAACGCCGGTCGAGGTCAAGACGACGACGGAGAATTTTGCAACCGAAGACGCAAGAAGAGAAGAGCTTACCAAGGCTATGGACATTATGAAGCAGGTCTATCTGCTGTCTGAAGCCGGTAAGTTGCCGGAAGGAAAGGACGGATATGCTCCCGGGATTCTCAGAGTAATCGGCGAACGGTGCCTGGAAACGATCATCAACTATGCCACAGCATCAGTCTCGGAAGGTTTCGTTCCTTTGGCCCGGGAAGTGGCAGAGACGCAATTCAAGTTGCTGCTAAGCAAATCGGCAAAACAGGCAACGTTGCAGAATTATATGAAGAATATGCAAGCACTAATCGAATATTCTTCATCATATAAAGAGAAAAACGTCAATAAGCCGCAGCCAGATCCAGCAACGGACCCAGATGAACAGCCGCCGGAGTCGCCGGAGTCGCCGGAGTTGCCGAAGCCGCCGAAGCTGCCGGAGCCGCCGCTGCCGCCGCTGCCGCCGAAGCCGCCGAAGCCGCCGAAGCTGCCGGAGCCGCCGCAGCCGCCGGATCTGCCGCCGCCAAATCCCTATGAAGAGGAAAAAATGCTGCAGCAGATCGAACTGGCAAAGAAATACAAGCTGGAGAAAATCGACAGTGACATGGTTTTGACTGCACCAAATTTTCGTATTGAATTATTCGAAAAAGACGAGGATTTCTGGAAGTACTGGGCAAAAAAGTTATTCAAGGCACCCAAGCCGATGAATGTTGAATGGGCGCAAAAGATGCTGCTGAAGGACACGCTTAACATACTGAGTGATGACCAATTAGAGGAGATCGCAAAAACGCTGCACATCCAGCTCGTCATAGGCGCCAAGGAGGCAATTGCGTTGCGCAACAAGGTTGGCCTGGCAGGAGCGAAGCAGCAATTAGCGCTGGATCGTCACTGCGCACTCCTGCTGAAGATGCAGCAGAAAGTGAATAAAAGTATCAAGGAGAGGAATAAATCGGTCCCGAAGGGTAAAGTTAACAATGAGCAAAAGGAGTATTTGAATATATGCAAGAAGGATGTAGAAATAAACGAAAGTGTGAAGATAAAAATAAACGATAAGATAACGGTCAAGAATGAAAATGAGCTATTAAAACTCGCGCAGAACAGCAACGAGGAAAGCGTGAGGAAGGCGGCTACGTGGCTCTTGGATGGTGGCAATAAAGAACCAGACGAGGTGACGCGGAAGTTTGCAGAAAGCCTGAAGGCATGGCTGGTATCAACCTATGCATCCATAACAGCGCCAGATCAGGATACCAACACGGCTTTTCATAGGTTGTTTTTCAGGATGACAGAAATTGTCGGAAATCAAGTGATAGAAGAGGAGATAGTTCAAGAAAATAATGAGGAAGAGAAAGTAGAGGATGATCCTGATAAGCTGAAGACGGATAACAGCAACAACATTAGTATCGTGAAGTGGGGTGAGTTTACCGAGGTCCATACCAAGGATACACTGCTGCAGGCGATTGAGCGCGGCGCGGAGAATGAAACTGTACGGAAGGTTGCGGCAGCTTGGCGTAACCAGGATCTTCGGAAGTCAATTAGGGCAGAAGACCTGAAACAGTTACGCAGCTGGCTGTCTGAGACAATTGATGTTCTGAGTAAGAATATGAGCGAATTGCAAGCTAAATTTAATATAAACGGCGGAACGGTACACGAATTATTATGCAGTCTATTCGTCGATGTAAAAGATGTGACCGATGAAAAGGAGAGTTGGCAGAAGTTTATAAAGGGGGTCAGATTCGCGAATAATCTAGACGTGTCTTACGAGGGGGAACGTGGACAGATTACTGCAAAGCACGGAATCGTCCTGGGCCGGCCGACGAACGTTTCCGAGGACGTCACTCTCGAAAGCGGCGAGTATGCAACGATCTTGGATCCACTTGCGAGATTGAAGAAAACGCCGGAGCTTTCGACAGAGGAGAACGCAAACAGGACTGGCAAGACATTCTCAGTAAAGGACCCTACGAATAAATCCCCGTATAAGGTAAAATGTTGCCTGGGTTGGGAGGACGAAGAGTGGAAAAAAAGTATTCAATTGAATCATGGTCAGCAGCGAGTCGGACTGGTGGAAGACTATGTTCCGGGAACCGGATTCTACAGGAAGCAAGGCTACAAGAAAATATGCGGATTGGTGATCTTCTCCAAAGGTGGTACGCTGCTCATTACCGCCAACAGCATTGAAGCCAGCAAGCCGTTCCTGCATGATCTCAGCACTGTCACCGACAAACCTTGGGCGGTGTGCTCGAACAAGGAGCTCAAACGGAACAATATCGACAAATGGCTGAATGGATTTGACGAAAAGGAGGAAACCCGCATGTTCATCCTTAATGGCCTTGGTGAGTTCATTAAA
>CAYLSN010000280.1:0-3188 GCA_964386015.1 uncultured Rhizobiaceae bacterium | reverse complement strand
CCCGTCCGGCGCGACCTACACCGTCACCCTCACGGTCACCGACCCGCAGGGCGGTTCGAGCACCACGACGCGCACGGTCCAGGTGACCGGTGCGCCGGCCCCGACGGGACTCAGCCACTCCGGGCTGGGCTGCCAGGGCTTCCTGTGCACGGGGTCGCGCTACATCGACATGAGCTGGAACGCCGTGTCGTCGGCCACCAGGTACCAGATCCGCCTCGAGTGCGACTGGCTGCTGTGCGGCACGAACCACACGCTCGAGACGACGGCGACCAGCTACCACCAGTCCGGATTGCCCTTCAACTCGGGCAGCTACCGGTTCCGGGTGCGTGCCCGCGACGCCCACAGCGGCCGTTGGGGTGAGTGGTCGGAGTGGAGGTACACGTGAGCGCGCCCGTGTCGTCGACGATCCCCCGCACGTGCGGCCGCACGCGCCGCGGCGTGTGCGGCCGCGCCGCCGGCGCAGCGTCCGACCGGACGCAGGGCGGCTTCGCGCTGATCTCGGCGATGGCGATCGTCGTGCTGCTCGCCGGGGTCACGCTCGTCGTGTTGATGAACATGACGCTCACCTCGTCGCGCATCAGCGAGCAGCAGCGGCTGTCGACCCGTGAGACGCGCGCGGCGGACAACGCCCTGGAGTCCGCCATCAACATGATCCGGATGGACCCGGACGCCGCGCTCGGCAGCTTCGAGGAGTGCCTCGGCGGGACCGGCATCGAGCTGCCCACCAACGACCGCGACGTGACCGTGACCGCGACCTGCGAGGAGTCCGAGCGCGCCATGCCGGTGCGGGACACGCCGCTGGGCTCGGCGCCCGCGGTCCAGCTGGTCGGCGCGAACGGCTACGGCCAGGGCACCGGCGGCGCCGTCCCGTGGAGGGTCGACTGCCTGCGCCCGACCCCGCTCACGACCGGGTGCTTCCCGTGGGCGATCGGCATGAGCCCCACCAACTACGACACGCAGGGCGCGGCGGCGATCAACTCGTACGTGCCGAGCCTCGTGCACTCCGGTGGGCTGCGCGCCGCCGGCTCCACGCAGACCCACACCTTGGGCTTCGCCGGCGACGTCCTCGCCCGGCGCGGCTCGGCGGCGATCGTCGACCCGACCACCGGGGAGGAGGCGATCAACGTCGCCGGCCGGTTCGAGCAGGGCGACCGCGGCCTGCTCGGCGACGCGGCCCTGCCGTGCGGCATCTCCGCTCCCGGGCACGTGTGGAACCTCCGCGCCGCGCAGATCGTCGACGCCGACGACGCCCAGGGCCTGCCGGACTGCGAGGCGGGTGCGGAGGACGCGCTCGCGCTGGACGACCGCGCCGAGATCGAGCCGCGGCCGGGGCTCGGCGAGCAGTTCGGCGCGTTCGCGTCGGTGCCGTCGTGCAGCGGCACGGTGATCGAGTTCCAGCCGGGCGCGTACGGCAAGCGGCAGACCCGCCGGATCAACGACCTGCTCGACGGGTCGTGCCCGAACCGGGTGTTCTGGTTCCGCCCCGCGGGCCCCAGCACCGCCGGCAACTACTGGTTCGACGTCGACGACACCACGAACCCGGACCGGAACCTCTGGAACTCGCTGATCATCGCCGACCCCACGGCGAGGGTCATCTTCGGCACCCCGAAGGGCGGCCTCAGCGCCGCGCACGCGGCCAGCGCCACGTTCCCCGACGCCTGCGACCCCGAGGCGGCGGGGGTGGAGGTCATCCTGAGCCCCCGCACGTCGCTGCGGCACGAGGCGGGCAAGGTCTCGATCTGCGACCGCGACGGCACGCTCTCCACCGACAACGTGCCCGCCGCGATCTGGCAGGCCGGTTCCGTGAACTCCGGATGGCAGGGCTACGCGGACCCCGCGCTCAGCACGGTCGTCCAGGTCCGCCGCACCTCGGGGATCAGCTGGAACTGGGGCAACAACGCCGTGGAGAGCCCGGGCAACTCGTGGTACCCGGACGGGAGCTCGTCGCGCTCGTGGGCCGAGTGCAAGGCGGTCGGAATCGCGACGAAGTGCGACTTCGACACGATCGTCCGCGCCCGGGGGATCGGCACCATCGATCACACGACCGGGCAGGCCCGACCCGAGCCCGCCCCCGGGCGGGTCGACAGCCTGATGGTGATCATGAACGCCGAGGTGGACGACGACAACGGGTTCAACCTCTACAAGGAGGACACGTCGTTCGGCACGACGGTCACCTTCTACAAGGCGGGTGCGCCGTCGCCGACGTGCGGGGTGTACTTCCCCTACAAGCAGAAGCGGATGGGGGCAGCCCACCCGCTCACCCTCGCGTTCGACCTCCGCAGCGCCAAGGGCCAGGCGATCGACGGGGTGCCCCACTGCAAGGACGTGGACCTCACGAGGGCCGACCTGCACGGCAGCGGCGTGGACGTCCAGGTGCGCCAGCGTCGCAACATCCCCGTCGACATCGGCATCGGTACGTACCGCGCTGACCTCCACGTCGACTCCGTCGAGCTGCGTGCCGGCTGGGACCTGCAGCCGACCACCGCGGTCGGGGGCAGTGGGTGGGAGAGCGCAGCGAACCTCCTGCCCACCTCACCGTTCACGTCGTCGAGCGATCATCGTCACGGGGGCTTCACCCTGAGCGGCTGCCCGGTGTTCCAGTCCTGCCCGACTGCGACCCGCGAGGTGACGCTGGGCGGGTTCGACAACGAGGTGCATCCGCACGCGCCGATGTCGGGGAACCTGCGGGCGGCGGGATTGATCGTCACGGGCGAGACCACCGACAGTCACTTCTTCACCAACAACTCCTTCTACGACCGAGGCGGGGCGCCGGACATCTCCGACCACTCGAACTTCACGGCGCACATCTCGGGCTTGCGGGACGCTCCGGGGGCGACGTGCTCGGTCAACTGGTCGAAGGTGCCGTTCTGGGGGCAGTCCATCTACCTCGACCTGCTCGCGCCGCGGAGCGGCAACACCTGCGCCGGGGTCATCACCAGCGCCGAGCAACTCATCGGTGGGCAGGTGCGGCTCGAGGTGTATGTCGAGCGGAACAGCTGGGGGGCGTGGGTCGATTACGGCGTCCGCATCGACGGGGTGCAGTTCTCCACGGTCACCGACGGGGAGTACACGCGGCCGAGGGCGCCCAACGTGGTGACGATCGGCGGCGGGCCGGGGGGCGACTCGTCGTTCACGATCTACGGGCAGAGGTCCACGCCCCGCAACGACCTGGACATCCGTTGGCTGGG
>CAYLSN010000279.1:202-3190 GCA_964386015.1 uncultured Rhizobiaceae bacterium | reverse complement strand
TAGAGCACAGACTGATCTATTAGTAGTACGAGCGTAGAGCACAGACCGATCTATTAGTAGTACGAGTGTAGAGCACAGACTGATCTATTGACAGTATGGGTGTAGAGCACAGACTGATCTATTAGTAGTACGAGCGTAGAGCACAGACCGATCTATTGACAGTATGGGTGTAGAGTACGGACTGATCTCTTAGTAGTATTGGTACTAGAACTCAGACTGATATTGGTCTAGTATGCAGTCTGTCTATACATCTCTACAGTATATATCAGTACTAGAATGAGGCTGATATATAGACTAGAATGCAGACTGATCTCTTAGTAGTACGAGTGTAGAGTACGGACTGATCTCTTAGTAGTACAGTCTGATATGATACTGGACTACAGTAGTGATATCTTAGAGTCATATCATGGACTTGCTATATGCAGTATACTGACTAAGGACTACCTCTCCTTCGAGTTCTACTTGAGAGCAGCTGCCTATCTCTACGGCCACGTAAAGATAGAGTCTTGGTGCTCATTACTGCTATACTATCTACAGCATGACAGGCTCGAAGATGCATACATACTATCTAGGGACAGTATGAATCTGATAACGGACAGTAGAGTGATCTACATAATGTCTATACATATGAATGTCTGCTATAGACTGGGCAGATATGATGAATGCATGGCTGTATGTGCAGAGATAGAGGCGATAGAGCAGTCCAATCCTACAGTATATATAGACTATAGTATACAGAAGACGATAGAGCAGCTGCGTAATATGTGCAGCTATAACCTCCTAGAGGAGTAGATAGATACTATACAGATGGAGTACAGTCTGTAGATATTGAAGAGACAGGTACTGTACCGGATGAGATACATATAGAGACTGTAGCCCATACAGTATGGTACAGTGTGTATATATGGAGCTGATACTGTACGAACGAGATTATGATGCAGCATGTATGGATAGGACTGTGATATATATCAGAGACTGTATACTAGAGGTATATCATATAGATGGGAATACAGTAGTGAGTGTGCTCAGACTGCGATGATACAGTCAGGGGACCGTATAATAGCTAGTATAGACAGCTATTATATAGTAATATATGGTGATACAGTACCTACTACTAAATATGAATACTCGTACTATTTCTACTGCTAACATTGGAATCGTTGGGCCTCTTCCTAGGGATCTTAATACCCTCGGACTACGCTTCAGTATGTCTAAAGATGACATTATATCCATCGTATCATCTCGAAGAGTACTGAAGAATCCATTCCGGAGGTATCAGCGTGTTAATGTTGTTAACGAAGGTGAATGCACAGTATGTCTTGCTGACTCACAGACTCTGTATCTCTGTCCTGAGGATAAGGGATGTCAGGCTAAGTGCTGTAGAGGATGCATTGAATACTATGCTGACCTGAGTAACACCTGTTCATGTTCTACATGCGGCTATACCTTCACTATGGGTGATATTAGTCTGATCTATGGGAATAAGGCCTCCATTATAAAGAGTACACTACTTCGTCACAAGATACAGAGCCTTGTGACTATCTATGACAAGTATCTTCCTCGTACAGCTAAGAGACTCTCTCTAGCTAGAGAACTGTCCTCTATAACCGGATCATCAGTCACAGATGAACATGTGATTGCCCTATTGTTATCACGTGATGAGGATATAATGGACGGGTATCTAGTTGGCATCGATCAATACCATCAAGATGTCTGGAGAGACCTCTTAATTGCTGCCAAGAATACTAAGGTCGTAGATAGGTGCAAGTCCTGCAACTATGATATTGAGGAGGTGTTACATAGTAGAATTGGAGCAGCTGGCTATACTACCTATGATTGTGTACACTGTACTAACAGACTCTGTAAGAGCTGTGGTATAGTGTATGACCGTACCAGACAGATCCATCGATGTACTAGGAATGACGTCCTAAGCTTCAGGATGCTTACTAGTAACAGCAGGAAGTGTCCCAACTGCTTCGTCTACGTTATGAAGAGCCACGGCTGTGACGATATGTGGTGTACCGAATGTAAGACCACCTTTAACTGGGAGACTGGCGATATAACTGAAGGAAGAAGACACAACCCCGAGCATAATGACTTCTTAGTCCATATGTACGACAACATCTCAATCAAGGACCCCTTCGATGGTATCCCGAGAATATTCTATTACTCCTCTCTAGACAATGCTCTACAGGGTAATGTCGTTAAGGATCATCTCTATGACATCTACGATGATGATACCCAAGCTCTAGAGAAGGCAGTATTATCCAATATACTGAACCACCTGTCTGACGTATCTCATACTCTATTACGTCTGGATCATGCATTACAGATGGACACTGTAATAGACCCATACATCGGAGAGTGCCCTCGAATTCAGTACCTACTTAACCCCAATAAGAAGTCTGCATCAACCCTCTATAAGAAGCAGATGACAGAGATAGCCATGAATATGTTTGCCAAGAGGTACATCTGTCATGCTATACAGGATCTAAGACAGTCCCTACTACGTTACTACCGTTATATAGTAAACAATCCTAGTACTAAATATACAGCTGAACACCTATACATACAGTACTGTAGAGAGATACACGAATGTGATACTACAATAAGAGCCATATATAGCTACTTCAATGTACATACTAATAAGAGAGTAGACCTATATAAGGTCCTATATGAGAATAGTAATGGATCTAGCTACAGCTACTATAACCGTACGACAGGTGTAATAATACCCATCGAATACACCATATACAATGAGATTGTTAGAGATAAGCTGCCTAGTGCTATGGTAGATCACATCAAGACCACACTACATTCTTACACTGCATAAGCTACTTGTATATACTATAATCATAATACTTGAGGGGGCCTCGGCTCCCAATATAAGTATTATGATTAGACCATCTATACTACATCTTCTAGTACAGCAGACTGCTACTCTATATATGTGACTAGAGTACAGGACTAGATGTATATAGCTGCTCA
>CAYLSN010000279.1:0-102 GCA_964386015.1 uncultured Rhizobiaceae bacterium | reverse complement strand
TCCAACTATAGGACTAGAAGTACAGCTGTTATACTATGAAGATATGGGACTAGAGTACAGGACTAGATGTATATAGCTGCTCATCCAACTATAGGACTAGAA
>CAYLSN010000278.1:0-3192 GCA_964386015.1 uncultured Rhizobiaceae bacterium | reverse complement strand
TTCCTCGGCGATTCCCGGCCGGTGCCGATTTCCGACGCCGAGGCCGAGCGCATCCTGATGCAGATCCAGGAGGGAGTGGAGCGGCCGCGTCCGTCCGTCGCCTTCGAGATCGGCGAGCAGGTGCGGGTTGCCGACGGACCGTTCGCCTCCTTCAACGGCGTGGTCCAGGAGGTCGACGAGGAGCGGTCGCGGCTCAAGGTCGAGGTATCGATCTTCGGCCGGGCGACGCCGGTCGACCTGGAATTCAGTCAGGTCGAGAAGGTCTGACGGAGCGCCCCGCCCCGGCGGGGCAGAGCAGGTGGGAGGGCAGGCGGTCCTGGCCGGTCCGTCATGAGCGACCCGCACCACCGAACTGCAGCAGCCGGGTTACCGGCAAGCCAAGAGGATAGACAAGGCAGTCATGGCTAAGAAAATCGCAGGCCAGCTGAAGCTTCAGGTCCCTGCCGGATCGGCGACGCCGTCGCCGCCGATCGGACCTGCGCTTGGTCAGCGCGGCATCAACATCATGGAATTCTGCAAGGCGTTCAACGCGGCGACGCAGGAGCTGGAGAAGGGATCGCCGATCCCGGTGGTGATCACCTATTTCCAGGACAAGTCGTTCACCTTCGTGACCAAGACGCCGCCGGTCACCTATCTGATCAAGAAGGCGGTGCAGCTCAAGTCCGGCTCGAAGGAGCCGGGACGCACGAAGGTCGGCGAGATCTCGCGCGCCGATGTCCTCAGGATCGCCGAGCTGAAGATGAAGGATCTGAACGCCACGGATCTCGAAGCGGCCGCCAGGATGATCGAAGGTTCCGCCCGTTCGATGGGCGTCACGGTTGCGGGGTGAGGTCATGAGCAGGAAGATTTCCAAGCGGGTTGCAGCGGCGCGGCAGAAGATCGATCGCAACAAGGTCTATCCGCTGAGCGAGGCCATCGTGCTGCTCAAGGAGGCGGCCAGCGCCAGGTTCGACGAGAGTTTCGAGATCGCCATGAACCTCGGCGTCGACCCGCGTCATGCCGACCAGATGGTGCGCGGCGTCGTCAACCTGCCGAACGGCACGGGCAAGGAAGTGCGCGTCGCGGTCTTTGCCCGCGGCGAGAAGGCGGAAGAGGCGAAGGCGGCCGGGGCGGACATTGTCGGCGCCGAGGATCTGGTCGAGGCGATCCAGAACGGCGAGATCAATTTCGACCGCTGCATCGCGACGCCCGACATGATGCCGCTCGTCGGCCGTCTCGGCAAGGTGCTGGGACCGCGTGGACTGATGCCGAATCCGAAGGTCGGGACCGTGACGCCGGATGTCGCCGCCGCGGTCAGGGCCTCGAAAGGCGGCGCGGTGGAGTTCCGGGTCGAGAAGGCAGGCATCGTCCATGGCGGCGTCGGCAAGGTGTCGTTCGACGCCAGGGCGATCGAGGAGAACATCCGCGCCTTCGCCGATGCGGTGGTCAAGGCGAAGCCGTCCGGCTCCAAGGGCAATTATCTGAAGCGGGTCGCGATCTCGACCACGATGGGCCCTGGGGTCAAGGTCGACCTGTCGACGCTCGGCGCCGCATGAATTCCGGCCCCTGGGGCCGGTGAAAGTTCCGGCTCTCCGGAGCCGGATCGCGGAGGCGAAGGTCTCCGCAAGTCCTGTCCGAGACTGCAGGTGGCTCGCCTTAATTCGCATGAGCCTGCATGAGACGGGGTCGAACCGGATACGGGACCGGAAGGTTCCGGGAAAGGTTTGAACCGTGTGTGCCTTTTGTCCGAAGCCCTTCGCGGCTCGGCGGAAGGGGACAGGATCCTCGCTGCCGATTGAAGGGCTTTTCGGCGCTTCTTCGGCAAAAGGCAACCGGCGGGCAGGGATGTCCGCCAAACGGAGAGAGGCAAGTGGACAGAGCGGAAAAACGCGAATTCGTCACTTGGCTGAACGAGGTGTTCCGGAACACCGGTTCGGTCGTAGTGGCCCACTATACCGGCCTGACCGTGGCGCAGATGGGCGATCTTCGCTCGAGAATGCGCGCTGCGGGAGGCGCCGTGAAGGTCGCCAAGAACCGCCTCGCCAGGATCGCTCTTCAGGGTACGGAATCCGAAGGGATGTCGGCTCTGTTCTCGGGACAGACGCTGATCGCCTATTCGGAGGATCCGGTCACGGCTCCGAAAATCGCGGTCGAGTTCGCCAAGGGGAATGACAAGCTCATCATTCTCGGCGGCGCCATGGGCTCGACCGTGCTCGACGCGGAAGGGGTGAAGGCGCTGGCCTCGCTGCCTTCGCTGGACGAGCTGCGGGCCAGGCTGGTCGGCATGATCAACACGCCGGCAACCCGGATCGCCCAGGTCGTCAATGCGCCCGCGGGTCAGCTCGCGCGCGTTTTCGGCGCCTATTCCCGGAAGGACGAAGCGGCGTAAGGCTGTTTTCAGGCACACTAACACATGGTTCTAACCTGTTGAAGGAAATACAAAATGGCTGATCTTGCCAAGATCGTGGATGAACTTTCCAACCTGACCGTCCTCGAGGCGGCCGAACTTTCGAAGATGCTTGAAGAGAAGTGGGGCGTCTCCGCTGCCGCTCCGGTCGCGATCGCGGCCGCTGCCGGCGCCGCCGCTCCGGCCGAGGCGGTCGAGGAGAAGACCGAGTTCGACGTCATTCTTGCCGCCGCCGGCGAGAAGAAGATCGAAGTCATCAAGGAAGTGCGCGCCATTACCGGCCTGGGCCTGAAGGAGGCCAAGGATCTGGTCGAGGGCGCTCCGAAGCCGGTCAAGGAAGGCATTGCCAAGGCCGAGGCCGAGGAGATCAAGAAGAAGCTCGAGGGCGCAGGCGCCAAGGTCGAGCTGAAATAGGCGACGGGCCTGGCGGGACGGACTCCGGAGTTCGTCCCGCCGACCAGAATGCGCCAGCTCGGGCGGACCCTTTTCCCGAAGGCCGGGCCGGCTTTCCGGAAACGGGTTCTTCCGTTTTTGGTTTTGCGCTGATGCGCAGGAATGCAGCCGGCACCAGGCCGGCAGGAAGGCGAGACGAGGAGCGACAATGGCTCAGCCCCAGACGTTCAATGGCCGCAGACGGATCCGGAAATTCTTCGGAAAGATCCCCGAAGTTGCGGAGATGCCCAACCTCATCGAGGTGCAGAAGGCTTCCTACGACCAGTTCCTGATGGTCGAGGAGCCCGAGGGTGGCCGCCCGGACGAAGGTCTGCAGGCTGTCTTCAAGTCGGTTTTCCCGATTTCCGACTTTT
>CAYLSN010000277.1:0-3213 GCA_964386015.1 uncultured Rhizobiaceae bacterium | reverse complement strand
TAATGGTGATGAACTCGACCGGCAGCTGGCCCTGATTTGCAATGGTCGCGGTCTCGTTGCCAATATTGTGCTGCTTGACCGGGTTTGAATCGCCATAGCCCTGCAGAGTTGTCGTCGGATTGCCGACCCCGATCTCCGTATCAATCGATTGCGCTGCGGCAAGGCTTACTCCGATTGCTAAAATGCTGGTACTGGCGAGCGCCAGTCTTCCGAAATCTATTCTTTTCACTTTCAATCCCTTTACTGACAAGCGGGTTCGTCACGGATCCCGTCTCGACGCCTGCTGGCGATTGCCTGAGTTGTTGATGTACAGCCAGAAATGGCATGTGGACGCACGGAACCGGCCGGCTTCGGCTCGCCTCCGCGGCTTCTGGTCATCGACTGCACCTGCGGAAAGAACGCGGAACGCTTACTCACAACGACGGAAGGACGGGCGATTGTCCGTCCCTCGAATCTGGCGCCAATCAGTATCCCGAACGCGAGATCCTGTTGGTGACGCTGTTGCCGACTGCAGCCGCCCCGACCTGGTTGCCGCGTACGACATTGGCCGAGCCGGATGCCGACGTGCCGGCGATGATGCCGATCGTCACGTCGGCGATCGAGGCGAGCACAGGGCTCGAATTGTACTGGGTCGAGGCAATGGCGGCACTCGCGCCTGACACTGCGGCGGAGGCCAGCGCGATCTGGTTGTGCGCCGCATTGGCCACACCCGTGGCCCGCATCTGGTTTCCCGTCACCGCCGACAGCGTCGAGCTCATGCCCGTCCCGACCATGACACCGACAATGGTATCGCTGACGCTGGCCCCGATCGGGCCCTCGCTGGACTGCGCATTCAGCACGGCATAGTCGGCCAGCGCCGATGCGCCGCCGGTGCTGCTGGCGCCGGCCGAGGTCGACCCGACCGAACTGCCGAGGCTGACCGCGGAGACCGAGATCGCACTGGTCGCGCGGTTGCCCTCGGCGCGGGCATCGAGGAGATTGCCGCTCGTCACCAACGTCGACGCATCGGTCGAGTCCGAGCTGCCGATGTCGATGAAGCCAGCAGAGATCGAGGCAGTGATGCTGGCCGTGGTCGACTGCTCATTGACCACCGCGCCGGTCGCCGTCAGGTCGACAAGGCCGTTCTCGCCACCGAGATCGAGCAAGCTCACCGCATTATTGTCGCGCGCCTGCGCCTGCACGACATTGTCGCTGACCGCGGCGACGCTATCGCTGAGCGTGCTCACATCGATGTCGATGCTGAAAGCACTGACCGTTGCGGTCACTTCGCGCTCGTCTTCCAGGTTGCTGGATTCGGCCTGGTAGTTCAGCAGCGCGAATTCGCGGTCGATCAAGCCCGTGCCGGTGACGACCGCCGTCGCGCCGGGATAGCCGCCGGCATAGCTGACGCCGGTGAACCGGATGTGGTTTTCGGCAAGGCTGCCCTCGGCAATGGCATAGATCAGATTGCCCGAAGCCGTCGCCGTGCTGTCCGAAATGTCCAGCGGCTCGTCGGTCGTGCCTATGCGCGCATTGCTGGTGGTGGCGGTAACGTCGCCGCCATTCTCCTGCCTGTTCGCCAGGGCGGCGATATTGTCGCCATTGCCGCTGAGCGTGGCAAGCTCGACAATATCGATGTCGATGCTGTTGCCGTAGGCATCGCCATCGCCGAGCGCGACATTGCCCCGTGCCAGCGCGCCGATGACATTGTCGTTCAGCGCCAGAACCGAGCCGTCGACCGAACCGATCTCGATGAGGCCGAACTGCGAACTCGTATTGCTGGCCGAGACTCCGGCTGCGTACACCTGCCCATTGATCAAGCTGAATGCAGCGTTTGCCGAGCTGTAGCCGATGATCGCTTCCGCGCCAGAACCAATGCCAAGGTCGGTGCCGGCAAGCGCCTCCACGATCTGCGCAGAAATCGAATGGACGGCGCCATTGGCGATCGCCGAGGATTGCGACCTGTTGCCAGCGACGGTCAGCACCGAAGCGTCCACCGCAGCGATGGCGGCCCCGCCGGTGATCCCGGCATAGACGCCATTGATGCTCGCCGAGACTTCGCCATCGGTAAATTGGTAGCTGGGGATGAAAGCCCGCAGAAAGCTGAAATCGGTAAAGGCGTCCCTTGTTCCGCCGGCAGAGACGGTTTCCAGCTCGACGCTGGTCTCGGCGACATTGCCGCGGGCGCCGCTCTGCACGCTGTTGCCGTCGACGACGACCGTCGAGCTTTCGATCGCACCGCCAAGAGTGGTGGCACCGATGAAGATGTCGCCAACCTCGGTGGTAATGGGCGTGTCGGAGTCGAACTGGACGTTGGAAATTCCGAGACCTGCCTTCAGATCGGTGGACTCGACGCGCATGGCGGCAGCCATCTGGTTGCCCACGGCCAGTCCTTCGACAGCGTTGTCGGCGACCACGGCCGAAGTGCCGGCAAGAATGGCGCCGACGGGGATGCCGATCTGGATCGGTCCACTTACGGCGGTGGTGATATCGGCATTGAAATTGCCCTGCGCATTGGCGATGAACGCATCGGCGTGGAAATTGGCGTCCGTCTTCGCCTGGAAGGCAAGATCGGCAATATTGCCGGTCGAACTGGCGCTGAAGGAATTTCCTTCGGTCACGAGGATGGCGCCCGCCACTTCGTCAGGAAAGGAGATGCCCGCGACGATGGTGTGCATCTTGCCGTCGATGCTGTTGTCGATATTGGCCTGGGCGTTGGCGATTACATGGCTTGCCTCGATCCCCTCGGTCATGGCGGGATCGGGCCCGGTTGTCACGGCGATCGAGGCGAACAAGTCGGCAGCCGGCGACACCAGGCTGACATTGTCATAGTGAAGGCCGGCCGTGTTCTGGTTGCCGACTGCGACCGAGTCGAGCGAATTGTCGCGGACCGTGAACGTGTCGGTGAACTGGCCTCCGTCAATATTGACGAGGCCGCCGATCCGGACGATGCCGACATTGCTCGAAATCAGATTGCCGGAATTGACCTGCGCCGTGCCGATGCCGGCGCCGCCGCCGGTCAGGATCATGCTGTCGTCAAGCAGCGTGTTGCTGATATTGCCGATTGCCGTCGCATCCCCGGGATTGCCGGAAACGTCCTGCAGCGCATTGGCCGAAACCGTCCCGGTAATGGCGAACAGCCCATCGGTAATCTCGTCGGCGATGGTCGCGGCCTCGTCGCCTTCGTTCAGCTGCTCGATCGCGAATGCATCGGCAAGTTCTTCGATCGCCGCC
>CAYLSN010000276.1:0-3233 GCA_964386015.1 uncultured Rhizobiaceae bacterium | reverse complement strand
CGAGGCCGTCAGCCTCAACAGCATCGGCTTCAACATGATGCGCAGCGTCGGTCCGGCCATTGGCGGCATTGTCGTTTCGGTCGCCGGCGCCGGTGTCGCCTTTCTGATCAATGCGATCAGCTATCTGCCGGTCGTGGGCGCGCTGGCGATGTGGACCCGGGCGCCGGAGCCGGACCACAGCCTGCCGCGCGAGCAGTTCTTCAGTGCCATGGCGGCCGGCCTGCGCTATGTCGCCATGTCGCCGAACCTGCTCAAGGTGCTGGTGCGCGCCTTCATGTTCGGCCTCGGCGCCATGACCGTGCTGGCCCTGCTGCCTGTCATTGCCACCAGCCTGCCGCGGGGCAATGCGCTGGTCTACGGCACGCTGCTCGGCAGCTTCGGCATCGGCGCGATTCTCGGCGGCGTGCTCAATGCGCGGGTGCGCGAGCGCCTGTCCAACGAGATCATCGTGCGCATCGCCTGCGCCGGCATGGCCTTCGCGGTCATCGGCATCGCCCTCAGCGACAATGTCCTGCTGAGCCATTTCCTGCTTCTCCCGGCGGGCATGTCCTGGGTTCTCGCCCTGTCGCTGTTCAATGTCACAGTGCAGCTGTCGACGCCGCGCTGGGTCGTCGGCCGCGCCCTGGCCATCTACCAGACCGCCACATTCGGCGGCATGGCGATCGGGTCCTGGGTCTTCGGTGAAATTGCCGACGGTTTCGGCCTGGTGGCGGCCCTGTTCGGCGCCGGCATCTGGATGCTGGCGACCGGCCTGGTCGGCCTAAAGCTGCGCATTCCCGAATTCAACGCGCTCAACCTGTCGCCGCTCGACCAGTTCCGCGAGCCGGCATTGCGCCTCGGCCTGAAGGGGCGCAGCGGCCCGATCATGATCATGATCGAGTACCGCATCGCCCAGGAGGACATCCCGCAATTCCTTGCCGTGATGAACGAGCGCCGGCGCATCCGCCGCCGTGACGGCGCCAATCAATGGGTGCTGCTGCGCGACCTCGAGAATCCGGAGATCTGGTCCGAGAGCTATCACGTGCCGACCTGGGTCGAATATATCCGCCACAACCAGCGCCGGACCCAGGCCGATGCCGAGGTGACGCGGGCGCTGTTCAAGCTGCACCGCGGCCCGGAGGCGCCGAAGATCCGGCGCATGATCGAGCGGCATAGCGTTCCGGTGGACGAGGACCTGCCGCTGAAGCCGCTTCCGGAAATGACGCCGTAGAGTTGTTCTACAGGCCGAACCAGAAATAGATCGCCAGGCAGCTGGCCAGCCCGACGATGAGGTTCATCGGGATGCCGACCCTGACGAAGTCGGCAAAGCGGTAATTGCCGGCGCCATAGACCAGCGTATTGGTCTGGTAGCCGATCGGGGTGGCGAAGCTGGCGCTCGCCGCGAACATGACTGCGATCACGAGCGAACGCGGATCCATGCCGAGATCGTTGCCAAGCGCCACGACGATCGGCGTCATCAGCACTGCGACGGCGTTGTTGCTCACGACCTCGGTCAGCGTCGAGGTGACGAGATAGGCCAGCAGCAGGGTCGCCAGCGGCGGCATGCCGGCCAGCATGGGCGCCAGCGCTCCGACCATGAGGCCGATCGCTCCGCTCTGCTGCAACCCGGCGCCGATGACGAGCATGGCGAAGATGAGCACGAGAATGGCGCCGTCGATCGAGCCCCACGCCTCTGCGCTGTCGATGCAGCGCAGCAGCAGGATCGCCGCGACCGCGATCATCGCCAGCGGGGCGATCTCCATCACGCCGAATGCCGCCAGCGCCACCACTCCCAGCAGCGCCAGAACTGCGACAGGGGCTCGCGTACGGCGGAAGGCGCGCCCCGAGGTCCGGTCGATGGCAACCAGCACGCGCTGCTGCGTCATCGCGTCGAAGCCCGCGCTCGTGCCTTCCAGCAGCAGGCGGTCGGCCGGGCGCAGCAGCACGCTGTCCAGGCTCTTGCCGGCAATATGCATGTGCCGGTGAACGCCGAGCACCCGGGCGCCGAAGCGGCTGCCGAGGCCAAGTTCGCCGATCGGGCGCCCGATGGATGCCTTGTGCGGCGCTGCAATCGCCTCGACGATCACCGGCTCCTGCGGCGGCTGCCCCTGGCGCGGCAGGCCGACGCGCCATTCCTTCGCCTCCTCCAGCGTCAGCAATTGCGACGAATTGGCGGCGATGACGAGCCGGTCGCCCTTCTTCAGCACGACTTCCTCGAGCCCGTCGCGCTGGATCTGCCCGCCGCGCTGCAGGCCGAGCACGCGCAGGCCGGGCAGCTTGAGAAGCGCAATGTCCGAAATGGCCTGGCCCTTGCCGTTCTCGAGCAGCGTCAGCTCGGACAGGAATTCGAGGTCGCCCGGGTTCTGTGCGTCGGAATCATCGCGGTCGGGCAGCAGCAGGCGGCCGAAGAGCCCCAGCATGACGAGGCCGGAGAGGGCGGTGACGAGGCCGACCGGCGTGATCTCGAATATGGAGAAGGGCATCATTCCGAGGTCTCGGGCAACGCCGTCGACGAGAAGATTGGTCGAAGTGCCGATCAGCGTGCAGGTACCGCCCAGAATGGCGGCATAGGAAATCGGGATCAGCAGCCGCGTCGGGGCAATGTCGAATTCACGCGCGATGCGGATGGTGATCGGGATGAGCACCAGCACCAGCGCCGTATTGTTGATGAAGGCGGAAAAAGCGACCGCGCCGGTGATCAGGGCGGCAACCGCAATGGCCGGGCGCGATCCGGACATTTCGAGGATCTTGCCCGCCGCCGCCTCCAGCACGCCGGTGCGCACCAGGGCGCCGGTAAGGACGAACATCGCCCCGATGGTCAGCGGCGCCGGATTGGAGAATACGGCAAGGACATCCCCGGGGGCGACGAGGCCCAGCGCCACGAATGCGGCGGCGCCGGCAGAGGCGGTGACCTCGGGCGGAAACCGTTCCAGCAGGAAGCCGCAGAAGGTGAGCAGCAGGATGGCGAGCGCCAGCCAGGCTTCATAGCTTGTCAAGAAATCCTGCATCCTGCCGTCGCACCTGTCCGGGGTCCGGGGGGTGTCGCACTGACTCGCCCCGCTGTCCATAGCAGCAATGCTGATATACGCGGTCCCCCGGCGCCCGGTTCAACCCCAACAAACAATCCTCGCCCTTGTGGCGAGGACCTCCCCCAGAAAGGGGCACCGAATGGCATGGCACCCTCCAACCACACCGCGGCTAATTGTCGGGAGGTCCCCGGGACAAGCCCGGGGATGACGTGCGTTGGCGGCACG
>CAYLSN010000275.1:0-3287 GCA_964386015.1 uncultured Rhizobiaceae bacterium | reverse complement strand
TCATGTCGAACGGATCGCGGAAGCGGAAGGAATGCAGCGATCCGCGCCGCGCCTCGAAGAAGGCGATGACATCGCACAGATCCTCGAGCGAGGTCAGGCCGGTGCCGGCGTCGAAGCGCCGCCGCGACCGCGAGAAACGGGCATTGCGCCGCTCGGTGCCGGAGGTCATGCGCACGATCTCGTTGCGCCGTTCCGGCCCGCCGGTGGCGCCGAAGGAGATGGCGAGCGGAAACAGCTCGTCGTGAAAGGGTGAAAATCCGGTCATGATCGCCTCACAAGGTTCGCAATCCGCGCGAGACGGCGCGGGCCAGCATTTCCGACACCAGCGCCTCGGACCTTTCGAACGCCGCCGGGTCGGAAGCCTGGACGTTGACGGTGACGGAGACCGGCGGCCCCTGCCCCGCGGCGGCGACGCCGAGGCGCCCGTCCGGGCCGCGCGCCAGCGGCAGGATCGCCTCCGGGCCGGCCTCGCCCATCAGGCCGGTGCCGCCGCGCATCGGAAACAGGCTCGGCGCCGTGACGACGCCACCGGAAAAGACGCCGCCGCGGGCGAAACCGGACAGGCCGCCAGCGCCGCCCATCGCGCCGCGCAGCATCGAGGCGGCAAGCTTCTCCAGGGGTTGCAGGCCGAAATCCAGCGCCTTGCCGGCAAGGCTGGCGCCAAGGCCGCGCAGCACGTCCTCGAGCGCCCGGCCATGGATGGCGGCATCGCGCAGCGCGCCGGAGAGCGCCGAGCCGAAGCCGCCTGCGAGGCCCTCCAGCTCCTTCAGGGCACGCGAGACGGGCGCGGTATCGGCCCTGACGGCGATAGTGAGGGAATTCTCGTTCATTGCGGGTTCCTTTCATCGGGAAAAAGCCGCATCAGCCGCTCCAGCGAGGAGCGCGACAGCGGCGGTGGCGAAGGCAGGGCGGCGCCGAGATGGCGCAGCTCCGCAAGGCTGAGCGCCCAGAACTGGGCGGGGGGCAGCCGCAGCAGGCCAAGGCCGAAGGCGATGAGGCCGGACCAGGGAAAGCCTGCCGCGGCATTCAAGGGTCCGGATCGTTCTCCGCGAAGGTCGCCTGCAGCAGCGCGCCGGCAATGCGCACGAAACCGGCCGCGCCGCCTTCCGCCCGCATGCGCGACACTTCGTCGTCGGTGACATCCATCCCGGCGCCACGCAGGCCGGCGCCGACGAGGCGGGCAAGATCGGCGGCCGAGAAGCGGCCTTCGGCAAAGCGGGCGAGCAGCGCCGCAAGATCGCCGGCGCCGAGGGAGGATTCGAGCTCTGCCAGCGCGCCCAGCGTCAGGCACAGGCGGCGCGGCACGCCGTCGAGCACCGCCTCGATCTCGCCGCGAAACCGGTTGGCGCTCATGGCAGGTCTCCGAAGCCGATCTCGCCGGCCGATTCGAGGGCGATCTCGAAGGCAATCTCGCCATCATGGCTGCCGGAATATTCGAGCGCCACGATCTGGAACGGGCCGGATACCACGCCGAATCCCGGGATCAGCATCTGCCAGCAAACGATTGATCCTTCGAGGAAAATGCCGCGGATCTCCAGGTCGGACTCCGCATCGCGGAAGATGCCGGAACCGGAAATGGCGGCACGGCGGACGCCGCTGCCGGCAAGCAGCTCGCGCCAGCGCCCGGCGGAATCGCCGTCGGTGATGTCGGCGGTCTCGCTGTTGAAGGCGATGCGCCGGCTGCGCAGGCCGGCAACGGTGACGGGGCCGTCGCCCCGGTCGAGTTTCAGCAGCATGTCCCTGCCGCGTTGCGCGCTCATGAGGGTTCTCCTTGGCTGGATGGGATCGGGTCAGGCCGCCGCCTCGATCACGGCGCGCAGGGTGAGCGCGGCATGATGCACCTCGGCGGCGGGGTCGTAGCGGATCTCGCAGCCGGCCGGCGCCAGGTTGACGAGGGTGAAAGGCTCCGCCGTCAGGCCGGCGGCGAGGCAGTGCTCCACCCGGCAGGCCAGGCGCGAGACTTCGGCAGTGCCTCTCGCCCGCGACCAGATGTCGAGGGTGAGCAGGATCTCGGCGCCCGGCTCCGCCGCCGCCGGCCAGTCCTGCAGGCTGACGCGGCCGAAACCGAGGCACGGAAAGGCGGCCGAGGCAGGCGGATGGTCGTAGACCGGCTGGCCGCCGGTCGCCGCGGCGATTTCGCCATCCGCCGCCAGGGCGGTGCGAAGGGCCGATTTCAGCGCGGCGAGCGGGCTCATCGGCGCGCTCCCGGCATGCGGGCGGCGGCCAAGGCGGCAAGGCGATGGGCCTGAAGGCGCAGGGCAGCGACGAGCGGCGCCGGATCGAGCCTGAAGGTCAGCTTCATGACTTCAGCTCCTTGACGCGGCAGACGAGGTAGCGCCGGCTCTCGTCCGGGTCGGTGACGGTGAGGATGGTGAACAGGCGGCCGGCCTTGTCGAAGCGCATGCCGCTGGCGACGTCGCCGCGATGGCGCAGGGTGATGCGGTGCGAGGCGCTTTCCAGCCAGCGCCCGGCGCCGAAATTGCTGCGGGCGTCGGCCGGCTCGATCATGGCGAAGACGCGGGCGCGTTCGATCCAGGAGAAGGCGTCGCCGCCTTCTTCCTCGCGCAGTTCCTGCAGTGACAGTTCGTGGCGCAGCGCGCCGGGGTCGATGAAGAGTGCGTTCATGTCAGCCTCGCGGGTCGGAAGGTGGAGATCAGGCGGTCGAACCCCGCGGGCGGTCCGGTGGAGACGCCGCGGAATTCGTACCAGTGCGCGACCAGCATGAGGATCGCCCGGCGCAGGATCTCCGGCACCCCGGCGCCGGTGGCGCCGTGGCCGCAGCGGAAATCGACGCCGATGCCGGCGAGCGGCAGGCCGGGGCGCGGCCGTTCGCCGGCAAGAAGCCGCGCCGGCCGGGAGGCGAGGTCCGCCTGCCAGCCGGACAGCGCCGCCGGATTGCCCTCCCCGTCCAGCACGGTGACGGAGAGGATTTCGCTGACCGGCGCCCGGCGCAGCAGGATGAGCCCGCCGGGCGGCCATTCGTCGAGGACGAGGCGCCAGTCCTGGTCGATCAGGGCCAGCCCCGTCTGCCGTTCGACCTCCTGCCGCGCCGCGGCAATCAGCCCGGCAAGCATGAGGTCGTCCGTCGAGGCGCCGAGGCGCAGATGTTCGCGCGCCTCGGGCACGCTCACCGGCTCGGCGCAGGGAGGTCGGACAAGATGCAGCATGGGAATCTGCCGGAAAGCCGGAGGCAGCCGCCTCACGCCACGCCGAACTTCACCAGCTTGATGGCGTCGAAGTCCTGCACGCCGCCGCCGACCCGGCGGGTGGTGTAGAAAAGGACATAG
>CAYLSN010000274.1:0-3300 GCA_964386015.1 uncultured Rhizobiaceae bacterium | reverse complement strand
CACTCGGGCGAGTGGCGGAATTGGCAGACGCGCTGGCTTCAGGTGCCAGTGTCCGAAAGGACGTGGGGGTTCAAGTCCCCCCTCGCCCACGGTGAAACCCCTGCTCAGCGGGGGTTTCTTCGCGTCTTGGGACCCCGAGTTCTACCGGACTTCTACCGTTGAGCGCGCAAGGATACGTGCTGGGTGCGGGCGCGCGTGCCAGTCGCTCGGAGTGCCATCAGTTGCCCAACTGCTCGAAGGTTGCCCGTAGGGCACCCAGCAGTGACGCGCCGGTGAGTGAGGTGCGGCAGTTTGTTCGGATCCGACGGCCACTTGTGACTCGCGCCACCTCAAGGTCGTAGTGCCGGCCCGTAGGCACAACACATACGCGAAGGGGTCTGCCGCGGGTTTGGTTGACATCGCTTACGCCCGACGAGGTCGGGCGGGAAGGATGTCGCAGTGCCCAGGAAGTTCCCTCCGGAGTTCAAGCGTGATGTCGTCACCGTCGCCCGTCGCGGAGATCTGACCCTCAACGAGGTGGCCGTCGATTTCGACGTTTCGGTCGAGTCGGTGCGCCGTTGGATGCGCCAGGCCGACATCGACGACGGCATCAAGGACGGCCAGACGAGCGCGGAGCAGTCCGAGCTGGTGCAGCTGCGCCGGGAGAAGCGTCGCCTCGAGATGGAGAACGAGATCCTGCGGCGGGCGGCGGCCTACTTCGCCAAGGAGGCCCTCCCAAAATGAGCTACCCGCTGGTCTGTGACCTGGCCGCCGAGGGCATCCCGGTGCGGTTGACCTGCGGGGTGCTCGGCTTCAGTCCTCAGGCGTTCTACAAGTGGCGGGCCAACCCGTGCTCGCAACGCGACCTCGACGACGCCCACCTCACCAATGCTCTCGTCGATCTCCACGACGACGACCCCGAGTTCGGCTACCGGTTCCTCACCGATGAGCTCCAAGCCAACGGCCACGCCGTCGGTGAGCGGCGGGTGTGGCGGCTCTGCCGGGACCAGAAGTTGTGGTCGACGACGACGAAGAAGGGCCGGCGGGGCAGTGGCAAGCGGCCCGGTCCCGCCGTCCATGACGACCTGGTGCAGCGGAACTTCACCGCCGAGCGGCCCGACGCCGTGTGGCTCACCGACATCACCGAGCACCCCACCCTCGAGGGGAAGCTCTACTGCTGCGCCATCAAGGACGTGTTCTCCAACCGGATCGTTGGCTACTCGATCGGTGAGCGGATGACCGCCGGCCTCGCCGTCTCGGCGCTCCGCGCGGCAATCGCCCGGCGGCAGCCCACAGGGACCGTGGTGGTTCACAGCGACAGGGGCGGCCAGTTCAGGTCACGGAGTTTCCGGGCCGTGCTCGCCGCCTCGAAGCTCACCGGGTCGATGGGCAGGGTCTCCTCGGCCGGGGACAACGCAGCGATGGAGTCGTTCTTCTCCCTGCTCCAGAAGAACGTGCTGAACCGCCGGCGAGTCTGGAGGACCCGAGCCGAGCTCCGCTACGAGATCGTCCGCTGGATCGAGCACACCTACAACCGCCGCCGACGCCAACGCGGCCTCGGCAAGCTCACCCCCGTCGAGTACGAACTCGCCTTCGCACCCGAGGAGACACCCGCCGCCCACGCGGCATGACCAGTCACAACCACCGTCAACCGAAGTCGCGGCAGACCCATGTCGTAGGTGTGGCTCTTCTTGCCGCGGTTCGCGGTGGCCATCAGGGCTCTCCGATGAAGTGCTCGAGGGGAACGTGGAGGAACTTGGAGGCGTGCATCGTGTAGAGGCGGGTGGAGGCCTCGCTGGCGTGGCCGAGGCTCTGCTTGGCCATCTCGACGGCGTCGGTGATTGCGGTCGGTGCGTAGGCCTGGACGAAGTCGGGGTGGACGTAGTCGGCGACGGCGCCTTTGAAGAGGCAGACGGTGAGGTGGGTGGCGTAGGTGTGGCGGAGGTCGTGGGTACGGAAGCGGGCCGGGAAGTCCGGGGCGAGGTGCAGGCGGGTCCAGTCGCGTGCGGTCGCGGTGATGGTCCCGACCTGGTCGTAGGAGAGTGGGTCGGGGGTGTAGCTGTTGAGGAGCAGGATCGGGGTGGAGCCGTCGGGGTTGACGAGCCGCCGGCGGACCTCATCGGTGGTCTCGGCCCAGCGCACCGAGCGTCGTGTGCCGTCGACGGTGGCGGTCCAGCGGTCTTCGTCGGCATCGTCGAGCTGGATCGGGGACTCGGGCCGGTAGGGCCGGCCATCGGCGATTAGCTCGGCCCGGGCGCCGTTGATGTAGGCGTGGACGAGCTTGAGGCGGTGCGAGAAGATCCAAGCTTCGCCGCCGGCGTCGCCCTTGGTGATGAAGTCCGGGATCCGCATGGTCGTGAACGGCGTGGCGACCACCGGCGGGATCTCGTAGGTGGTGAGGTTGGTGAGCGTTCCGTGCCGGATGCCCGAGCCCAGAGCAAGGCTGACCGCCGCGCGTCTCGGTCGACGGTGCGGGCATTGCTCTGATGTCCGTGCTGGTCGATGCGGAGGGCTCCCTGCACCAGCAGCTCGGCGTAGCCGGGCGTGATCGGGTTGCCTCGGCTGCCGGTGCGGGTGCGTGCGCGCAGCTCGGGGGCGGTCGTCGAGGCGTAGCCGGCCGGGTTGATGAAGGTGACCACCCGGAACGGGATGGGTACGTCGTAGGTCGCTCGCAGGAACTCGTGGGCCTGCTTGATCGTCGAGAGCTGGGCTCGCCAGGCGGCCGAGCTGACGGCGGTCTCGGCGTGGAACTGGCGTGCTCGGTAGAACGCGAAGACGTCGTCCTCGGTGGCGGCGAACAGGTCGGCGAACCGCTCGTCGGGATGATCGAGACCACGGTCGTTGCGGAGGAAGCCGATGTAGTTGGCGAGGCGTCGGGCGTGGGCGACGAGGGTCGAGTGGACCGGGCGCACCATCGACTTGCGGCGAAGCCAGTGGCACCCCGCGGTGTGGAAACGGCCGTCGACGAGGATCGACGGGGCCATCACATGCTCGACCGGCAGCGGCCGCTCGCCCAGGAGACGTTCGATGCACTCACCGTCGATCGGGACGGCCTGCACCACTCGAACCGTCGAGTTCAACGCTCGGCGTTTCTGCTCGTCGCCATGCCCAGATCCTGCACGAATCGACAGCCCAAACGGGGGATGTCTCCTTCCGGCCTCGGTGGCCGGAAGGAGACATCAACATCCCCAACTTCGCGCGGTGGAGCCCCTACGCGAGAGTTTCAACATCTCCTGCATGAGGAGACATGCAAACACCCCCGAAATTCAGCTGCAGCCGCTGGTGCTTCCGCAGCTCGGGCAGGCGTGGCACGAGCCGGCC
>CAYLSN010000273.1:0-3308 GCA_964386015.1 uncultured Rhizobiaceae bacterium | reverse complement strand
TCGTTAGGGCTGCTTCCTTCCGGACCTGACCCGGTTGGCGAGCGGTCCGTCCACCGCCGGCCTCCCAACTGTCATATCGGGGAATTGCCGCCAAATTGCAAGGCGCAACAAGGAAAGCCCTTCCGGTCACTGAATGCTTGCAGAGAAGTCCAAGGAGCCGTAGCTTTGTCGGGCAAGAGCGGGATCAACATGGCCGGAGCCCTGCACAGCGATTTCGTCATCGACGAGCGCCTGCGACGCGACAGCGTGCATGTGCTTCAGCTCGGGCTATGCGAGCTGCGGGTGATGAATGACCGGCGCTGGCCCTGGCTCATCCTGATCCCGCAGCGCCCGCGTATCACCGAGGTGCACGACCTGCAGCCGCTCGACCAGGCCATGCTCACCTTCGAGACCAATCTGGTGGCCGCGACGCTCAAGGCATGTTCCGGCTGCACCAAGATCAATACCGGCGCGCTCGGCAATGTCGTGCCGCAGCTGCACGTCCATGTCGTCGGCCGCAAGGTGGACGATCCCAACTGGCCGGGGCCGGTCTGGGGGTTCGGCCAGCCGGAGCGCTATGCGCCGGACCGTCTGCGGGAATTCGTCGAAACGCTGCGCAACGCATTCTGAGCGAGGCAACGGCCGGCCGCGCCGGCGCCGGCGGCGGCGAACGGCGCCCTACTCGACATCCTCCGCCTGCGTCGCCCGGAATGGATGGGCCGGATAGACTCCGAGAATGCGCATGTCCCGCGAGAAGAAGCCGAGCTCCTCGAAGGCGAGGGCGAGATTGTGGTCTTCCGGATGGCCGGCGACATCGGCATAGAACAGCGAGGCAAAGAACTTCCCGCCCGTCTGGTAGCTTTCCAGCTTGGTCATGTTGATGCCGTTGGTGGCGAATCCGCCCAGCGCCTTGTAGAGCGCCGCGGGGATATTGCGCACCCTGAAGATGAAGCTGGTCATGACCTCGCCGCCGCGCGGCGCCCACGAAGGTTCGCGCGAAAGGACAATGAAGCGCGTGACATTGTTCTCCGAATCTTCCACATCCTCCGCCAGGATCTCCAGCCCGTAGAGTTCGGCGGCCAGGCGCGGAGCGAGCGCGGCCATGCTCCGGTCGCCGGCTTCGGCCACCAGCCTTGCCGCCCCCGCCGTGTCGCTGGCGACGACCGGTTTCCAGCCATGCTCGCGGATGATCCTGCGGCATTGCCCCAGCGCGTGCACATGGCTGTGCACCGAGCGGATGTCCGAGAGACGCGTGCCGGGCAGGCTCATCAGCTGGAAATGGATCGGCAGGAAATACTCGTTGACGATGTGCAGCTTCGTCTGCGGCAGCAGGTAGTGAATGTCCGCCACCCGCCCTGCCAGCGTGTTCTCGATCGGAATCATGGCGAGATCCGCCTCGCCGTTCTCCAGCGCCAGGAAGGCATCCTCGAAAGTGGGGCACGGCAGCGGCTCCATGTCCGGATAGGCATTGCGGCAGGCAGTATCCGAATTTGCCCCGGGTTCGCCCTGATAGGAGATCCTGTTGGTTCCCATGCTGTGTCAGCCTCTTGCAAGCATCGCGCGCACGCGCTCCAAGTCCTCGGGCGTGTCGACGCCGACCGGTACCTCATCGACCATCGCCACGGCAATCGTCATCCCCGCCTCCAGCGCGCGCAGCTGCTCGAGCCGCTCGCGCCGTTCGAGGCCGGAGGGCGGCAACGCCACGAACCTGTCCAGCGCCTCGCGGCGCCAGGCGTAGATGCCGATATGATGAATATGCGGACCCTCGCCCCACGGCGCGGCGGCGCGCGTGAAGTAGAGCGCGCGCAGCAGGCCGTCGCGCATGGGCGAGCCGACGATCTTGACGACATTCGGGTTCGTGACTTCCGCCGGGTCGGCGATCGTCGCGCCGAGCGTCGCGAGATCTGCGCCGCTTGCCTCGAGCGCCCGCGCCACGGCCGCGATCTGGCCCGGCGGGATGGCCGGCAGATCCCCCTGCAGATTGACCGCGAATTCCGCCTTGCCTTGCGGATCCAGCCGGCACAGCGCCTCGTGGATGCGGTCGGAACCGGAAGGATGGTCGGCGCGCGTCAGCAGCGCCTCGTGCCCGTGTGCGCGCACGACGGCCGCAATATCCTCGCTGTCGGTCGCGACGACGACACGCCCCGCGCCCGCTTTCGCCGCGCGGTCGGCGACATGCACGATCATGGGGCGGCCGGCAATGTCGGCGAGCGGCTTGCCCGGCAGTCGGGTGGAGGCCATGCGGGCGGGGATGAGAACGAATGCGGTCATGGTCGGCCAGGGGGCTCGTAGGATGCGGGGCCGGTGGCAAAAAGTCTCACCGGTTTTCGCCCTTATATGTGTTGCAACCGGATAGCAAAAGCCCTAGTTTCCGCCGCAATTCCGGGCTGGGTGCGGATTCGGCCCGGAGGATCCCGCATGGATGGCAGCGGCGCATGATTTGAGGAGCTTCGGCGGATTCATGGACTCTTTCCAATTGAACAAGATCATCGGTGCGGTGCTGGGAACGGTGTTCGTCGTCTTCTCGGTCGCGATCGTCTCGAACGCGCTTTTCTCCGCCCATGCGCCGGAGCAATTCGGCTTCGCGATCGAGGCGGAAGAGCCTGAAGCGGGAGGCAGCGCCCCCGCCGATACGGGGCCGGAGCCGGTCAGCCCGCTGCTTGCCAGCGCCGATGTCGCCGCGGGCGAAGCCGTCTTCCGCCGCTGCGCCGCCTGCCATACCGTCGACGCTGGCGGGCCGAACCGCGTCGGCCCGAATCTCTGGAATGTCGTCGGACGCCAGGTCGCCGCCGTTGCCGACTTCAACTATTCCGCCGCAATGCGCCAGGAGGCCGAGAGCGGCAATCCCGTCTGGGACTACGAGCATCTGAACGCCTTCCTGCTGTCGCCGCGCCGGACCGTGCCCGGCACCTCCATGGGATTTGCCGGCCTGCCGAAGCTTCAGGATCGCGCCAATCTCATTGCCTATCTGCGGGAGCAGGCCGACAGCCCGGCGCCGCTGCCCTCGGCTGATGCCGCCGGAGACGATGCCGCCGGAGACGATGCGGCGGGCGGCGATGCGGCTTCGGGCGATGCCGCGGCGGACGCGCCTGCCGACAGCGCTGGCGACGACGCGGCGGACGGAGCCGAGGTAACGCCGGCGACGGAACCGGCCGGCGATGCGGCCGATGACGGTGCTGCCGGAGACGACGCCGCGGCGCCGGAGGATGCCGCGCCGGCCGAGCCTGCCCAGGAACCGGCCGAAGAGACCTCCACGCCTGCCGATTCCGGGGATGCGGACCAGGGCGGGGCTCCTGCCGCGCCGGCTGCCGAGACTCCGGGCGCCGACA
>CAYLSN010000272.1:0-3309 GCA_964386015.1 uncultured Rhizobiaceae bacterium | reverse complement strand
AGGATCACCCGGTTGAACCCGGCCGAGCCGGTCGGATCCGCCGCATGCACATGTCGGTTGTGCGCGTGCACGTCGTAGGGCGCCGGCGAGAGCCGCGCCGAGCCGGCATTGGTGCAGGCAGCAGAGGCAAGAAGCGCCATGAGAAGCAACGGAATTGCCCGGATCATTTCTTCACCTTGCGCGTGCTGGAAACCTTGTGCGAGCTGGGAAGGATGTGGCCGTGCGGCCCGAGATCGCGCGCGTTTTCCAGGACCTTGCGGATGTGCGGCGGGCCGACTTCCTGCTGGCCCATGAGGAACAGCTCCACATCCGAGCTGACGCGCGTGGAATCATGCGGCGTCGCCAGCACCGTGCCCGGATCGGCCGGGCGAACGAGGCGCGGCGTCACGATGATGACCAGATCCGTTTCCTCGCGCTGGAAGGACTGCGAACGGAACAGCGCCCCGAGAATCGGCACATTGCCGATCCACGGCAGCTGGCTCTGCTTGCGGCTGTCCAGCGACTGATAAAGCCCGGCGATGGCGAAGCTCTGGCCGTCGCGCAGCTCGATCACCGTGCTTGCCCTGCGGCTGGTGAAGCCCGGCACATCGACGCCGCCCGTGCGCACCATGGTGCTGAAATCGACCTGGCTCACTTCCGGTTCGAGGCGAAGATTGATCAGGCCGTTCTCGAGCACGACCGGCGTGAATTCGAGCTGGATGCCATATTCCTTGTACTCGACCGCCACCTCGCCCGACTGCCGCACGGTCGGCACCGGCACTTCGCCGCCGGCGAGGAAGCTTGCCGTCTGGCCGGAAAGCGCGATCAGGTTCGGCTCGGCCAGCCGCCGCGCCAGGCCCCTCTGCTCCAGCGCCTGGATGAGAACATCCACCGCAACCCCGCCGTTCAGCAACCGCGCGAACATCGTGCCGAAGGGTTCGGCGCCGCTCGGCAGCAGGCCCTTGAACGGAATGACATCGGGGTCCTTCGGGTCGGGAAAGAGCACCGAGCCGGTCACGGAAGTCTGTCGCCTGCCGAACGCGCCCCAGCTTACGCCGAGCTCGCGCCCGGCGATGCGGCTGGTCTCGACGAAACGCACTTCCAGCATGACCTGCTGCGATCCGGACACCGAAATGGCGTTGATGACGCTGTCGGCGCCATATTCGCGCGCGATGCGCACCGCACGCTCGGCCATGACCGCGTCGGGCACGGAGCCGGACAGGTGGATCTGGCCGTTGATGGACCGCACCTTGAGATTGGCGCCGGGCAGCAATTGCCGCAGCGAGCGCCGGAGATCCTCGATATCGGCGGTGACCTCGACATCGATGACGCCGATCGCCCGGCCCTGCGCGTCATAGGCGACGATGTTGGTCCGGCCGTAGGTGCGACCCATGATATAGAAGGAGCGGTCGGTGAGCGGCGTGATGTCGGCGATCTCGGAGTCGCCGACCACGAGTTCCATGACCGGCTCCTTCGTCGTCACCGTCAGCGACTGGCCCTTGCTGACACTCAGCGAACGGGTCCCCGGCGCGGAGATCGAGAGGAAGATGTCCCTGGCAGCGAATGCCTGCCCCGGCACGGCGAGCAGCAGGGCAAGCAGCAGCCCCGCGAGCCATCCCGCCTGATGCCTATCTCGGCGATACGACAACGTCATAGTCGGTCTTCCCCCCCTTGCGATTCACCCGCACGGATGTCTTTCTTGGTTCCTCCCGAGGAAGAACCTCAGGCTCCGGCTCCGGAGATGGCTGGGTACCCAGGATATCGTCCAGGGTCACGCGGCGAAGATCCTCGCCAGGCGCGACGGCGGCTCCGCGCAGGATGAAGGACAGGATCCCGTTGCGCATCGCCAGCGTCAGGATCTGCGCCTGCTCGGTGGTCACTTCCAGCGTCAGCCCGCGCTGCGCCCCGTTCTCCGCCTGCCGGTCGACGGCCAGGACCCGGATGTCTTCGAGGATCACGTCGACATAGGGCATTCCGTTGCCCGATCCCGTATGGGTCATCAGAATGTCGACGCGGTCGTCGGCATCGAGCCGCTGGCCGGCTACCACCTTCTCGTCGAGGTGGATCGCCATCGCCTTGCGCCCCGGCGCAAGTCGGCTCGCCGCCGGAAGCTGCGAGAGGTCGCCCGTCAGGTCGCGATCGATCACCGGCAGGAGCGCCGGCAGTTCGACGCGCGCGAAGAGCGGGGCATTGCCCTGCAGCAAGGCGTCAATGCGCTGGTGCGAACCTTGCGGCCGCTCTTCCGCCGCCCAGGGAATCTCGCGCAGATCGGCGCGGGCGATGCGGGCGCCGGCGGCAATGTCCCGGCCCGCCACGACGATGGTCGAGACGGGTCGGGTTTCCTGTGTCGCAACACTTGCCGATGCGCGCTGGCCCTCGAGAAGGACGCGCACGCCCACGACGGCAAGCGCGCCAAAGAAGACGGCGACCGCCGTCATGACCAGCAGATTGCGCATGGAGGATGTTTATTGATGAGCTAAGCTTGATTGGAAGCCTGGCCTCAGCCCTCGATTTCCAGGCCCGTCTTCAAGCCTTCCCACTTTTCACCCATCCATTCCCCAACGAGAACGATCGTCCCGATTACTGCCACGGCGATAATCCCGATGAGAATGGTGTATTCGACCAGCGCGGCGCCTTCCTCATCGTCGCGAAAGCTCTTGAAGGTATTAACAATTCTTGACATGCTGTGTCCCCACACTCTTGCCTGTTACCCGAAACGAATGCATGTTCTGCATTACCTGTCTCACATAGTGGCCTGCGGCCGCTTCGACAATCGAAATCAAGACGGAACGTGGCCGGCTGCGTCATTTTGTCTGACCTCTGTTGCTTTTTAGTACTCAACGCTGACTTACGGGCCGGAAATCGGCTATAGCCAGCCTTTGTCGGGGGCCATTCGTCGCATGTTCAACCGGTTCAGCCGCTCCAAGCCGATCAGGGCATCGAAAGGCAAGCCAGGGCCGACTGGCGTGCCGGTCGAACCCGTCATCCTCGCGCCGGCGCCCGAACCGGAGCAGCCGGTCAAGAACGAGGTGCAGCGCGCGCAGGACCGCTACATCAGCCTCAAGGTCGACCTGCACCAGCATCTGCTCAACGAATTCAACCTTGCCCTGCTCGACGAGCTGCCGCGCGAGGAGCTGGCTTCGGAAATCCGCGAGGTCGTGCGCCAGTTCATCCGCGAACGTTCCTTCCCGCTGAACGCGCGCGAACTCGACCAGCTGGTTTCCGAAGTCTCCGACGAGATGCTGGGCCTCGGTCCGCTCGAACCGCTCCTGCAGGACGAGACCGTTTCCGACATGCTCATCAAGACGCATGAGACCGTCTATGTGGAGC
>CAYLSN010000271.1:0-3317 GCA_964386015.1 uncultured Rhizobiaceae bacterium | reverse complement strand
GCGCGACTGGAAGCAGGAGATCAACCGGTCCTCGCCCCAGCCGAGGCGCTGGCGCAGCAGGCGCGTCGTCTCCAGGCACTGCTCGCGATAGGGATCTCCCTTTCGCGAATAGGAGACCGGTATGCCGTGATAGGAGGCGATCACCACTTCCGGCTCGTAGCCGAGCCCGTCAATATGGGTCTCGATCGAACGGGCCAGCGCCTCGATATAGAGCGGATCGTCATACCAGGGCGGGGCGATGCGCAGGGCCGGCTGCCAGCGCAGCCGCTTCAGCGCGTCGAACAGCTTGTCGTTCACGGTCGCCGTCGTGCTGGCCGAATATTGCGGGTAGAGCGGGATCATGACGACCCGGCGGCAGCCATCCGCCAGCATGCGGTCGAGCACGGCGGCGATGGACGGCCTGCCATAGCGCATGGCCCAGTAGACCGCGACGTCCGGCAGGTCGGCCAGCTGCTCCGCCAGCTTCCCGGCCTGCGAGCGCGTGCAGGTGCGCAGCGGCGATTCGTCGAGTTCGCGGTTCCAGATCGTCTCGTAGGCGTGGCCGGACTTGCGCGGCCGCGTATTCAGGACGATGCCGAACAGGATCGGGTACCAGATCGAGCGCGGCCATTCGATGACGCGGCGATCCATGAGGAATTCGCGCAGGTAGCGCCACATCGGGACAAAGCCGGTGCCGTCCGGCGTGCCCAGATTGACGAGGAGCACTCCCGTCCTTGCGCCGGTGCCCGCCAGGGCGCCCGTCTCCGGCGATGTCATCGGTCCCGCATCCATCGGCTTGCCCATCCGTTTCTGCTGAAGCTCAGATAGGCCATCCGGACGGGGAAGAAAAGCCGCGAATGGCTGGGTTGCGCCCGGCGCAGGCGCCGTTTCGCGGCCGGTGGCGCCCGGCGTGTCGGCTCAGGCGCGGCGCACCAGGCCGAACTGCTGCCCGGTCTCGTTCGTGCAGTTGAGCTGACGGCGGTCGACCAGCGCGCAATTGGCGCGGATCGTGCTCTGCCGGATCACCGAATGGATCGTCACCTCGACCAGGTTCCGGTCGACGAAGCGATAGGTGCCGGTGGAGAGCAGGCGCCCGGTATCGGTCGCCGTGCTGCGCATCTGGCCGCCGGAGAAAGTGGAAACGGCAACGCCATCGAGGCTGATCCACTCGCCCTCTATGCCGGTCAGGGCAGGCCCGCCAATGGGCGGACCGGCGACGCAGCCTGCCATCAGGGCCGTGGCGGTCAGTGCGGCGGCGATGCGTGCAAAAGTCATCTTCCGGCTCCTTGCTCCGATCGATGGCGGAATCTTGCAGGTTTCGCCAATCAAATGCAAGTCGGTTGCCCGGAGCGCCACGGAATTACTCACCATCTTGCGAGTATATTGCGGAATTGCCACGGGTCATCGAGGTCCGCATCTTCCGGGAAGAGGCCCGGGCGGTGCTGAAGCGGCGTCCAATCGGTATAGTGGCCTTCCACCGGACCGAGATAGGGGCGCTGCACCTCGAGGCAGAGCCGGTGATCCATCTCGTCGGCCTCGACGATTCCTGCCTCCCTGTTGCGCAGCGCCCATGTCATGCCGGCGATGACGGCGGAACTGACCTGCAGGCCGGTGGCGCTCTGGTAGGGGGCAAGGCGGCGCGCTTCCGCCAGCGACAGCCGCGAACCGTACCAGTAGGCATTGCGGGCATGGCCGTAGAGCAGGACGCCGAGCTCATCGATCCCGTCCTCGAGCTCGTCCTCCTCCAGCACGTGCTGCACCGGCTGCGGCACGCCGCTGCCGAACATTTCGTGCAGGGAAAGCACCGCCTCGTCGCAAGGATGATAGGCATAGTGGCAGGTGGGCCGGTACAGCAGCCGTCCGTCCTCGCGCAGCGAATAATAGTCGGCGATGGAGATCGATTCGTTGTGCGTCACCAGAAAGCCGAATTGCGGTCCCGGCGTCGGGCACCAGCTGCGCACGCGGGTCGCGGCGCCGGGCTGCTCCAGATAGATGCTGGCGAGGCTGCCTTCATCGTGCTCGCGCGCATTCTCCGGCATCCATTTCTCGTGGGTTCCCCAGCCCAGCTCGGCCGGCTGCAGCCCCTCGGCGATGAAGCCCTCGACCGACCAGGTGTTCCAGAACGCGCCGCGCGGCTTCGGGGTCCGCGCCCGTTGCGTGTCCCGTTCGGCGATATGGATGCCCTTGACTCCCAGCTGCATCATCAGCCGGGCCCAGCCGGCACGGTCACCCGGCTCCGCCACCGCCGCGCCGAGATCGGCCGCGAGCTGCATCAGCGCTTCCTTGACGAACCAGGACACCATGCCCGGATTGGCGCCGCAGCAGGAAATGGCAGTCGTCCCGCCCGGGTGGCGCCGCCGCTCCGTCAGGGTCATTTCCCGAAGGGCGTAGTTGGTCCGGCTCGCCGGAGAAGCCTGCGGGTCGAAATAGAATCCGGGCCAGGGCTCGTTGACCGTGTCGATGTACAGGACACCGAGGGAACGGCAGAGCCGCATGAGATCGACCGAGGAAGTGTCGACCGAGAGGTTGACGCAGAAGCCCTGTCCGTCTCCCGCCGTCAGCAACGGCGTCAGCAGCTGGCGGTAATTCTCCTGGGTCACCGATTGCTGAACGTGGCGGATGCCGCGGCGGGCAAGCAGGCCGCGCTCGTCCGGCAGCGGGTCGACCACCGCCATCCGCGAACGGTCGAAGCGGAAATGCCGCTCGATGAGGGGAAGCGTGCCGCGCCCGATCGAGCCGAAGCCGATCATGACGACCGGCCCCGGGATGACGCCGTGGATCGGAAATTCCGCTGCGCTCATGCGTGCCCCCCGTCGGCCGAGAAGCTAAGCACAAGTCTGGCGCGCGATAAAGAGGCAGGAGACGGCATGGGTCGCGACAGCCTATTCCATCCCCTCGAGCTCGTCGATCAGGCCCTCGATGACGCTGAGACCCTTTTGCCAGAAGCCCGGGTCGGAAGCGTCGAGGCCGAAAGGCAGAAGCAGCTCGCGATGGTGGCGGGTGCCGCCGGCGCGAAGCAGATCGAGATACTTGTCGCGGAAGCCCTCGGCATTGGCCTGATAGACCGCGAAGAGCGAGTTCACCAGGCAGTCGCCGAAAGCGTAGGCGTAGACATAGAAGGGCGAGTGAATGAAATGCGGAATATAGGTCCAGTAGGTCTCGTAGCCCTCGCCGAGGGCGATGGCCGGCCCGAGGCTCTCCGCCTGGATCTCGAGCCAGATCTCGCCGATCCTGCCGGAGGTCAGTTCGCCGGACCTGCGTTCGGCATGCACATTGCGCTCGATTTCGTAGAAGGCGATCTGGCGCACGACGGTATTGATCATGTCCTCGGTCTTCTG
>CAYLSN010000270.1:0-3322 GCA_964386015.1 uncultured Rhizobiaceae bacterium | reverse complement strand
GCGTGCCCTTGCGGCGCGATGGCCGGATCTACAATGCGCTGGCCCTGCTGGATGCCGGCGCCGTGCAGACCGAGCGCTACAAGGTCGACCTGCCCAATTATGGCGAGTTCGACGAGAAGCGCGTCTTTGCGCCAGGCCCGGTTCCGGGACCGGCGAATTTCCGCGGCGTGCGCATCGGCCTGCCCATTTGCGAAGATATATGGGGCGATCTCGGCATTTGCGAGACGCTTGCCGAGAGCGGCGCCGAGCTCATTCTGGTGGCCAATGGCTCGCCCTACCAGCGCGGCAAGCTCGATCTGCGCCAGCAGGTGGTGGTGCGGCAGGTGGTCGAGAGCGGCCTGCCGATCCTCTATGCCAACCAGGTCGGCGGGCAGGACGAGCTGGTCTTCGACGGCGGTTCCTTTGCGTTGAATCCGGACCGGTCGCTTGCCATGCAGCTTGGCCAGTTCGAGGAAACGGTGGCGGTGACACAATGGCAGCGTCTCGAAGATGGCTGGCGCTGCGTTTCCGCGCCGAGGCAGGCGCCGTGCGGAGCGGAAGAAGCGGATTACCTCGCCTGCATGCTCGGCCTGCGCGACTATGTCGACAAGAATGGGTTCGGGTCCGTGGTCCTCGGAATGTCCGGAGGGATCGATTCCGCAATCTGTGCGACGCTGGCGGTCGATGCGCTCGGACCCGAGCGTGTCCACGCCATCATGTTGCCGTACCGCTATACGGCGGATCAATCGCTGGAGGATGCCGCCGACTGCGCCAGGGCCCTGGGATGCCGCTATGATGTGCTGCCGATCGAGACGGCGGTGCAGGGCTTGAACGAGGCCTTGCGGCCGCTTTTCGCCGGCACCAATGAGGATGTCACAGAGGAGAACCTGCAGAGCCGGGCACGCGGCACCATGCTCATGGCCGTGTCCAACAAGTTCGGGCCGATGCTGGTGACGACGGGCAACAAGTCGGAAATGTCGGTTGGCTATGCGACGCTTTACGGCGACATGAATGGCGGGTTCAATCCGATCAAGGACCTCTACAAGACGCAGGTCTATGCGCTGTCACGCTGGCGCAACCGCAATCTGCCGCGTGGCGGACGCGGTCCGGCCGGCGAGGTGATCCCGGCCAGTATTCTGGAAAAGGCGCCATCGGCAGAGCTGCGGCCCGGCCAGACCGATCAGGATTCCCTGCCGCCCTACGAGGTGCTGGACGACATCCTGCAATGCCTGATCGAGGAAGAGCGCGGCGTCGACGAAATCGTGGCGCGGGGGCACGATCGCGAATTGGTGCATCGCGTCGAGCATCTCCTCTATGTTGCCGAGTACAAGCGCAGGCAATCGGCTCCCGGTGTCAAGATCAGCCGCAAGAACTTCGGTCGCGACAGAAGATATCCGATCACGAACAAGTTCAGGGACCGGACATGACCCCCTGAACTCCGGTTCGGATCACGAGCGGTTCCGCACAATCCAGTTCAGCACCAGCCGCCAGTCGGTCATGCGGATGGGGGTACCATGGGTGCCGGTCTCGAAGCGGTGCAGGCGGACAGGGTAGCCGGGCGAGCGTTTCTCGAACTTGCGGAAGAATTTTTCGACCGAGTCGATCGGATAGACGCGGTCGGCCGAGCCGTGGCCGATGAAGACCGGGGTTCTTGCCTGGAAGGCGGGCGAACGGAAGATCGAATCGTCCGGCGGAGCGCCGAGGAGCAGATAGCCGCGAATGATCGGCGTCATTTCCCGGTCGGCGGCGAGGTGGTAGCAGATCATCGCGCCCATGGAGCCGCAGGCGACAATGACCGGAGCCAGCGGCGCCAGGCGATGATAATGGCGCAGGATTTCCGCGATGTTTCGCGCGCCCTGCACGTCGAAGCCGGTCACGTCGGGCGAAAGATACAGGCCGCCATTCTCCGCCATCAGGTTCTTGATGCGGTTGAAATTGCCGCCGAAGCTGAAATCGTTGACTCCCTGGTTGCGATTGCCGCCCTTGCCATGGACATAGAGCGTGATGATGGCGGGTTTTGTCCAATTGCCGACCGCGAACCACGCGAAGGTGCCGTTCGATACTTCCGTCTGCATCCGCCGAACCTTGAGGGAAACATACTGGCCATGCACGCGCCGTTCGGGGATCTCGTCGCGGCGGTCGATGTCCCGCCTTTCATCGTAGTCGATGACCAGATAGCGCCCGCCCATGCTTTCGGCGAGGATGGACGGATAGGCGAACAGCCGGTCCTTGTGCGGTTTCAGCTCGATTGCCTGGGCGGCGGCGCAGGACAGGAGGCAGGCGAGGGCGGCCGCGGCCGCCCTGGCCGCAGCGCAGGCGCACCTCACAGGGGAATATTGTCGTGTTTCCTCCACGGATTGGTTAGCTCCTTCTTGCGCAGCATGCGCAGTGCACGGGCGATACGGGGGCGCGTCGAGTGCGGCATGATCACTTCGTCGATGTAGCCGCGTTCCGCCGCGATGAAGGGCGACAGAAAGCGCTCCTCGTACATTCTGGTATGCTTTTCGATCTTTTCCGGATCGCCGAGATCCTTGCGGAAAATGATCTCGACCGCTCCTTTTGCGCCCATGACGGCAATCTGGGCCGTCGGCCAGGCATAGTTGATGTCGCCGCGCAAATGCTTGGATGCCATGACGTCATAGGCGCCGCCAAAGGCCTTGCGCGTGATGACCGTCACTTTCGGCACCGTAGCCTCGCCATAGGCGAACAACAGCTTTGCGCCATGCTTGATCAGGCCGCCATATTCCTGCGCCGTACCGGGCAGGAAGCCGGGCACGTCGACAAACGTGACGATGGGAATATTGAAGCAGTCGCAGAAGCGAACGAAACGAGCCGCCTTGCGCGAGGCGTCCGAATCGAGCACGCCGGCGAGCACCATCGGCTGGTTGGCGACGAAGCCGGTGGTCCTTCCCTCGATGCGCCCGAAGCCAATGACGATGTTGCGCGCGAAGCTTTCCTGGATTTCGAAGAAATCGCCTTCATCGACCGTCTTCAGGATCAGCTCGCGGATGTCGTAAGGCTTGTTGGCATTGTCCGGAATCAGCCGGTCCAGCGAAGGGTCCGGTTCATCGATCGGCTGGTAGCAGTCGATCTGCGGCAGCGGCGCCGTATTGGAAGACGGCAGGAAATCGATCAGCCGTCGCATCTGCAGCAATGCCTCGACATCATTGTCATAGGCGCCGTCGGCGATGGACGAGCGTGTGGTGTGGATGTGCGCGCCGCCGAGTTCCTCGGCGGTGACGCTTTCATTGGTGACGGTCTTGACCACGTCCGGACCGGTGACGAACATGTAGGAGGTATCGCGCACCATGAAGATGAAGTCGGTCATCGCCGGCGAGTACAC
>CAYLSN010000269.1:2485-3350 GCA_964386015.1 uncultured Rhizobiaceae bacterium | reverse complement strand
TGCGGCGTCGTCCGGTAGGGCACGATGAGGTCGGCGGCATCGACCATTGCCGGCGTCACATTGGCGTGCGGATCGAGGGTGACGGCAATCGGGATCCGCGGTCCCACGGCCTCGCGCAGCCGGGTCAGGATCCAGCCTTCCGCATCCTCCCGGCTCACGGTCTGCATGGCGCCATGCAGGATGGCGACGACTGCCCCGAAGGGCTTCGCCGCCTCCAGATCGGCCATGACCGCGTCGAGCAGGGCCGATGCCGCAGCGTCACTCACCGGACCGGATGGCGTCGCGCTGGCGGCGATGGAGGGCAGCAGCGTCCAGCCATGCCTTGCGGCCACGTCGATGACGCCGCCCCATTCGGTATTGGTCCCGGCAAGCTGGTCCAGGACCGCCCTGCCCCGCAGGATCGCACCGCCCTTCTCGAAGGCGCCGATTCCGGTCGGCGCCGCGAAGGAATGCGATTCATGCAGCCAGGAGAATATGAAGACCCGCATTTCCTCTCCCCTGACGGTCATCTCCCCGCAAGCGCAGGCGCCCCGATCCGGGAGCGCCCGGCATCAGTTCTTTCCGACGTTCCACAGCACCAGCACCGGAGCATCGATGACGCCGGTCACATTGTTGCGCCAGGCGCTGAGCGAGTTCGTCAGCCCGAGATTGACGATCGGCACCACCTCGACCAGCCGGGCATGGAGCTTGTCCAGCGTTTCCTTCTGCCTGGCGGGATCGCCCTCGAGGGCCCATTCGCGGCGCAGGCGCTCGACCTCCTCATCGCACGGCCAGCCGAACCATGCGGATTCGCAGCCGGTGCCGATGGCGCTGAACGTCATCGGATTGATGAACATTCAATTTGCGGTCAAAGATGAAGAGATCT
>CAYLSN010000269.1:0-2475 GCA_964386015.1 uncultured Rhizobiaceae bacterium | reverse complement strand
GATGAGCGCGCCTTCCCAGCGCGTCATGAACAGGCTCCAGCCGCCTTCCTCCGGGCGCGACTTGTTGGAACGGGTGGCGAGGAGCTGGCTCCAGGTCATGGGGCGCAGCTCGACATTGAGGCCTGCCTGGCGCAGATAGTCTGCCGCCACCTCGGCGGCGACCGAAGTCGCGTGGTCCGTCGCCTGCAGCACGGCGACCAGCTCGCCCTTGTAGCCGGCCTCCTGGAAGAGCTGCCTTGCCTTCTCGATGTCCGGCTCGCCGCCGACCTCGATCTCGCCGGCATTCGAATAGGACGACGTTCCGCAATAGAGCAGCGAATCGCAGGTCGACCACAATTCGTCGTCGCCCATCATCGCGGTCATGTAGGCTTCCTGGTCATCCAGGTAGAGCAGCGCCTGCCGGCCCTTCGGGTGGTTGAACGGCGGATGCAGCGTGTTGGGACGCATCAGCAGCATGGAGCCCAGCGGATCGCGCGCCTTGGCGACGATGTTCGCGTCATTGCGCAGCTGCGGCACCAGATCGGCGGCGACGATCTCGATGAGGTCGATCTCGCCGCTCTGCAATGCCGACACCTCGGTGACCGGATCGCCGATATAGACCCATTCGACCCGGTCCACCTCCGCCCTCTTGCCGCCGGCCAGCATGCTCGCGGGTTCGTCGCGCGGCACGTAATCCTCGTTGCGGGTATAGATGACCTTGCTGCCCGGCGCCCATTCGTCGCGCTGGAAGACGAACGGGCCCGAGCCGATCGTGCTCTCGATGGGCGTGCCCGGATCGGAGGCGGCGACTTCCGCCGGCATGATGAAGGCGGGCGAGGCAGCGATCTTGGCGAGGTTGCGCAGGAGATTGCTGTAGGGCTGGGTGAGCACCCAGCGCACCGAATTCTCGCCCGAAGGCTCGAGCGATTCGGTGATCGAGAAGATCAGCTTGCCTTCGTCGTCGATCTTGCCCCAGCGCTGCAGCGAAGCGACGACGTCCGCCGAAGTCACCGGCTTGCCGTCATGCCATTTCAGGCCGGGGCGCAGGGTGAACTCGTAGGTGCGGCCGTCTTCCGAGACGGAATGCTCCCCGACCATCTGCGGCTGCGGCTCGAAATCCGCATCGAGCGAAAACAGCGTGTCGTAGATCATGTAGCCGTGCAGCAGGGTGACATTTGCCGAGCTCCACACGGGATCGAGAATCGTCAGGTCCCCCTGGGGCACTACGCGCAGGGTCGTCTGCGCCAGAGCGCTGCCCCCGAGCGCGAGGCTCGTTCCAAGGACGATGGCCAGCTTGCGCAGACCGGGCTTCAAGACTGCTTGCATGATTGTTCCTCCCATCCTTCCCGTGCACATCTTGCCTCTATCGGCACGAATTGTCTCGACAAAACACCAAGGCGAACGGCAGCAGCCTGCCAACGGCTTCTGCTGGATTTGATCATATTTTATGGAGGCGTGGCTGCGACTGTCAATGCCAGTACATCAAGCATTTGCGCGGCAATATGTGGAAGGCGCATCGGAGATTCCCGGCGCTTCCTACTGCATTTGATCACGAATTTGCCGCGATCTGGCTCCCCGCCTGACCGCTCGCCGCCAGCGGATCCGGCCCGGCAGACCTTACCACGAAGCGGCCTCCGCCTGCCTGCGACAATGCGGTAGCTGGCTGCGGCCTCCTTCGTTCGGGCGCCAGCAAACTGCTTCCATTTCGGGTTGAAAGGCTCTAGCCTCTCCCCAGGTCCGGGCACGCCAGCCCGGCGATCCGGGACCATGAGGCAGTCATGACCCCTGCTGGAACGGAAGAGGAGGCCGTACCTGCCCGGCGCCGGCGGGAACTGATCGCCTTCCTCGTGCTTGCCTTCGGCATCTGGCCGATCGTCGCCGTCGGCGTGGTCGGCGGCTATGGCTTTCTCGTCTGGATGTGGCAGATCATATTCGGGCCGCCCGGCCCGCCGGGAGGATGAACATGACTTCGGCTCCGATCAGCAGGCGCCGGTTCCTGACCGGCCCGCAACCTGAGCGGCACCATATTTCCAGTGCCGTCGTCCTCGCCCTGCCGGCTCGCCTCGCCGAGGTGACCGCCGGGCTGCACGCCATGCGGGGCGTCGAGGTCCATGCCGCGCAAGGCTCGCGCATCGTGGTCACGATCGAGGGCCCGGACAGCGGCGCGCTGGGCGAGACTCTGCTCGCGATATCCCGGCTGGACGGCGTGCTGGCCGCCAACATGGTTTATGAACATGCCGAGGGCGAGACATGACTTCTTCCCTGACGAGACGCGACCTCATCAAGGCCCAGGCGGTGGCGGTGGCGGCGAGCGCGGCAGGGATTGCCGTGCCGGCGGCCGGCCAGCCGGTCCCGGGCGGCGTCGGAGCGCTGCAGATCAGGTGGTCGAAGGCGCCATGCCGTTTCTGCGGCACGGGCTGCGGCGTGATGGTCGGTGTCAGGGACGGGCAGGTGGTCGCCACGCATGGCGACATGCAGGCCGAGGTCAATCGCGGC
>CAYLSN010000268.1:0-3384 GCA_964386015.1 uncultured Rhizobiaceae bacterium | reverse complement strand
CGAAGGTGCCGCCCGGATTGGCGAGGCTTTCGACGAAAATGGCGCGGGTCTGCGCGTCGATCTGCCGCTCGAAGCTGGCAATGTCGTCGGTGTCGGCCCAGCGCACCTCCCAGCCGAAATTGCGGAATGCGTGGCCGAACTGGTTGATGGAGCCGCCATAGAGCTTGCGGGCGGCAATGAAGTTCTCACCCGGGCGCATCAGCGTATGGAAGACGAGCATCTGCGCGGCATGGCCGGAGGCAGTGGCCAGTGCGGCGGTGCCGCCCTCGAGCGCCGCCAGCTTCTCCTCCAGCACGGCCTGGGTCGGATTCATGATCCGGGTGTAGATGTTGCCGAACGCCTGCAGCCCGAACAGCGAGGCGGCGTGATCGGCGCTCTCGAAGACGAAGGAGGTGGTCTGGTAGATCGGGGTCGCCCGTGCGCCCGTGGTCGGATCGGGCCGGGCTCCGGCATGTACTGCCAGCGTGTCGAATGCAGGTGTTCGTTGAGACATGATCATTCCCTTCTGGATCAGCGGCGACCGCCCTTCCCCGCCCGGCCCGCCGCGTGGCGCCGGTGGCGCGCAGACGACGGGACGACATGGAAGGCATCGGCAAGGCGATTGTGGCTATCCTGCGCCATTGCAACCATAGCGTCAAAGACCGGCATGCCGGGAAACCGTTGTTTCGCGCAAAATCATTCCCGCCTCTTTGGCTGTCCTCGGAACGGTTTTCCGGAATTGACGCGTTCGGGCAGGCCGCGGGCAGTCCGCGACCATGCCCGGTGAGCGTGCCACGGACGCCACGGCAAGGCAATGGCATGGCGTATCTCCCCCGTGCGCAGCCGGATCTCGGCCGCGCCGCTGAGCGCCAGCTCCCCTGCCGTCAGCACCAGCGGCAGGGGACGGGCGCCGGGGCAGACCCGGCCGGAACCCGGCTCGGCGACGACGATCACCCGTGCGCCGTCGCAGGCTGCCGCCGCGGCCTTCGCGGTCGCGGCATGGGCGATGACGGCGCCATCCGGCAGTTGCAGCCGGCACAGCCCCTCCACGCAGCCAAAGGCGGGTTTCTCCGCCAGCGGCGCGGCGGCGGCATATTGCCAGACGCGCAGGGTGAAGGAGCCGGCATCGGCAGGATTCGCCGCCAGAACGCCGCCGGTTCGCACTGCCACGATCCTCGCATCCTCGCTGACCAGAATATCCGGCAGGTCGCGCGCGCCGGCCGACCACAGCGACAGTGCGAGGAACGGCAGGCCGAGCAGCCGCAGCGAGGTCGACAGCATGGTCAGCAGGATCAGGCCCGAGGCTGCCCACAGCAGCGAGGCGGCGGAAATGGCGCCGACCGCGTCGAAGGGCGTGCGGGCGGCAAACCAGGCGGCAATGGCGACAACCAGCGAGATCGCCTTTCCGAGCAGCAGGAAGGCCGGCCCGTCGAGCCCGGTCGGCGCGAGCAGGGCGCCAAGCAGCGCCAGCGGCATGATCGCCACGGACACGACCGGCATGGCCGCGACATTGGCGAAGATGCCGAGCGGCGCCAGCCGATGAAAGTGCCAGGCGGCGAACGGCGCCGTGGCGAGACCCGCCACCAGCGAGGTCAGGGCGAGTCCGGCCGCCCCCTTCAGCACCCACCCGCCGGCACGCATTGCCCGCGAGCGGGGAACCTCGCCGCGCGCAATGCGCCGGTCGGACCAGACGCGATATGCCGCGACCAGCGCCGCCGTTGCGGCGAAGGACATCTGGAAGCCCGGATTGAGCAGTTCGTGGGGGAAGAGAATCAGCGCCGCCAGGGCGGCCAGCGCGAGATTGCGCCGGGTGATGGCGGGGCGGTCGGCAAGGATGGCGACCAGCATGACCGACAGCATCAGTGCGGAACGGATCGTGGCGATGGCGGCTCCCGACACTGCCAGATAGAGCATCACCGCGGCAAGGGCGGCGCCCGCGGCCCATTTGCGTACCGGCCGGGCGGAGGCAAAGGATGGCGCGAGCGCTGCGGCGGACTGTATCGCTGCCATCACCAGCCAGGCGACCAGGGCCATGTGCAGGCCGGAGATCGAAAGGATATGTGCGAGGCCCGACACGCGCAGCGCCGATTGCGTCGCCTCGTCGATGCCGGACTGCATGCCGGTAACGAGGGCATTGGCGAGTTCGCCCTCGGGTCCGGGGAGGCGGCTGCGAATATGCTCTGCCAGCAGGAAGCGGATCCGTTCGATGGCCGCCCATATCCGGGCCGACAGGCCCGGCGGGCCGGCGCCGGGGAGCAGTGCCGGCATGCCCAGGAAATAGCCGCCGGCGCCGATGCCGTCATGATAGGCGCGAAAGGAAAAGTCGTAGCCACCGGGCCGGACCGGCCCCTGAACGGGAAACAGGCGCGCCGGCCCGCGCACCAGCCGGCCAGGCGCCGCCCCCGGCGGCAGGCTGGCCGCGACGATCCTCACCCTTGCCGGAGCGTGACGCAGCCGCGGCCGGTCCGTTTCCGCCACCTCGAGCGTCAGGCGCCACTTGCCCGAACGGGTCGGCTCGATCCGGACGATGCGCCCGGTCAGCCGGGCGGTTGCCGGCGAGCCGAGCATGGGCGTGGCGAGGCGGGTCACATGCATCTCGGTCCGCAGCCAGCCGGCGGTGACGAGCAGAATCGCGATCGCCAGGGTGCGCCCGGCCCCCCTGCCCTGCCAGGCGCAGACCAGGAGGAGGACGAGGAGCGCCCCCGGCAGCGGGCCGCGCCATGCCTGCCCGTAGGCGAGCAGAACCCCGGCGCCGAACATGGCCGGCGCCAGCAGGAACGGCGTTCCGCACGCCGCCTCCTGCGCCAGCACATCGAACAGACCAACGAAGCGCCGCGAGCCGCGGCCGGCACGACCGCGCCGCGATCGCGCTGCCGGGGCCGCGCCGAGCGACCCGGTTTCAGGCCTTTCCATCATCCCCCCGCCCGGCTGTTGCGCCGGATGACTTGCGCCCCGGTGCGAGGATGCTACATCAGGCACGAGCGCCGCGCCAGCGCGGCAGATCCAGTTCCGCAGACAGGTATCCGATGCCCCAGCCCATCGTCACGCGCTTTGCCCCCTCGCCTACCGGCTTCCTGCATATTGGCGGCGCCCGCACCGCGCTGTTCAACTGGCTCTATGCCAGACGAACGGGCGGCAGGATGCTGCTGCGCATCGAGGATACCGACCGCGAGCGCTCCACCGAGGAGGCGACCCGGGCCATTCTCGACGGGCTGAGCTGGCTCGGCCTCGACTGGGACGGCGAGCCGATCTCGCAATATGCACGCGCCGGCCGGCACCGCGAGGTCGCGGAGCAGCTGCTCGCCGCCGGCAAGGCCTATCGCTGCTATGCCACGCCGGAAGAGCTGGCGGCGATGCGCGAACAGGCGCGGATCGACGGGCGCCCGCCCCGCTATGACGGACGCT
>CAYLSN010000267.1:0-3386 GCA_964386015.1 uncultured Rhizobiaceae bacterium | reverse complement strand
CTCACCTTCTTCAGATGCACGCCGAGAATCTGGATGCGGCCGAGCTTGTCCGGGCGATCGACCAGGACCTGCCGGTCGAAGCGGCCGGCGCGCAGGAGTGCCGGATCGAGGATCTCCGGCCGGTTCGTGGCCGCCAGCAGCACCAGGCCGGTCGACGGATCGAACCCGTCCAGCTCGACGAGAAGCTGATTCAGCGTCTGCTCCTTCTCGTCATGCCCGCCTGCCATCGGGCCGATACCGCGCGCCCGGCCAAGCGCATCGAGCTCGTCGATGAAGATGATTGCCGGGGCCCTGGCCCGTGCCTGCTCGAACAGGTCGCGCACGCGCGCCGCGCCGACGCCCACGAACAGCTCGACGAACTCGGATCCGGATATCGAGAAGAAGGGGACGCCGGCCTCGCCGGCCACTGCCCTCGCCAGCAGCGTCTTGCCGGTGCCCGGCGGCCCGACCAGCAGGACCCCCTTGGGCATCCGGCCGCCAAGCCGCCCGTACTCCTTGGGATTTTTCAGGAACTCGATGATTTCCCGAAGTTCCTCCTTGGCCTCGTCGACGCCCGCGACATCGGCGAAGGTCACGCCCGTGTCGGACTGCACATAGACCTTTGCCTTGGACTTGCCGATCTGCATCAGTCCGCCGCCGATGCCGCCGCCCATGCGGCGGAGCATGAAGATCCAGATACCGGCGAAGAGGGCGACCGGAACGATCCAGGAAAGCAGGTCGCGCAGGAAGGTGCTCTCGATCTCGCCGGTAACGACGACCCCGTGTTCCTGCAGCTCCCGGGCCAGATCCGGCTCGACGCGGGTCGTGATGAATATCGACTTGCCGTCGACCGGCTCCCGGAAGGTGCCCTGGATGAACCGGTCCGAAACCGCCACCTCGGCGATCTGCCCCTGCTGGAGATAGGATTCGAACTGGCTGTAGGGGATCTCGACGATCTGGGTCGCGGTGGTCAGGACATACTGGAATGCCATCAGGATGAAAAAGGCAGCAATCCAGTACCAGATGTTGAATTGAGTTTTCCGGTTCATGTCCACTATCGGGGAAACAGCAAGGATCGGACCGGAACTCTAGAACCGTTCAGGCGCCGAGGGAAGCAGTTTGCGCGCGAAGCCGGAAGACAGGCGGGCCAGGGCAATGGCGGGTGCGGGCGGCCCGACCGGCAGCCGGGCCGCCTCCCTCGCTACGCCGCCGAAAAGGACCTGCCGCTCTGGGACCAGATCCGGATCGCGGCGATGACGGCCAAGGCCAGGCCAGCGATCACATGGACCCACATCGCGGCTTGCGTCGCGGCGAAACCGATCGCCCACGGCGCAATCACCGCCCACAGGCCGAGGACGACATTGGCCCATTCCTCGGCCGGGTGAAAGCTGTAGATCGCGGCGAGCGCGATCAGCGTCGCTGCGGCGCCGACGATCCAGGCGTTCCAGGCAGCTCCGGTCTCGCCGGCATAACCGAGAACCCATGGCGACACCAGAAGGCCGAGGCCGATGACGGCATTGGCGATGTCGAGCACCCGCTGGTTGCCGGCACTCAGGGATTTCAGCATGGTTCAACCTCCTCTCGTCGGTTCACATCCACATTTGTGGGGCGCTGCATGCAGGCCTGCGCGGCGTGCGCCGCCGCGCAGGCCGCCGGTCAGGCGGCGTCCTTGCGGGCCTCGATCTGCCTGACCGCGGCTTTCGGCTGCGCCCCGCCCGTGGCGATCTCGATCCGGCGCGGCTTCATCTCTTCAGGAAGTTCGCGCCTGAGATCGATCGTCAGCAAGCCATTGGCGAGATTCGCTCCGACGACCTCCACATGGTCGGCCAGCTCGAAGCGGCGCTGAAATGCCCGGCTGGCTATGCCGCGATGCAGATACTGGGCATTGTCGTCGCCCGATTTCTGGCCGGCGACCATCAGCATGTTCTGCTCCTGGGTGACCGTCAGCTCGTTCTCGCTGAAACCGGCCACCGCCATGCTGATGCGGTAGTCGTCCTCGCCGATCTTGACGATGTCATAGGGAGGCCAGTTGTCGGCATTCGCCACCCTGCTGGCAGTTTCCAGCAGCTGCAGCATCCGGTCGAAGCCGACACTTGACCGGAACAACGGTGAAAAGTCGAAGGTGGTACTCATAGCCACATTCTCCCTTGAGCAACATGGTTACAAGCCACAATGCGGCGATGACCGCCGCATGCCGGCCCGATCTCCGGCGTCCGGCACATATCGATTTAGTTCGGCGCGAGGCCGGTTCAAGAGAGGGGCGCCGGGGCCATTGGCAGGATCTGCGACCGCTTTACCTGGCCGAGCGCGAAGCTCGTCTCGATGGAGGCGACATTGTCGAGCCGCGTCAGCTTGTCCTTCAGAAAGCGCTCATATGCTTCAAGATCCGCCGCCACGATGCGCATCAGATAGTCGCGCGGGCCGGTCATCAGGTAGCAGTCGACCACTTCGGGCCAGCGCGAGACGGCCTCGGCGAACCGGTCGAGATCCTCTTCCCGCTGTCTCTCCAGCTTGATCGAGGCAAAGGCACTGATCGGCAGCCCGACCTTCTTCTGGTCGACGATGGCGGCATAGCCCTGGATCACGCCGCGCTCTTCCAGGAGGCGGATGCGCCGCGCGCAGGGCGAGGGCGACAGCCCGACGCGTTCCGCCAGTTCCGCCACGGTCATCTTGCCGTCCGCCTGCAGCAGGGCAAGGATCCGGCGGTCGATGGCATCCGTTACGGGAATTGGCATGATTCACCATTTCGCGATCGTTATCCGTGAATTCACGCTAATCCCGGGACCTTCCAGCGTCAAGTTTGGCCACAAACGTCCCTCTCGCTGCGATATATGCTGCGCAAGGGAGAGAAACATGACCGATACCAGGATTCTCGCAGAGCTCGAGCGCAAGGTTCTCTGGCTGGCAAGCTGGATGATCCACCATGCCAACCATGTCCGTGACAATGGCGACGGCCTCAAGGTCGGCGGCCATCAGGCATCTTCGGCGTCGCTGGCGACGCTGATGACCGCGCTGTATTTCTCGGTGCTGCGGCCCGAAGACCGGGTGGCGGTGAAGCCGCACGCCAGCCCGGTCTTCCATGCCATCCAGTACTTGCTGGGCAATCAGAGTCTCGACAACCTGAAGAACTTCCGCGCCTATGGCGGCGCCCAGTCCTATCCGTCGCGCACCAAGGACGCCGACGATGTCGATTTTTCCACCGGCTCGGTCGGCCTCGGCGTCGCCCAGACCCTGTTCGCCTCCATGGTCCAGGACTATCTGCGCGCCAAGGGCTGGTCGGGCGGATTGCCGGAAGGAAGGATGGTGGCGCTCGTCGGCGATGCCGAGATGGACGAGGGCAATATTTTCGAGGCGCTGGTCGAGGGCTGGAAGCAAGGCCTGCGCAATTGCTGGTGGGTGGTTGACTA
>CAYLSN010000266.1:0-3430 GCA_964386015.1 uncultured Rhizobiaceae bacterium | reverse complement strand
GACGCGGTGCTGTTCGGGAAGTTCCTCGGGGCAATGCTGGTCATCACCATCGCCCTGCTGACGCTGTGGCTGATGATGGTCGGGCTCGGAATGCTTTTTCTTGGCCTGCCGCCTTCCGGCGCGGACATCGTCCGGGGAATCTCCTGGCTGGGGGCAACCCTGTTCTATGCCGGTGTCTGGCTTGCCCTGGCCATCGCCTTTTCGACATGTATCCGCTCGCCGGCAACCTCGGCACTGGCAGCGCTCTCGGTCTGGCTGGTTTTCGCCGTTTTCTGGGGCATGATCGCGCCGCTGATCGCAGGCGTGCTGGTTCCGATCGACCCGTTCGACCCCATGAGCCTGCTGGAACGCTTCGAGTGGCAACAGGCGATCGCCCGGCTGTCACCGCAGACGCTCTATGGCGAGATTACCGGCCTGTTGCTGGATCCGGCAGCGCGTTCGGTCGGGCCGGTTTTCATGCACCAGATGCAGGGCGCGGTAATCGGAGCGCCATTGCCGACCTTGCAAAGCCTGCTGATTGTCTGGCCGCAGATCTCCGGCCTGATCGCGGGCATGCTCGTCCTGTTCACACTGGCCTATGTCGTCTTCCAGCGTCAGGAAGTCAGGGCTTGAGCACCTTCCTCGCCCCCAGGGGCGAGGAAGCCGGCGGCATTCACCGGCGGAAGGAATGGCGCAGTCGGGAGGATCACCGGATTCGGGGCAGCAGCCGGCACGGAGTCGGCAATTCCTCCATATCCCGTTCAGAAGTTGATCGTGAAGGTCGAACTCACTCCGTGCTGCTCCATGCCTGTGCCGAACTGGCCGGCATAGGAGAACGCCAGATCGGCGGACTTGCCGATATCGATGCTCATCCCGGCTTCGACCAGCGCAGTGCTCTGCGAAAGCGGAGCCCCGCGGACGCCGAACAGGTCGCTGCCATCCAGGCTGTGCGCCGCCACGGGATCGAGATCGCCGAAAGCGTACCGCCAGCCGATCATGCCGGAAAGTATGGCGCCGTCGACCCGGCCATCGGCGCGCAGGCCGAGCGTGGCGAAGGTGGTGCTGACCGACGATGCTTCCGTATCCAGGGCGGCGATGCCTCCGGTTTCGCTGAACGCCTCGACGCTGCTGCGGACATGCGCCAGATTGACGAAGGATTCGACCAGGGCGCGACCGCTCCGCCTGCGCAGGCCGAGCTCACCGAAGGCCTGCATCGTGCTGGCCGAATAGCTGGCGGTGAGATTCTCGGGCAAGAATGCGACATACCTGCTGGTATCGATGTCAGACCAGGTGTAGCCGACGCCGGTGCGAAGGCCGAAGCCGCCCCATTGTCCGCCGCCATAGATGCCGGCGTGGACATGTCCGGCATTGGCGGTCGAGGCAAGATCTCCCGCCTCCATGGCCGACCGCTCATAGCCTGCAAGAACGCCGAGGCGCCAGTTGGCATCGCTGATGTCCATTCCGCCGAGGACGCCGACATTCCTGCGCTCGAAAGCGGCGGAGACGTCGGTAGCGTCATGAGAGGCCAGCCAGCCATAACCGCTGATCCAGGCAGCAGGTCCATCCGGAGCCGACGGCCGGGACGAGGCGCCGCTTCCGCCCGCGCGCCTGGCACGCGGTTTCTTGCCCTCCGCAACCAGGAAGGCATCGCGCACCCGCTCGGTTGCCGCGTCGCGCAGGGCGGTGTTCTCGACCAGGGCGGTCTGCACGGAAGCATGGACCTCGCCCGTCATTTGCGACAGAGCTTCGCTCGCCTCCTCGAGCGTGGAGTGGATCAGCAGCGACATCAGCGTCCCGTCCAGCGAGAGACTCTCGAGCGCCCCGCCCAATGCCGCCTCGTTTGCGTTCGTCCCCACATCGGCAAAGGAAACATCGTTGCGCTGGATCCGCACGAACACGTCATTATTCACATAGGCAATGGCTGCCTCGAGAAACGCCGAGTCATCGTCCCATTGGACTTCGTCGAACGTGCCGACAATCTCGCCTGCCTGCAGGATCGTGTAGTCATGGTCGAGCAGATAGCCGTCTTCCGGAAGGACCAGTACGATACCGCCCAAGGTGGCGGTATCGGTGACAATCGTGTTGTCGGATTCTCCGGCAAGGTTGATCTCCACTTCGTAGATCGAACTATCGGAGAAGGTGAGCGATCCCGCCTTGGCCGTAGCGATGGACAAGCCGGGCATGAAGGTGCCGTGATTGACGAAGGAGCCCGCCACCGTCCACGTACCGCCAAGCGTCGAGCCATCGCCGATGACAAGATCCCCGAGCAGCGAGGTCGGGGTGTCCATGACCAGATAGGCCTCGTCCTCCAGCGACAGAGCGGTAACATTGACGAATTCGCCGCTCCAGACAGCATCGCCCTTCAGCGTTACCTGGAGTCCGCCGAGACTGGAGACGTCCGCGTCGACGATATCGCCGGCGCTTTCGGAGCCAGCGTCCAGTACCAGATGGACATTGCCGAGTTCGCCGGCATCCACGCGGGTCACGGTGAGCAGAGTGCCGTCATTTGCGGTAGCGACGGCGCCGTCGCCGAGGGTGATGGTCTGCGTCTCGCCGCTGGTCATGAGCGACTCGAAGGACGCGCCGGAAGCCGTGATCGTGGTCGCGGTGATGCTGAGCGCTGAATCGCCCTTGAGCGCGATCGCGCTGCCGCCGCTCAGCGAAACAATGGTGGAACCATTAAGCCCGGATGAATTGTCGTCGAGCGTGACGCTGTTGACGTTCTTCATCACGCCACTCCAGCTCGCATTGTCCCGCAGGGTGACATTGACGCCGCCAGAGCCGGTCCGGGGGCCGAGATCCACGATCGTGCCGGAACTCTGCGAATCGTCTTCCAGCACCAGTTCCACAATGCCGTCCGCTCCGTCGCCGCTGCGCGTCACGACCAGAAGGGTGCCTTCATTCTCCACTACCTTCGAGTCTCCGGCCAGGAAGATGGCCTGGGTCTGCGCGGCCGAGGTGAACGCCGAGCGGAAGCTGACGTCCTCCACCGCGAGTGACCCGCCTTCTACATCCACTGCTGAACTATCCTGCAGCAGGAAGCCGCTGGCGGCAGAAGTCGCGTCGGTATCCTTGAGCGCAATGCTGCCGCCCTCGACTACACCGACATAAGCATTGTCGCCGGACACGGTGAGGTTGCTGCCATTGCTGACTGTAATCGTCGCCAGGGAACCGGATGCGACCAGGGCATGACTGGTGTCGCCGGTCGTGCTCAGGCTCACCTGCTGCGCGATGATGGAGCCGCCAATTGCAAGGGCGCCATATGACTCTTCGTCCAGGGCAGAAATCGCCGTGCCGTCGGCAAAGATCCTGGCACCGCTCCCGGCCGCGACCAGCGCATGCCCGCCGACCGCAGTTGCATCCGTTGCATCTACTGTGACCGAGCCACCGGTCAACTCGATGATGGCTGCCGCCCCGTCATCGACCGCGGCATAGGCGCCATGGGCATTCG
>CAYLSN010000265.1:0-3436 GCA_964386015.1 uncultured Rhizobiaceae bacterium | reverse complement strand
CCCTGGACGATGAGGTCGTTGACGCACATTGCGACGAGGTCGATGCCGATCGTATCGTGCCGGGCCGCCTCGATCGCCACCTTCAGCTTGGTGCCGACGCCATCATTGGCGGCAACGAGCACCGGATCGGCAAAGCCGGCGGCGCGCAGGTCGAACAGGCCGCCAAAGCCGCCGATCTCGCCATCGGCGCCGGGCCGCGCGGTGGACCGGATGGCGGGCCGGATCAGTTCCACCAGGCGATTGCCCGCATCGATGTCCACGCCGGCATCGGCGTAGGTCAGACCCTTCTCGTCCCGGTTCATGCGCGCTTGCCCTCACGAATCCGCTTTTCCGTCGCGCTTCTCGCATTGCCGGCGCCTTCCGGCAAGCCGGAATGCGCTGCCGGCGGCGCCGTCCGCGATCCGGACGATCTTGTCAAGCGCATCCGGAAGTTCCATCTCTGTTGCGCCTTCCTGCCGGAGGATCCCTCATTGACCCTCGCCAATCTGATCACCCTGCTGCGGTTCCTGCTGGTGCCAGCGGTCGTGTACGGACTCACCGAAGGATTTACCGGCCTCGCCTTCGCCGCCTTCATCATCGCAGGGATTTCCGACGCCGTCGACGGATTCGTGGCGCGGCAGTTCGACCAGCGCTCGGAACTCGGCGCCTATCTCGACCCGCTGGCCGACAAGCTGCTGCTGGTGAGCGTGTTCGTGGCGCTCGGCTTGCTGGCGGAACTGCCGCTCTGGCTGGTGTTCCTCGCCGTATCGCGCGATCTGCTCATCGTCTGCGCCGTGTTGCTGTCGTCGGTCATGGGGAACCCCGTCCGGATGCATCCGCTGTTCGTCTCCAAGGCCAATACGGCGGCGCAGATCGTGCTGGCCGGCTGGGTGCTGGCGGAACTGGCGCTGGAGATGCGCGTCGGGTCGGTGCGCCAATGGCTGGTCGCGGTCTCGGCCATCTTGACGGCGGCTTCGACCGCGGCCTATTTCGTCGCCTGGCTGCGGCACATGAGCGGATTTGCCGGCGGCGCGAACCGGCAGGACTGAGGCGGGCGATCTTCCCCCGGATCGCGGCAGGAGGGTGGGCATGGCCCGGATCACGATCATTGCTCTCGGGGGCACGATTTCCATGAAGCAGGGAGCGGGCGGCGGCATCGTGCCGGCGCTGGATGCCGACGCGCTGGTCGCCGGCGTGCCGGGCCTTGCCGATGTGGCAGAGATCGAGACACGCTCGCCGCTGCAATTGCCGAGTGCATCGCTGGATTTCGGCCATGTCGACCTGGTTGCGCGCGAGATCCGCGCGGCGGCGCAGCGTGGCGCCAACGGCGTCGTCGTCGTCCAGGGCACCGACACGATCGAGGAAACGGCCTTCCTGCTCGATCACATGGATTTCGGCGCGATCGCCGTGGTGGTGACGGGCGCCATGCGCGGCGCCGCCGCGGCGGGGGCCGACGGCCCGGCCAACCTCCTGGCCTCGGCGCAGGTAGCGGCCTCGCCGCTGGCGCGCGAGCTCGGCGTGCTGGTGGTCCTGGAGGATACGGTGCATGCGGCCCGCCTGGTGCGCAAGGGCAATACCGGCCTCGTATCCTCCTTCACCTCGCAGCCTTTCGGGCCGGTCGGATTCGTCGTCGAAGGCGTCTTCACCCCGAGAATGCGCCCGGTGCGCGAGCCGCTGCCTGCATTCGGCCTGCATCTGCCGGCACCGGAAGTGGCGGTGGCAGGCACCGGCCTCGGCGATGACGGACGGCTGCTCGAGGCGCTGCCGCGGCTCGGCTATCGCGGCGCGGTGCTGGTGGCGATGGGCGCCGGTCACATGCCGGCGGCGGCGGTGGAGCGCGTCGCCGCCCTGATCGAGGCAATGCCGGTTGTCCTCGCCAGCCGTGTGGCGGACGGGCCCGTCCTGGCGCGGACCTATGGCTTTGCCGGGTCCGAGCGGGACCTTCTGGCGCGCGGCGCCATCCGCAGCGGCTGGCTGGGCCCGACCCGCTCGCGCCTGCTCCTGATCCTGGCGCTGATGGCCGGAGAGGACCGGGAAGGCATTGCCCGGATCTTTGCCCGCTACGCACCCTGACGGGAAGGGGGGCGGCAATTGGAGCGAGGAAAGGTCCAATTCTCCCTCCGCCGTGCCGGGGCTTGTCCCGAGGACCTCGTGCAGCATCGGACATTGCCGGGTTCGGTACCCTCTGGCCCTGATGCTGGCCAATGTGGGGAGGCCCTCGTCACAAGGGCGGGAAGGACGGCATGGGGGCGCCACAATTTCGTGGATGACCTGCGTTGGATGGAGGACGGCATGGGCCCGCCCGCCGGCATCATTGTGGGCGGGGGGCGTCGCGCACGAGCTTCGGGGTCGTGGTGTCATGCCGGATCAGCCTGAACCATTGATAGGTGAACTGACCCTCGGCGTCGTCGGCGATGGCTGCCCGGACGAGAAGCCAGGAATCGCCGGTGCACTGGTTGACCAGCAGCGGTGCGTAGGGCGGGGTCGCGGCGGCCGGCAGAACCGTGAAGCAGGCCCGTGACGCCGTCGCGGCCGTGCCGCCGGACCCGTCGCATGCCGCCAGCAGCAGCAGACAGGGCAGAAGCGTCACCCGCATTTTCCCGCACCGTTTCGCGCGCGCCTGCCCGGCTCGCGGGGCATGCCCGCCGGGCCGCCGCGGGATCGGGGAGCATGAGCCGCGAGTACCACGATCGTTCGCCATGAGCCGCCTCCCGGCAATCTTCCGTTGCGTCGCGCCTCGTGCCCGGTATCGGCACATCGTCATCTGCCCCGGCGAATGGACGCTGCCCGTGCCGATAGCACGAAGGCGGAACCGCCTTTGCGCCGTATGGTACACCCTTTGCGCGCCGATGGCGCATCGCCATGAGCGGAACTGGCGGCAGACATGCTTCCGCCAGGCGCAGCTCGTCGCCATTCGTTCCGTTCTTCAAATTTCCCCGCTTGCCAAGCGGGGGCCGGAAACCTATAGCGGGCAAGCCCCCGGTGGGTGTCGGAGCGTAGCGCAGCCTGGTAGCGCATCTGCTTTGGGAGCAGAGGGTCGCAGGTTCGAATCCTGCCGCTCCGACCAGCGCCGCCGGGAACGAAATTGCAAGTGAGGTGACGGATGTCTGCCCGCATCTACAGTCCTGCCAAGTCGGCCATGCAGTCCGGCAAGGCGCGGACGGGCCACTGGATTCTGGAGTTCGCTCCGTCGGAGCGCAAGACGATCGAGCCGTTGATGGGCTATACCAGCTCCGCCGACACGCGGAGCCAGGTGCGCCTGCGGTTCGACACGCTCGAGGCGGCCATCGCCTATGCGGAACGCCACGGTATCGAATATCATCTGCAGAAACCGAAGGAGCCGAGGCGCCGGCCGGTTTCCTATGCCGACAATTTCCGGCATGATCGCCGCATTCCCTGGACGCATTGACCGAAGCGGCGACGCGGCCCCTTAGCTCAGCTGGATAGAGCACCTGCC
>CAYLSN010000264.1:0-3440 GCA_964386015.1 uncultured Rhizobiaceae bacterium | reverse complement strand
GGCGGCGCCGGCGTCTTTCACCTCCAGGATGGCGACAGGAATCTTGGCTCGCTGCTGGAGATCTTCGACCGCATGTTCCGGGAGCCCTATATCGTGCAGCGATATCTGCGCGAAGTGCGCAATGGCGACAAGCGGATCCTCCTGATCGAGGGCGAACCGGCCGGCGCGATCAATCGGGTGCCGTCGGAAACCGATGCGCGGTCGAACATGCATGTCGGCGGCCGCGCCGAACCGGCGGAGCTGACCGAAAGGGATCGCGAGATCTGCGCCCGGATCGGCCCGTCCCTGCGCGAACGTGGCTTCACCCTCGTCGGCATCGATGTCATCGGCGACCGTCTCACCGAGATCAACGTGACTTCGCCGACCGGTGTCAGGGAGGTGAAGCGGTTCGGCGGGCCGGACATTGCGGCGCTGTTCTGGGACGCGGTCGAGGAACGCCGCAAGCGTTCTTGATCCGTCCCGGCATTTGTGATTGAAGCGGTCGACGGGGCGAGGGGCGGCCCCGGATTCGGGGGGGCCGCATCATGCGGCGGAAATGGGGGGCTGGCCCATGGTATCGCGCGTGCGGACCATCGCGTTCCAGGGAATCGAGGCATTGCCTGTCGATGTGCAGGTGATGCTGGCACCCGGCAGGATCGGCGTGAACATTGTCGGCCTGCCGGACAAGGCAGTGGCGGAAAGCCGCGAGCGCGTGCAGGCAGCCCTGCATGCTTCCGGACTTTCCATGCCGGCCAGGAAGGTGACCATCAACCTTGCCCCGGCCGATCTTCCCAAGGAGGGCAGCCATTACGACCTTCCGATTGCGCTCGGCCTGATGGCGGCGCTCGGCGCCGTGCCCGGGGATGCGCTGGCCGATTATGTCGTTCTCGGTGAACTTTCGCTGGACGGAACGATCGCGCCGGTTTCCGGCGCGTTGCCGGCGGCGATCGGCGCCAACGCCATGGGACTCGGCCTGATCTGCCCCGCGGCAAGCGGAGCCGAGGCGGCCTGGGCAGGGGCAGACATGGACATCCTCGCTCCCCGCAGCCTGATCGCCCTGGTCAATCACTTCCGCGGCACGCAGGTCCTGTCGCCGCCCGTGCCGTCCGTGCGGACGCCATCGGGTCCGCTCCCCGACCTCGCCGAGATCAAGGGGCAGGAAACCGCGAAGCGCGTACTGGAAATCGCGGCGGCAGGCGGGCATCACCTTCTGATGATCGGCCCGCCCGTATCGGGCAAGTCCATGCTGGCCCAGCGACTGCCATCCATCTTGCCGCCTCTGTCGCCGCGCGAGCTGCTCGAAGTATCCATGGTGGCCTCGATCGCCGGCGAACTGGCTGACGGCAAGCTTTCCGACCGCCGGCCGTTCCGGGCGCCCCATCATTCGGCATCCATGGCGGCGCTCGTCGGCGGCGGATTGCGCGTCCGGCCGGGCGAAGCGTCGCTGGCGCATCACGGAGTGCTGTTCCTGGACGAATTGCCGGAATTCGCGCCCCAGGTAATCGATTCGCTGCGCCAGCCGCTCGAGGCCGGCGAATGCGTCCTGGCCCGCGCCAATAGCCGGGTCACCTATCCCGCGCGCTTTCAGCTTGTCGCCGCGATGAATCCCTGCCGCTGCGGAAGGGCGGGCGAGCCGGGGCACAGCTGCGCGCGCGGCCCACGATGCGTCAACGACTACCAGGCACGCATTTCCGGTCCGCTCATGGACCGGATCGACCTGCGGATCGAGGTTCCGGCGGTGTCGGCACAGGACCTCATCCGGCCGGCCGCCGCCGAATCGAGTTCCGGCGTCGCGGCGCGGGTGCAGCGAGCGCGAGCCTTCCAGCAGGAAAGATTTGCGGCGCTTGGCGAACCGGAGATCCTGACCAACTCGCGATGCGGCACGGCGCTGATCGAGAAGATCGCGACACCCGACGGCGGCGGCATGAAACTGCTGCAGGAAGCCAGCGAGCGGCTGGGCCTTTCGGCACGGGCCTATCACCGCATCCTGAAGGTGGCGCGCACGCTTGCGGATCTCGAGGGGCAGGAGCAGGTCGGCAGGATGCATGTCGCCGAGGCCATCTCCTATCGCATGGTGGGCGCCGGCAGTCTCGGCGCGGCGGCATGAAATCGGGCTGCCGGGCGGATTTGCCGTGCAGGTTAACCCAAAATTTACTACGATTGACGAGATTGGCGCATGGGATCGGCGGCAAGATCGGGGGGCGGGATCCAGGCGAATGCGCCATGCCGCCTCCCTTTCAGCCACCTCGCGGGCAGGGTGACGGACGGATCGGATCATGGACAGGCGCACCTCGGCCCGGGCAGCCAGGCAGGAAGACCCGCAGCAGCAGTCGATCGAATGGGTCGAGAGCATGCTGCGCGATCTCGAGGATCGACTGACCGGAGAGCAGTGGGATATCGAGGGCGATGAGCTGCAGCAGGAGCGCGATGTCGCCCGGCAGATCGCGGTCGAACTGAGGCGGCTGCGCGAGCAGGTCCCTCCGGCTGACCTTCGTGTCCGGGCAATGCCGCGGGGCGATGGCGGGGTGCTGGCGGAAGCGATCGGCAGTCTCGGCCACAATGTCGCGGCACTGACGCGGCACGCGGATCTGGACGGATCGGAGGAATTGCGCCAGGAGGTGGCCGAAATCCGTCACGCTGTCGAGTTGCTCGCACATGAGGAAAGGTTGCGGGCGCAAGAACGGGACGACACTCGCCGGACGCCGGAATCGGCTCGGGAGCTGGCACGGGTCGCAGCCCGACTCGAGGAGGTCAGGGAGGCGATCCGGCGGCTGAGCGATGCCGGAGCCATCCGGTCGCTGGAAGAGAAGCTGCGCCGTCTCGCGCGCTCCGTCGAGCAGCTGGTGCTGGCGCAGAGCGGCGTGTTCCCCGGCTCCTTGCCATTGATCCACGCGCGGCTCGACGAGATCGCCCATTCGCTGGCCGCGGCGGACAAGGGAGCCACGGGCGATGCGGTGAAACGCATCGAAGGCCGCCTGACGTCCCTTGCCCGCCAGCTCGACCAGCTCGTGTCTCCCGATTCCGCGGATGGGGTTGCGGCAAGACTGGCGCAGCTCGCCGGGCGGGTCGACGAGCTGAATGCGGCCATCGGAGTGCCGACCCGCACCGCGGCGGATCTTGAGGCGAAGCTGGACCGGCTGGCCGAGCGCATGGATGAGGTCCTGCAGACCGGCGACCGCCTCGACCGGCTGGAAGGCAGGCTGGAGAAGATTGCGCACATGCTCGGCGCGCCAGAAGGCGAATCCGTATTTGCCGCGCTGGACAGGGGCTTTTCCGCCATTGGCCGGCAAATTGACGGTCTGGCGGCATCGGGACTCGATCCGGAACTGCTCGGGAGCCTGGAACGACAGCTCGTCGAACTCAACCGGCAATTGTCGAAGTCCGAGCGCCGGCAGCCACCCGGGCAGGATGGGGTCGGGCAGGATCAGATTCGGGAGGCAGCGCACGAGGCAGCCGCGGCG
>CAYLSN010000263.1:0-3468 GCA_964386015.1 uncultured Rhizobiaceae bacterium | reverse complement strand
GGCCAAGGTGTTCGAGCGCGTGATGAATGTGAATGTCGTCGCGACCTGGCGCCTGATTCGCTCGGTCGAACCCTTGCTGAAGGCCTCCGACGCCGGGCGGGCGGTGCTGATCTCTTCCGGCGCCGCACATAATTGCCGGCCATTCCTCAGCGCCTATTCAGCCTCGAAGGCGGCAGTGGAGGCACTCGGACGCACATGGGCGAACGAGACCCGCAACAGTCCGCTACGCGTCAACCTGGTCGATCCGGGACCGACGCGCACAAGCATGCGCGCGCAGGTCATGCCGGGCGAGGATCCGCAGACCCTGCCGCATCCCGCCGAAATCGCCGCCCGCATCCTGCCGCTCACCTTGCCGTCCCTGACCGGGACCGGCCAGCTCTACAGCGTGCCGGAGGGCCGCTTCCTGTCCTTCCGCAGGCCCGCGCCGGAAGAGGCCTGATGCCGGCCGCCAGGCCGCGCCGGCTTCCCGTGGCTTCATCGTCGATCCGGCCGCGTCCGTTGCCGGGCCATCAAACTGCTTCCATTTCGGCATGGAAGGCTCTAGTTTGCCAGCGGCCGCCGGGCAAGGCGCGAGGGCCGATGCTGGGGGGTATCGATCCGGAGGGCTTTACGTGGTTCTTGGCATCACGATCCTGGGTTTCATTGCCGCGCTCTGGCTTGCCGCCGCGCTATATCCGGTCATCCGCCACGGCATCAGCTTCCGGCAGGGCCTGCTCTATGCACCGCTGCAGCTGATCTACAGCATCGACGACCGGCAGATTGCGCTCGCGCGCAAATGCAGAACCCCTGTCATCTATGTCGTGCTGCACAGGTCGGCGCTGGATCCCGCGCTGATGCTAGCGCTGCTGCCCGACACGACATTGCATATCCTCGACGAGCGCTCGGCGGCTGCGGCGTGGCTGGAGCCCTACCGGGACATCGCGCCGACCATCGCCTTCAACGCCGAGCATGTCTTCGTCTCGCGCCGGCTTGTCCGGCGATTGAAAGGAGGCGGCAGGCTGGCGGTCTACATTCCCGACGAGATCGAGCCGGATCCGAAGGAATTCCGACTTTACCGCGCCATTGCGCGAATCGCTTCCCAGGCCGATGCGCGGATTGTCCCGATCGACATTGCCGGGGCGCGCAATCTGCCCTTCTCCAATACGCCTGCCGCGAAAGTGGCGCGGCGCTGGTTTCCGTGCCTGACCATCCGGGCACTGGAGGGACGGACGATCGGCGAGCTCGTCGAACAGGCAGGCGAAAACCGCACGACCCGGGCGCATGCGCTTTTCGACCGCCTCGCGGAATTGCGTCTCGCATCTGCCAGTTCGGAACGCAGCCTGTTCCGGGCGCTGGCGGATTGTGCGCGGCGGAACGGTACCCGGCGAATCATTCTCGAAGACCCGGTCCTGGGCCGGATGAGCTACCGCAGGCTGTTCACCGCCGCACGCATTGTCGGCAGGCATGTCCAGGGCCGGACAATGGGCGCCGCCGAGCCGGTCGGCCTGCTCCTGCCGGATTCCCCGCACATGATGACGGGCTTTCTCGGCGCGCAATCGGCCGGCCGGCCTGTGGCGATGATCGATCCCGGGGCGGATCCGGAGGACGTCGCCGCCTTCCTGCGCACCGCCGGGGTACGGCTGGTGCTGACCTCGCGCGCCGCGCTTGCCGGACCCGCAATCGAGAAGCTGGTGGAGGCACTGGAGGCAGGCGGCGTGCGCATGCTCAGGATCGACGAGATCCTGGCCGCGACGGGACGGACCGCCCGGTTCGCCGCCAGGCTCGGCTGGAGGTTCGCCCTGCATCGGCGCGGTCCCGACGATCCGGCGGTCATGCTTGCCGGACGCATCGAACCCGGAAGTACGGAAGTGCTGGTGTTCACGCACCGGAACATCCTCGCCAACATCCTGCAATTGCAGACCCGTGTCGACGTCTCCATGGCCGACACGGTCGTCAATCTTCTGCCCGCGCATCAATGCGCCGGGCTTGCAGGCGGCACCCTGCTGGCGCTGATGGCCGGCGCGCGCCTGCGCATTGCCGCCACCCAGGCGAAGACGCCGGCTTCTGGTGCCGGCGCGCCGCCAACCATTTTGCTGGCGACCGAAGCACAGCTTGCCGAGCTGGCGCAGAAGGGCGGCATCGACCTGTCGCGGCTGCGCGCGATCTTCGCCGGCGCAGAGCCGGTGACGGCGCAGACGCGGCAATTCTACCGCGAACGCCACCGCATCGAGATCATGGAAGGCTATGCCTTCGGTCCTGCCGCGCCGATCGTGGCGGTAAATACTCTCACTCATGCGCGCGAGGGAACGGTCGGCAGACTCCTGCCCGGCATTCGCATGCGGCTGGAGCCGGTGGATGGCGTGGATGGCGCGGCGCGGCTGTGGCTGCAGGGGCCGTCGCTGTTCAGCTACCGGATCCGCGAAGACCAGCCGGGCAAGCTGCTGCCGCTTGGCGAATGGCTCGACACCGGCGATCTCGTCTCGGTCGATCGGGAAGGCTTCCTGACCTTGCGGCGCCAGGAAGAGGAAGCGGCGCCCGGGGCGAGCGATGCCGAGGCTCCGGCGGCGTGATTTGCGGCCGCTTTCACGCCTTGTTTTCCTCTCGCGCCTTGCGTCGCCAGTAAGCGCGGGCACTGAGCGGCAGGAACACCAGATAGGCCAGGGTGGCCAGTGCCAATGTCTGCCAGGTGAAATTCACGAATACCAGCACGGCCAGCACGGCCGACAGCAGGAGCGGCACCACCATGTCGCCCCGGACATGCTGCCCGAACGACTTGCCTGAAAACACCGGCAGCCGGCTGATGAGCAGCAGGCCGATGGCCAGCGTGTAGAACGAGGCCAGATAGGCGGTGAACCGCGAATATTCCAGCCCGAGAAAGCCGACATAGATCGGCAGCATTACCAGCACGGCGCCCGCCGGCGCCGGAACGCCGACAAAGTAGTCCTGGCGCCAATCCGACTTGTCCGGCCGGTCCAGCATGACGTTGAAGCGCGCAAGGCGCAGGGCGCAGGCCACGGCGAATATCAGCGCCGCGATCCAGCCGAGCGGCGGCGCCTTGTGCAGCACATAGGCATAGAGCACGAGGGCGGGAGCGACGCCGAAATTGACGAAATCGGCCAGCGAGTCCATTTGCGCGCCGAAGGTCGACGTCGCCTTCAGCGCCCGCGCCAGCCGACCATCGATGCCGTCGAGAAACGCCGCGATCAGCACCATCACCACGGCCACTTCGAAGTGACCCTCGAAGGCCTGCCGTACCCCGGTAATGCCGGCGCAGACGGCGAGCACGGTGATCAGCGTCGGCCACATCATCCGGATGGGAATTTCGGACAGGCGCGGGCCGCGATGCTCGTCAGGGTCCCTGCCGTCGGGATCGAACTGTGCGAACGGCATCTTCATGCGCTCAGTGCACGCGAATGCCGGGCCGCCCGCCGAGGCCGTCGAATATTGCCAGCACCGTCTCGCCGGCAATGGCGGTCTGGCCAACGGCGC
>CAYLSN010000262.1:0-3483 GCA_964386015.1 uncultured Rhizobiaceae bacterium | reverse complement strand
GTTCGATTTCGGCTACGCGCTGACCGTGCACAAGGCGCAGGGTTCGCAATGGCCGGAGGTGGTGCTGTTCGACGAGAGCTTTGCCTTTCGCGACATGCGCCAGCGCTGGCTCTACACGGCGATCACGCGGGCGCAGGAACGGCTGACCATCGTGCAGTGACTGCCGGGCCGGTCAGCCGCGTCCGGACGAGGCCTCGATCATGACCAGCTCGCCAATGTTCTCCGGCGTGACATAGCCGATGAGGCGGTCGTCGACATCGACGACGGCAATGGCCGGCGCGCCGGACTCGAGCAGGGCTTTCAGCGCCCGGTCGAGGCGGGCGCCGGGATGGGTGCGCGGAATATCGGCATGGATGGCGGCGCTGGCCGGCGCATGAACGCCGGAATCGCGCAGCGCCGCGATCAGCGCATTGCGGGTGACGAAACCGAGCAGGCGGCCGTCGCGCGAGACCATGGGGAATTCGGCCTGGGTGGTGCGCAGCAGGGCGTCGGCGACGTCGCCGAGCGTCGCCTGTTCGGGCAGGGTCTCGAAGCGGGTGATCATGGCGTCGCGGACATTGATGTTGCGCGACACTTCCTGCAGCTCGGTCTGCTGCGCCTCGGCCGTGGCGGCGATGTAGACGAAGATGGCGATGAAGATCAGCAGCGGATTGCCGAGCAGGCCGAGAAAGCCGAAGGCAAAGGCGAGGCCCTGGCCGATGCGCGCGGCGATGCGCGTCGCCTTCGAGCGCGGATAGGCGGTCGCAAGCAGCGCCCGCAGGACACGGCCCCCATCCATCGGAAAGGCCGGGATCATGTTGAAGATCACGAGGAAGATGTTGACCGAGGCAAGGCGCACGAGAAACTCGCCGCGCGGATCCTCGAGCGCGCTCAGGGAAGCGAGGTCGAAGCGGGCATTGAGAAACAGGAACAGCGCCAGGGCGATGACGATGTTGACCGCCGGCCCGGCCAGCGCCACGACGATTTCCTCCGACGGCTTCTCCGGCATGCGTTCCAGCCGGGCCATGCCGCCGATCGGCAGCAGCGTCACGTCCGGCGTGCGGATGCCGTAGCGCCGCGCCGCGAATGCGTGGCCGAATTCATGGGCGACGACGCAGACGAAAAGGGCGAGAATGAACAATATGCCGGAAATGGCGGCATCCATGCCGCCCTGCTGGTAATAGGCGAGACCGATCCAGGCCAGCAGGAGAAAGAAGGTGATATGCACCCGGAGCTCGGTGCCGAAGATGCGCGCAATGGGAAAGGACCATGCCATGCATCATGTTGAAGCAATTTGCGCCGCCGAAGGCAAGGGGCTGCCCGCGCCATATTGAACCTTCGCCGACGATTCTCTACAGCTGGTGCGGCTCCGGCAGGTGCGGGCCGGCAGGAAGGGGCGAGCGCCATGGCAAAGCTTTCGGTCAATCTCAACGCAATTGCCATGCTGCGCAACCGGCGCAACCTGCCATGGCCCGATGTCCGGCATTTCGGCCGGATCGCACTGGCGGCGGGCGCCGCCGGGCTGACCGTGCATCCGCGGCCCGACCAGCGGCATATCCGCTTTTCCGACCTGCCGGTCCTGCGCGCGCTGATCGACGACGAGTTCCCGCAGGCGGAGCTCAATATCGAAGGCTATCCGTCGCCGGAATTCCTCGCGCTCGTCGAGGCCAGCGAGCCGGAGCAGGTAACCCTGGTGCCGGACGATCCGGCGCAGGCGACATCCGATCATGGCTGGGCGTTCCGTCAGCAAGAGGCGCTCCTGCGCGAGGTGGTGGCGCGGCTGAAAGGGCGGGGCATGCGCGTGTCGCTGTTCTGCGACCCGGACGCACCGGCCGCGGAGATCGAGGCGGCAGCAAGAACCGGGGCGGACCGGGTGGAGCTTTTCACCGGCCCCTATGGCGCCTGCCATGACGACGCGGCGGCGGCGGGCAGGGCGCTGGACGATCTGGAAAGGACCGCGCGCCTCGCGCTGGCGGCGGGGCTGGCGCTCAATGCCGGACATGATCTCACGGTCGCCAATCTGCCGCCGCTGATCGCGCGAATCCCGGAAATTGCCGAGGTCTCCATCGGCCACGGCCTTACCGCCGACGCGCTCGAATACGGCATGGCCGAAACGGTACGCCGCTTCATCGCGGCGAGTGCCGTCAGGCCACGCTGAACCCTCTTGCCTGGTACCGTACGGTTCGGTACTCTGCGCAGATGACCGAGGAACGGAACAGGGCGGCAGGCGCTTTCACCGACCGCCAGAAGGAAGTGCTGTCGGCCGTGCTCGACCTGATGGTCGAGGCAGGCGACGGCTTTTCCATCGCTGCAGTCGCCCGGCGCGCGCACTGCTCCAAGGAAACCATCTACAAGTGGTTCGGCGACCGCGATGGCCTGCTGACAGCCACCGTACAATGGCAGGCCGCAAAGGTGCGCGCATCCGACCTGCCGACGGCCGGGCTGACCCGGGAACGCTATGTCGCGGTGCTGGAGGAATTCGCCGCAAGCTGGCTGACCGTGATCAGCGGCGCGATTTCGGTTGCGCTCAATCGCCTTGCCATCACGCATGCCGCGACGGGGAAGGGAAATCTGGGCCGCATCGTGCTCGACAACGGCCCATATGCCATGGCACGGCGGCTCGAGCCGGTCTTCGAACTCGGGCAGCGGGCCGGCTTTCTCGAGTTCGACGGGGAAACGCCGCCCTTTCGCACCTTTTTCGGCCTGGTAGTGGCGGATGTGCAGATCCGGCTGCTGCTCGGCGACCCGAAACGTCCGGATCCCGGCGAGATCCAGCGGCTGGCGCGTCGCGCCGTCGCGCAGTTCCTGCAATTGTACGGCACGGAAAAGAGCCTGCAAAGAACCAGCAAAGAAGGAGAAGGGAATGCGAGTCTATTATGATCGAGATGCCGACCTCAACCTGATCAAGGGGCGCAAGGTCGCGATCATCGGCTATGGCAGCCAGGGCAGGGCGCACGCGCTCAACCTGAGGGATTCGGGCGTGAAGGAGATTTCCGTGGCGCTGCGTCCGGGCTCGGCGACCGCGCGGAAGGCCGAAGCCGACGGCTTTTCCGTCCGTACCGTCGCCGATGCCGCGGCCTGGGCCGACGTGATGATGATGGCAACCCCGGACGAGCTGCAGGCCGACATCTACAATCGCGAGATTGCGCCGAATATCCGCGATGGCGCCGCCATTGCCTTCGCGCACGGGCTCAACGTGCATTTCGGGCTGATCGAGCGTCGATGTGATCATGATCGCGCCGAAAGGGCCCGGCCATACGGTGCGTGGCGAATACCAGAGGGGCGGCGGCGTGCCCTGCCTGGTGGCGGTGAGCCAGGATGCGTCGGGCAATGCGCTCGAGCTCGCGCTCTCCTATGCCTGCGGCGTCGGCGGCGGCCGCGCCGGCATCATCGAGACGACGTTCAAGGAGGAATGCGAGACCGACCTGTTCGGCGAGCAGGTGGTGCTCTGCGGCGGCCTGGTGGCGCTGATCCGCGCCGGGTTCGAGACGCTGGTCGAGGCGG
>CAYLSN010000261.1:0-3503 GCA_964386015.1 uncultured Rhizobiaceae bacterium | reverse complement strand
GACGAGGCAGAGCAGCTGCAGAAGATGGTTCTGCACCATGTCACGCAGGGCACCGGCCCTGTCATAAAATTCCGCCCTGCCCTCCACGCCGACGGTCTCGCCCACGGTAATCTGGACATGATCGATATGGGCCGAGTTCCATAGCGGCTCGAACAGGGCATTGGCGAAACGCAGTACCATCAGGTTCTGCACCGTTTCCTTGCCGAGATAGTGGTCGATGCGGAAAATGCGGTCTTCGGGAAAGCCCCTGCCGATGGCGTCGTTGAGTGCTTTCGCCGAGGCGAGATCCCTGCCGACCGGCTTCTCGACGATGACCCGCGAATTGCCGGTGATGAGACCCGCCCTGGCAAGTCCGGCGCAGATGTCGTCGAACAGCTCGGGCGAAACGGCCAGATAGAAGGCGCGGATGGCTTCGCTCTCCCCCAGACGCCGGCCCAGCTCCTCAAGACCGGCCCCGGTGCTGGCATCGACGGGGACATAGGACAGCCGCCGAAGGAAGGCCGCAAGTTCAGTCTCGTCCAGTTCGCAACTTGGCACGTGCCCGCGCACGGAATCGGCCGCAAGATCGCGATAGGCATCGTCGGTCATCGCAGTGCGCGAGGCGCCGATGATCCGCGCCGGCTCGGTGAACTGCCCGGCCCGCTGGCGCTGGTAGAGGGCAGGCAGCAGCTTGCGCCGAGTCAGATCCCCCGTCGCCCCGAAGATGACGAAGTCGAAAGGCGGTACCGGAATGGTCTGGCTGGTCATGTGCTTCTTCCGTCAGTCGCGTTGTATCCATATGGCACAGCATTTATGTTCAAATGACAAACCGGGTCGCAGGGCTTCCGTGCCCCTCGCAGATCGCGCCCGGGCCATGGATCTTGGGACAGGAGGTGAGAATGGGACGCCTGGACGGCAAGACGGCAATCATTACCGGAGCGGCGTCGGGCTTCGGCGAGGGCATGGCGATCCGCTTCGCCGAGGAGGGCGCCAGGGTCGTGGTCGCCGATCTCAACGGCGTCGGCGCGGAACGGGTCGCGGGCATCATCGGGCCCGCCGCGCTGCCGATGAAGGCGGATGTCTCCAGCCAGAAGGACATCCAGGCGTTGGTCGACGCGGCAATGCAGTTCTCGGGCCGCATCGACATCATGGTCAACAATGCCGGCTACACGCATCGCAACCGGCCGCTTGCGGAAGTCGAGGAACACGAGTTCGACCTGATCTGCGCCGTGAACATGAAGGCAATCTACCACTCCACCCTGGCTGTCCTGCCGGTCATGCGCGCCCAGGGCGCCGGCGTCATCCTGAACACGGCCTCCACCGCCGCCCTGCGCCCGCGGCCCGGTCTGACCTGGTACAATGCCTCCAAGGGCTGGGTGGTGACCGCGACCAAGTCGATGGCCGCCGAACTGGCGCCGGAGGGGATTCGCGTCAATTGCCTGTGCCCGGTGGCGGGTGACACCGGCATGCTGGCCCTGTTCATGGGCGAGGACACACCGGAGATGCGGGAGAAATTCAAGGCGACGATTCCGATGGGGCGTCTGTCGACACCGCTCGACATCGCCAATGCGGCGCTGTGGCTGGCGTCCGAGGAGGCAAGCTTCGTTACCGGCGTCGCACTCGAAGTCGATGGCGGCCGATGCATCTGAACCTGCTCACCCCCGGCCGAAGCGCTGTTCGATATATTCGGCAACCATCTTCTGGAACTGTTCCGCAATGTCCGGGCCGCGCAGGGTCGCCGCCTTGCGACCGTCGATGAAGACCGGCGCAGCCGGCATCTCGCCGGTGCCGGGAAGAGAAATGCCGATATCGGCATGCTTCGACTCTCCCGGCCCGTTGACGATGCATCCCATCACCGCCACCTGCAGGCTTTCGACGCCCGGGTAGCGCTCACGCCATACCGGCATGTTCTCGCGGATGTCGTCCTGGATCTTCTGCGCCAGTTCCTGGAACACGGTCGAAGTCGTGCGGCCGCATCCCGGACAGGCTGCAACCACCGGGACGAACTGGCGGAAGCCCATGGTCTGCAGCAATTCCTGCGCCACCTGCACCTCCCGCGTGCGGTCCCCGCCCGGTTCGGGGGTCAGCGAGATCCGGATCGTGTCGCCGATCCCCTGCTGCAGCAGGATGCCCATTGCCGCCGACGACGCAACGACGCCTTTCGTTCCCATCCCGGCTTCGGTAAGGCCCAGATGCAGGGCATGATCGCAGCGGCGCGCGAGTTCCGTATAGACCGCGACCAGGTCCTGGACCTGGCTCACCTTCGCCGAGAGGATGATCCGGTCGCGCGGCAGCCCGAGCTCCTCGGCCTGCTGCGCCGACAGGAGCGCCGACTGCACGATCGCCTCGCGCATCACCTCTTCGGCCGTCAGCGGCGATCCTTCGGCCTGGTTGCGGTCCATCAGGCGGGTGAGCAGGTCCTGGTCGAGCGATCCCCAGTTGACCCCGATCCGGACCGGCTTGCCGTGCCGCATGGCGGTCTCGACAATGGCGGCAAACTGACGGTCCCGCTTCTCGCCGAAGCCGACATTGCCCGGATTGATCCGGTACTTGGCCAGCGAGACGGCACAGTCGGGATGTTCCGCCAGCAGCTTGTGACCGATATAGTGGAAATCGCCGACCAGCGGCACGTCGATGCCGAGCCGGTCCAGCCGTTCGCGGATGCGCGGCACCGCCGCGGCGCTTTCGGCCCGGTCGACCGTGATGCGAACCAGTTCCGAGCCGGCCCGATGAAGGGCCGCGACCTGGGCGACGGTGGCATCGACATCGGCGGTATCCGTATTGGTCATCGACTGGACGACAACCGGATGGCCGCCACCGACCATGATATTGCCGACCGGAACGGCTACCGAACGGCGTCGCGGCAAGGGCGTGGATAGATAGCCGGTCATTGTCGGGATCACTCCAGCTGGATCGACGGGAGGCGGATCTCACATGTAGTGCCTCAATGCAACAGGGCAAGACCGGCGGCGCGCCCGGCACGGGAGCCGCGGGGATTCGCGATTCCGGCCGGACGCCATGACTTCGCCGTTCTTTCAATCGATTGAGACCTGGCGGACGCATTCCGTTTCCCGGCGGGTTCTGGTATCGCAGACACATGATCCGAAGGAGGCATGAATGAGTGAACGCATCGAAGATATCGCGCAGGCGATGGTGGCGAAGGGCAAGGGCATTCTTGCCGCGGACGAAAGCTCCGGAACCATCAAGAAGCGCTTCGACAGCATTGGCGTGGAGTCCACGGAGACTACCCGGCGTGACTACCGGGAGATGCTGTTCCGCGCCGAAGAAGCCATGCGGAACTACATCTCTGGCGTCATCTTATATGAGGAAACACTTTATCAGAAGGCCGCGGATGGCACCCCGCTGGTCGAGCTGATCCGCAATGCCGGCTCCATTGCCGGCATCAAGGTCGACAAGGGCGCCAAGGACCTGCCGGGTCGGCCGGGCGAAACCGTCACCGAAGGGCTTGACGGCCTGCGCGAGCGTCTGGCCGGCTATTACGAGGCCGGCGCCCGCTTCGCCAA
>CAYLSN010000260.1:0-3514 GCA_964386015.1 uncultured Rhizobiaceae bacterium | reverse complement strand
TCAGCCGGTCGGCCGGGGGTCCCACCTCCGTGGCCGGGCGATCACGAGGTTGAGCGCCCACGCGCCGAACGGCAGTCCCACGCCCACGAGGAGCACCGACCAGAGCGGAATGCCCAGGCCCGAGGCACCCATCCGGACCTTGGCGAGCAGGGCCGCTCCGACCAGTGCGGGCACCGCGGCAGCGAACACGCAGAGCGCCCCGCGAGCAGCGTGGACCGACCGTCGGCGCAGACCACCGGCGCCGAGCGCGGCGAGCGATCGGTCTTCCTCCACCGATTCAGCGCGGACCAGCGCCAGGGCGAGCACCGCGACCACGAGTGCCACGGCACCCGCGACGAGCATCAGACCGAAGGCGATGGCACGGTCCCGCTCGTCCGCCTCGACCGGGTCCCACAGCGGATCGACGCCATGGGCGGTGAGCACTCGGTTGACCTCCTCCACCTGGTGGGAGCGGACCGCGTCGAGGGTGAGGCTGCGCTCGCCGGCCGCGCGCAGACCGAGTTGCCCGACCAGCGCCTGCGGCAGCAGCGCCGGCCCTCGCCAGTCCCGATCGAGCGCCGCCGTCACCACCTGTGCGCCGACCGACAGCTGGACCACGCCCGGCGTCGCCGTCGGGCGGAACCCGATGCCGAAGAGCTCCGTCGGATCTTCGAAGAAGTCCTCGAGGTGCCCCGGGAGCACCATCAGCCCACGCTCGAGGGGCGCGGATGCCGAGGACGGGAGTCGCCCCTGCGCGGCCGGAGAGCTGGGGACGGCGAGGGAGGTGACGTCACAGACGGGTAGCGGGCACGGCACCTCGGTCAGATCCACCGAGTCGACCCCCAGGTCCTGCAGCTCCTCGGCGACGCGCTCGACCCCGACACGGGTCGACTGCACCAACCGGCCCTGGCGGAGCTCGAGGCGGGACAGGGGCACGACGACGGGCCCGTACGCGCCGTCGCCTCCATCGGGCCCCGGCTGGGGATGGGTGAGTGCCACTGCCGCGCCGACGGAACCCGCCAGGGTCAGCGACACCGCTGCTGCGGCGGCGCCGACGCGGGCGCCGTGGCGGGTGAGGTCTGCGCCGGCCAAGTGCCATGCTTGGGGCAGCGCTCGCGTCGCTCGACCGACCAGTTGGATGCTGCCGACCACGAGCGCCACCAGGCCTCCGGCGCTGAGGATCCCGATGACGATCCGGACGGACCACTCCATGTCGTAGGAGATGAAGTTGGGCCGCCGATCCAGCGCCAGACCCCCCAGTGCGAGCGCCCAGAGCACTGCTCCACCCGCGAACCAGCGGCGGGCGGGTCGTGGGGTCAACGAGGCCTCGGCGAGCAGTTCGACCGGGGTCTGGTGCCGTAGAGCCCGGGTAGCGAGGTCACCGGCGACCGCTGCTGCAGCGACGCCAAGCACGGCGCAGACCAGCACCATTCCCCACGGGACCACCGTCGCCTCGGCGACGTAGCCGAAACGTCGCAGGAACCACGGCGTCCCGATCGACGCCCCGACCAGCCCGACCACCAGGCCGAGTCCGGCGCCGACCAGGCCGAGCACCACTCCTTCCGCCGTGGCAGCGAGGCGGAGTTGCCCCGGGTCCGCGCCAGACGCGATCAACAACCCCAGCTCCCTGCGCCGGCGCCGAGCGCCGACGGCGAGACCCGTGGACGCGACGAGTGCGAGCCAGATCAACGCCGCTCCGCCGACGAGCGGCACGAACCCGAGCGGATCGTCGTCACCCACGCCCGGAGGGACGCCGTAGGTCACAAGCGTACGGGGCGGATACAGCGGCTTCTCGACGTGGGTGGCCTCCGGCATGGCGTGGTCGTCGACCACGACGAAGGCGACCGGCGTCCGGTGCGCCGCACCGGTCGGATCCGCCTCCGGTGCGGTCGCCGACAAGGTGCCCGGGGCGACGAACCCGACGCGGGCGTCCTCCACGACCACCTCGCCGACGACGCGGGCCCGTCCTTCGGGCATCCCGAAGCGCACGGTGTCGCCGACCTTCGCGCCGAGATCCGAGAGCTGGCCGGGGGCCAGTGCGACCTCGCCCGGGCCGGCCGGGAGCCTCCCCTGCAGGACCCGACTGTTGGGACCGAAGATGACCGCCGGGTCCGGCAGCTCGAGCAGTTCGATCCCGATCGCTCGCCCGTCCCTGCCGGCGACGAAGGCGGTGCCGACGCTCCCCGTCCGGTGGCGCACGCCGCGCTCGGCAGCCGCCAGGGCCTCGAGGTCGCACTCCCGCCCCGACGCGGCCCCGGGGACGACGGACGGTCCGCACCCGTCGGAGGTGACCACCCGGATGAACTCGTCGTTGAGCCGCTGGGTCGCACTCGCGACGAGCACCGAGGCGACGACCATCGCGGTCACCGGCACGAAGATGAGCGCGCCGACCAGCACGGTGCGCAGCGGGTGGCGCCGCATCTCTGCTGCGCCGAGACGCATCCACCAGGTCATGTCGCCACCCCGGGCGCCATCGCCTGACCGACGACCTCGCCGTCGCGGAGCTGCAGCACACGGTCTGCCCAAGCCGCATGACCGCGGTCGTGGGTGGCCATGAGCACCGCTGCACCGTCGTCGTCGCAGCGGCGTCGCAGCAGCGCCATGATCGACTCCCCCGTCACCGAGTCGAGCGCTGCGGTCGGCTCATCCGCGACCAGGATCGACCGCTCACCGATCAGCGCCCGGGCGATCGAGACCCGCTGCTGCTGGCCGCCGGAGAGCTGGTCCGGGAAGGTGTCCGCCAACTCCGCGAGCCCGACCTGCTCCAGGGCCTCGGCCGCCTGCGCCCGGGCGGTGCGGCGGTCGACTCCCGAGAGCTCGAGCGCCAGGGCGACGTTGTCCACCGCGCTCAGCGCGGCGAGGAGGTTCCGGTGCTGCTCGACGTAGCCGACGGTGTGGCGTCGCAGCGCGGCCATGTTGGCGATCGACGCGACGGTCAGGTCGTGTCCCCCGACGACCACCGTCCCGGTGTCCGCTCGCAGGAGACCTGCGGCGATGCCGAGCAACGTCGACTTGCCCCCGCCGCTCGGGCCCATGATCGCCACCAGCTCGCCGCGTCGCACTCGCACGTCGACCGAACGGAGCACCACACGTTCCCCGCGGCCGTCCCAGTAGCGCTTCCCGACCCCGGACAGATCGACCACTGCGCTCATGAAGTCCCCTCCTCGCCGCCCCTTCGGGCCAGCACGATCTCCTCGCAGTGGTCGAGCCACCGCAGTTCTGCCTCGATGGCGGCCGCCGCCGCGTCATGGGCCATGCGAGCGCCGAGGTCATCGGGCGCCAGCCGGGCCTTGCGGCGTGTGAGCTGTTGCAGCGCCGCCATGGTCACCTGTCGCTGCTCGTCGATGACCGACAGCGTGTCGACGGCCGGGTCGGCGAGCGCCATGACCACCTTGATCACCACGTCGTCGCGGTCGGGCACCGCGCGCTCCCGCGGCGTGGCGTACCAGTCCGCGAGCTCGGCCCGTCCCGCGTCGGTGATCTCGTACCGCTTCTGCCCGTCGTCGCTCCCGGGGAGCTCCGCGACGGCACCGTC
>CAYLSN010000259.1:0-3541 GCA_964386015.1 uncultured Rhizobiaceae bacterium | reverse complement strand
TGGGCGCCGAATGGCCGGGTGCTGATGTTCTTCCGCCAGGATGCCGGCAGCGGCGGGCCGAAACTGTTCACCATCGACCTGACCGGCCGCAACGAACAGGCGATTCCGACGCCCAATTACGGCTCCGATCCCGCCTGGTCGCCGCTGCTCGAATAGGCAGGGGCGGCGAATAAACCAATCGGAAACCCTGTTTCTTGAAGGTCCGTTAAGCAAGCTGTGGTTACCGTTCAGTCAACGAATCCGTTCACCGTTCAAGGAGTACCGGCAATGCGCCGCATGTCCGCAGCCAACCCGATCCTGATCGCCTTCGCCGTAGCGCTGGCGGCCACCGCCTGCGCCTCGAAGAAAGTCCCCAATTCCGCCGCCGATCTCGGCCTGGGCGGCGGGGTGGGCGCCGGCGCGCAGACGCCCGGCTCGACCGGGGACTTCACGGTCAATGTCGGCGACCGGATCTATTTCGACACCGATTCGTCGGTGATCCGCGCCGACGCGCAGGTGACGCTGACGCGCCAGGCGCAATGGCTCAACCGCTATCCGGCCTATTCGATCACCATCGAGGGCCATGCCGACGAGCGCGGCACGCGCGAATATAATCTGGCGCTCGGCGCACGCCGGGCCGCGGCAACGCGCGACTTCCTCGTCGCCCGCGGCGTCGCCGCCAACCGCATCCGCACGATTTCCTACGGCAAGGAGCGGCCGGTTGCCGCCTGCGACGACATTTCCTGCTGGTCGCAGAATCGCCGCGCCGTGACGGTACTCGGCGGGCAGGGAAGCTGAACGGCCGCGCGCAGGCCGTGACCGGCTTCAAAATTTGGCCGAACTCGTCGCGATCTAATAGGCGCAGAACCATGGCAGGGAAGCCGGCGCAATCCGGCAGGATGGACAGGATGGGCTATCGACGCGAAATTGTCAGGGCGGCGTGCATCGCCGCTCTGTGGATCGGCAGCACGGCGGCGGCGAACGCCGCCTTTTTCGGCTTCGGCGAAAGGTCCGCGCCCGGCGCGCACCGGCAGCCGCGCCAAGGCCTGGTGCTGGCCCAGGTCGCCGACCCGCGGGTGCTGGCGCTCGAAGAGCAGGTGCGCAGCCTGTCGGGACAGGTGGAGGAGCTGAACTTCCTGCTGCTGCAACTGCAGGAGCAGATGCGCAAGATGCAGGAAGACAATGAATATCGCTTCCAGCAGCTCGAGGGCGGCGGCGCGACGACACAGCAGCGCAGCGAGGCGGTACCGTCGCCGGCTACCCCGAACCCGGCTACCCCGAACCCGGCGGCACCGGACCCGGCGGCGCCGAACGGGAACCGGGTTGCCGGAGCCGCGCCGGCGCGCGGCCAGGGCGAGCCGCCGCGCAATCTCGGCGCCATCGTCCTCAACCCCGACGGCAGCGTCAAGGACGTGACGCTGGGCGAGCCGATGGACCTGCGCGAGGCCGGCCCCGGCGCCCCGCTGCCCCCGGATGACACCAATGTCGCCGCCCTGCCGGAGACCAGCGATCCGGAACAGCTCTACGCCAATTCCTATGAATTCATCCTGTCGGGCGACTATGCGACGGCCGAGGCCGGCTTCCGCCGTCATGTCGAGCTGTTCCCGAACGATCCGCGGACGGCGGATGCGCGCTACTGGCTCGGCGAGGCGCTGCTGTCGCAGGACCGCCATGCCGAAGCGGCGGAAGTGTTCCTGCAGGCGAGCAAGGCCTTCCCCGACGCCCGCAAGGCGCCGGACATGCTGCTGAAGCTGGGCGTGGCGCTCGCCGCCATGGGCCAGAAGGAAGTCTCCTGCGCCACGTTCCGCCAGGTGGAAACGCGCTATGCCGGGGCGTCCAGCGCCCTGATCGAACGGGTGCGCCAGGAATCGGCGCTGGCCGGGTGCTGAGCCGGCGCGACGATCCCGCCGCCGCCTTCGCCCGCATCGACCTTTCGGCCAGGTCCGGGATCGTCGTCGGCCTGTCCGGCGGCAGCGACTCGACGGCCCTCCTCGTCCTTCTGCATGAATGGCTGCGCCGCCACCGGCCAGGATGCGCGCTGCTGGCGGTGACCGTCGATCACCGGCTGCGGCCGGAATCGGCGCGGGAAGCCTGGCAGATGGCCGAATTCTGCGCCGGTCTCGGCATTGCGCACCGCATCAGCGAATGGCGGGACGGGCGGCCTTCTTCGGCAATCGCCGCCACGGCGCGCGAGGCGCGCTACCGGCTGCTGGCGGAGGCGGCGGCGGAAGCGGGAACCGATCTCGTCCTCGTCGCCCATACCGCCGACGATCAGGCGGAAACGGTGATGATGCGCCTGGCGCGGGGAGAGGGCAGCGGCCTTGCCGGCATGGCTGCCTCGACCTTGCTCGACGGCTGGTGCTGGATCGTGCGGCCGCTGCTCGGCTGCCGCCGCGACATGCTGCGCGAGGAACTGCGCCGGCGCGGCATCGGCTGGATCGACGATCCGGGCAATGCCGATCCGGTCCAGGAGCGGGTACGCGTGCGCAAGGCGCTGCGCGAACAGGGCCGCACGGAGGAAATGCTGACGCTGGCGGCGTTGCACGGCGCCCGGCGCGCCCGGCTGTCGGCGGCGGCGGCGACGCGGATCTCGACCGGCGCCGCAAGCCCGTCCCCGGGGCTGGTGCGGTTCGCGCGCGGCGAGGCGGACGATGCCTGGCTGCAGGCCGTGCGCGTCTTGCTTGCCCTGTGCGGCGGCAGGCCGCATCTGCCCGCCGTGGCAGCGACGCGCGACCTGCTGTCGCGGCTGGCCGGGGGGCGGGCCGCGCTCGCCCGGACGCTGGTGACGCCGCGGCGGGCGGAGTTGTTCCTGCACCGCGAGCTGCGCGACCTGCCCGAGGCCGACGAGGACGGGATCTATGACGGGCGCTACCGCATCGGGCGCGATGCCGTCCGCCAGGGCTGGAGGCTGGTGCGCCGCCACGGCCGGGGCAGGAGTCTGGCGGCTTCGGCGCTCGCCACGGTACCGGTGCTGCGGGCGCCGCCGCCGCCGGCCGCAGCGCCGCCGGCGGTCGAGCCGGTCCTGGCGCCGTTCGACCGCTTCCTGCCCGGATTCGACCTCGACACCGCGCAGGCGGCGGCGAGGCTCATGGGGCGGCGGCCCTATCCGCCGGCGCCGATGCCGGAATGGCCGGAGCGGGCATGATTTTAACGCATTTCGGGGTTTTGCCTTGGCATTGCCCGGCCGCAAGCCTATCTTTGAGGCATGGCCGCGGGCAGGATCTGCGGACTGCGTCTTGTCAACGGGAACTCCGATGAATTCCAACTACCGAAACCTGGCCCTGTGGGCGGTAATCGCGGTCCTGCTGATCGCGCTGTTCAACCTGTTCCAGTCGCCGCAGCAGCGCGGCTCGACGCGTGACATTCCCTATTCGGAGTTCCTGACCGAGCTGGACAATGGCCGGGTGCGCTCGGTGACCATCGCCGGCAACCGCATCAGCGGCGCCTATATCGACAATGCCGCCGGCTTCCAGACCTATTCGCCCGGCGACCCGACGCTGGTGTCGCGGCTCGAGCAGCGCGGCGTCACCATCATCGCCCGCCCGGAGACGGATGGCAGCAA
>CAYLSN010000258.1:0-3542 GCA_964386015.1 uncultured Rhizobiaceae bacterium | reverse complement strand
GTCGGCAAACAGAAGCTGCACGTCCTTGGCGCGCGCTTCCTTGCCGTTGATGCGGTAGACGGAGCCGCGGTCGCGCTCGATGCGGCGCACGACCTGCAGTTCGTCGGCATCGTTGAAGGCCGGCGGCGCGTTGCGGTCGCGATTGTCGAGAAACAGCGCCACTTCGGCAATATTGCGGGCGGGGCGCGTCGCCGAACCGGCGAAGATCACGTCCTCCATGCCGGAGCCGCGCATGTTGCGATAGGAGCTTTCGCCCATGACCCAGCGCAGCGCCTCGACGAGATTCGACTTGCCGCAGCCATTGGGACCGACAATCCCGGTCAGACCCGGCTCGATGACCAGTTCCGATGGCTCGACGAACGACTTGAATCCGAGGAGGCGCAGCCGGGAGAAGCGCATCTCAGCCCCCCGGCACGGCTGCGGGCGAAGGCTGCGGCGGTCTACAGGCTGTCGATGATGGCGGACATCTGATCAACCGACAAAGCTCCCGAATATTTGCGCCCGTTGATGAAGAAGGTCGGAGTCGCCTCGACCCCGAAGGATTCGCCGCGCGCCTTGACCGCGCGGATATTGTCGAGCAGCTGCTGATCGGTCAGGCAGGCCTCGAAAGCCTCCTGCGAGAAGCCGGCCAGCCGCGCAATGGAGAGCAGGGCCTGGCGGCCGTTCTCGGCGCGCGCCCAGCTGTCCTGCTGCTTGAACAGGACCTCGACCATGGGGAAATATCGTTCGCCGGCGCAGCGCGCCAGCATGAAGCCGGCCTCGGCCCGGGGATCGAAGCCGAATTCGCGGAAGATGAAGCGGACCTTGCCGCTGTCGACGTATTTTTCCTTGATGGCCGGGAAGGTATTGTTGTGGAAGCTGGCGCAGTGCGGGCAGGTCATCGAGGCATATTCGATGATGGTGACCGGCGCATCCTCGCGGCCCAGCACCATTTCCGGCAGGGGATTGTCGGCCAGCAGCCGGTCGAGATCCGCCGAACCCTGCGCCGGCGGCGCGGCGGCCGCGGACTTGCCGGAATCGCCGCTGTCGCTGCAGGCAGCCAGGACGGACAGCGCCGCGAAGGCGCCGAGATTCTTGAGAAGGCTCCTGCGATGGTAAACGAGGTTCATGCGAATCACCCTGTACTTGCCTGATTTTGCAACGAATAAGCCGATGAAGGCGAGTGCGGCGCACCCGATTGCCCCCACATATTGCAGAATTGGGCCGATGTCGCGTCCCGAACTTGCCGCAGCCAGGTGGAATCCGATCAGATTTTCGTCACCGGCGGGCAGCCAGGACGCTTTCGCCGAGCCGCGCCAGCGCCTCGCGCAGCCCGTCATCGTCGACGGCGGCGACGCGGGCCGAAACATGCTGCTTCTCCTCGGGCCGCAATGCGCGCCGCGGCGGCGGGCGGCGCTCCTGCGGCGTCACCGGCTTCTGGACGATCCGCACCCGGCCGATCGCGGCAAAGCCGAGATAGGCATTTACCCGGTCGACGATCCGGTCGGTCATGTGCTGGACGATCAGCGCAGCCGGTCCCTCGCAGGCGACGATCAGCGTCGCCGGCTCGAACGGATCCTCCGCCGTGGCGCGCCTCGCCCAGCGGATCCGCTCCGGCCGCGTGCAGGAGGCGATCCTGTCGCCGACAATCTCGTCCCAGGCCTGCAGCAGGCCCGTCGTCATGCCGGCGCGCTTCGCCAGCACCGGGTCGACGACCCGGGCGACCAGTTCGCTCACCGGTACGGCATTGAAGGAGGATCGCTTTGCTGTCATGAGAACTCCCGGTCGGGAAACCGGGATTGTAACGTGTCGCGAAGTTTGCGCAATCGGCCGGACGGAATGACAGGCAGAAAGCTGCTTGCCTGGTACGACCGCCATTGCCGCGATCTGCCCTGGCGCATGGCGCCGGGCAGCGGCCGCGCCGCCGATCCCTACCGGGTCTGGCTGTCCGAGATCATGCTGCAGCAGACCCGGGTCGAGACCGTGCGCCCCTATTTCCTGCGCTTCGTCGAGCGCTGGCCGGACGTGCGCGCGCTCGCCGCCGCGCCGCTGGAGGAGATTCTCGCCGCCTGGGCCGGACTCGGCTACTACTCGCGGGCGCGCAATCTCAAGCGCTGCGCCGAAGCGGTGGCGGCACGGCCCGGCGGCAGGTTCCCCGGAACGGCAAGCGAACTGGCGGAGCTGCCCGGAATCGGCCCCTATACCGCCGCCGCCATCGCCGCGATCGCCTTCGGCGAACCGGTCGCCGCCATCGACGGCAATGTCGAGCGCGTTGTCTGCCGCCTGCTCGCGCTCGGCGCGGCGAAGGGCGAGGCGCGCCCAGCCATACGCGCCGCGGTCGAGGCGATGCTGCCGCCGGACCGTCCCGGCGATTTCGCGCAGGCGCTGATGGATCTGGGCGCCACCATCTGCACGCCGCGCAACCCTGCCTGCCATGCCTGCCCGCTTGCCGGCGACTGCCAGGGCCGGGACGACCCGCACCTTTATCCGGGCAAGGCGCCGCGCACGGAAAAACCCCTGCGCCGGGGAGCCGCCTATCTGGCCTACCGCCACGACGGCGCCCTGCTCCTGCAGCGCCGCCCCGCCTCCGGCCTGCTCGGCGGCATGGCCGGCCTGCCGACCTCGGACTGGAGCGCCGCGCGCGACGGCGATACCGGCACCGCATCCGCTCCCATTGCCGCCGACTGGCGCAGGACGGGCGAAGTGCGCCACGTCTTCACCCATTTCACGCTGCAGCTGCAGGTCTACCGGGCCGACGGGCTCGCCGCCGGGCCGCCCGAAGGATGCTGGTGGTCGCGGCCGGAAGAACTGGGCGGACTGCCGACCCTGTTCCGCAAGGCGCTGCGCGCCGGGGCCGGCGGCGGGCCTTTCTAGCCGGCCTTCGCCATCCGCTCCCGCGCCAGCTTGCGCAATTCGTCGATCGGACGCAGGGCGCCGCGGTCCTCGAAATGCCAGAAGCTCCAGCCATTGCAGGCGTCGAGATTCTGCACGGCGGCGCCCATGCGGTGGATCGAGCCGACCTGCGAGCCGACGCAGATCGTGCCGTCAGCGCGCACGCTGGCGCACCAGCGCCGATTGCGGTCGTGCAGTTTCATGCCCGGCTGCACGAGGCCTGCCTCGAGGAGGGAAAGGAAGGCGACGCGCGGCTCGCTGCGGCGGGTGCCGAGACTGGCGAGTTCGCTCCCGCCCAGCGGCGTCACTCCGGCGATGCGGGCGCTGGCGGCGTCGATATAGGCCTGCTCCCGCTCGACGCCGACGAAGTGGCGGCCGAGGCGCCGCGCCACCGCTCCCGTGGTGCCGGTGCCGAAGAAGGGGTCGAGGACGATGTCGCCGGGCTTGCTGGAGGCGAGCAGGATCCTGGCAAGCAGGGCTTCCGGCTTCTGCGTCGGGTGCAGCTTGGCGCCGGCCTCGTCCTTCAGCCGCTCGGCGCCCGAGCAGATCGGCAGCAGCCAGTCGCTGCGCATCTGCACATCGTCATTGGCTGCCTTCAGGGCGTCATAATTGAAGGTATATCCCTTGCTGCCGCGGTCGCGGCTGGCCCAGATCAGCGTCTCGTGCGCATT
>CAYLSN010000257.1:0-3550 GCA_964386015.1 uncultured Rhizobiaceae bacterium | reverse complement strand
ATTTACTGTTCGACGATGAGTCGGCGATGGTGCGCATCGATATGTCGGAATATATGGAGAAGCACTCCGTTGCCCGCCTGATCGGTGCCCCTCCCGGCTATGTCGGCTATGAGGAAGGTGGCGCTCTGACCGAGTCCGTTCGCCGTCGCCCGTATCAGGTGATCCTGTTCGACGAGATCGAGAAGGCGCACCCGGATGTCTTCAACGTGCTGTTGCAGGTGCTGGACGATGGTCGCCTGACCGACGGTCAGGGCCGCACGGTCGACTTCCGCAACACGCTGATCATCATGACGTCGAATCTCGGCGCCGAATATCTGGTCTCCCTCGGCGAGAACGAGGATTCCTCGGCGGCGCGCGAGCAGGTCATGGCCGTGGTGCGGGCGTCGTTCCGGCCGGAATTCCTCAATCGCGTCGACGAGATCATCCTGTTCCACAGGCTGCGGCGCAAGGACATGAGCACGATCGTCGGCATCCAGCTGCGGCGCCTGGAGAAGCTGCTCGAGGACCGGAAGATCCGGCTGGAGCTCGATCCGGAGGCAATCGAATGGCTGGCCGAACGGGGCTACGATCCCGCCTATGGCGCGCGGCCGCTGAAGCGGACGATGCAGAAGGAACTGCAGGATCCGCTGGCGGAGCTGATTCTCTCCGGCGCGGTGCTGGACGGGTCGGTCGTGCGCGTCATGGCCGGCACCGACCGGCTGCTGTTCAAGGTGCGGGAGACGGCGGCGAAGGCCGCGTAAGGCTGTCGGGCCAGGCTGCCCGCATCGCCAGGGCTACGGAGGGGCCGGCCCGGCCCTTCCGTCACGCTCCCGAGGCGCTGGCCAGCTTCAGCTGCGAATCGTCGTCGCTCTCGAGCAGGTCGTTGATCCGGTCGCGCTCGGCGATGAAGGCCTCGAGCTCCTCGTCCTTCAGCACCTTGCCGCTGGGCAGGCGCACCCGCATCGGATCGACCTTGGTGCCGTTGACGATCAGCTCGTAGTGAAGATGCGGGCCGGTGGAAAGACCGGTCGAGCCGACATAGCCGATCACCTGGCCCTGGCGCACCTTGGCGCCGGGAGCAATGCCCTTGGCGATCTCGCTCTGGTGCGAATAGGAGGTGACATAGCCGTTGGCGTGCTCGATCTGCACCTGCTTGCCGTAGCCGGAAGCCCAGCCGGCCTTCTTCACCACGCCGTTGCCGGCCGCCAGGATCGGCGTGCCGCGCGGCGCCGCCCAGTCGACGCCGGTATGCATGCGGCTGTATTTCAGGATCGGATGCCGGCGCAATCCGAAGCCGGAGCGGAACCGGCCATTGGGCAGCGGATTGCGCAGCAGGAATTGCCGGGCGCTGCGCCCTTCCGGCGTGAAGTAGTCGACCTTGCCGTCCGCGGTCTGGAAGCGGTAGAGCTTGCGCGGCCGTCGAACACGGCCCGGACATAGAGCAGCTCCGATTCCGGCGTCGCATTGCCCTTCTCGTCCGGCCGCGAGAAGAACAGCTCGAGCTGGTCGCTGGCCTTCAGCCGCGCCTTGAAATCCACCTCTGCCGCCAGGATGCGAATCAGGTGGCGGGCCATCTCCTTGGACAGGCCATAGGCGAAGGCGGCGCGATAGATGCCGTCATAGGTGGTCGGCAGCTCGCCCCGCTGCCGGTAGCGCGCATGCTCCTCGTCGAGCGCGGCGGCGACGAGGGGATTCATGTCCGGTTCCCTGGCGCGGACGAATCGCCCGCGATCGTCCAGCGCCACGGTGCCGAGATGGCGTGTGTGCGAGTAGAGGCTGGCGCGGACGATCCGGCTGCCTTCCCCCGAGCGCTCGATGCCGAGACGCAGGGACGAGCCGCCCTCGATGGTCCGGCTCTTGAGCAGGTCGGCCAGGGCCTCGGCAATGGCGCCGGCCTCCTGTTCGCCATGGCCGGACCGTCCGAGCAGCTCGGCAATGGCGGAATCGCGCCGGACGGGAATGACTTCCTCGGAGAATTCCGGCCGCCCATCCGGCAGCAGGCTGGGCCTGGCGATGGAGACATTCTGCGGCACGATCCGCGCCGCGAATCCGGCCTGCAGATTGTCGAGCAGCGAAACGCCGAAGCGCTGCGGATCGACATAGTGCAGCGCCGCCACCTGGACCGCGCCGTCGGTGAGAATCGCGGCGCTGGCGCGCACCACCTCCTCGACCTCGTCGGCGCTCAGGCGGCTTTTCTCGTCGAAATGCGCGGTCTCGAGCGGAAAATCGATCGAACGCCGGGTTACGTCGCTCTCGACGCGCGCTCCGTAGATATTGCCGGTCGTAGCCGTGATCTCGTCGGGTTCGGCCGAGAAAATGTCGTGCGGATCGAAGGGCGGATATTTGCGGTCGACCGGGTGATTCGCCGCCAGCGCCATCTTCACGTGGACGAAGGGGATGGTGCGGATCAGCTCGCGGTCGCCCGACTGGACCACGGTCGACACCTCCATGCGGCGCCGGTCGCTGGAATAGGTGAGGGCATTGGGCCGCACGATCCTGGCCGTCTTGGCGAGATCGCCTTCGGCCGCACCTTCGGCGACGATCTCGCTGAGATTGGCGATCTCCGGGGGCGTGGCGAGCTGCTCGCGCCCGTCCAGCGCCGCAAACAGCGCCACTCCGAGCAGTACGCTGGAGGTGACGCCTGTCAGGAAGGTTCCCGACAGCCATCGCGCCGAGACCTCCCGCCGATCGGGCGGCCCGCCCCGGCCATCGACCATCAGCGGCGGCTCATTGCCCAGCTCGGCTCTCATACGGTCCGCTTGCTGCATCCTGGCTTGCGACTATCCCTCGGCGAAGCGGTTGAACACGCATCTGACCGACATTTGCCCCTTGCGGAGGCGTCAAGTCAACCTGACGTGTCACCATGCCCCTTGATTCCCCGTGCGCATCGTTAATGCCGATTGGGGCTCCAATATGTCTTTGCGCATGAAAAGTCAGGGATTCCCGGGCCTTGCGCCGGCAGACACGCGGATGGCGAAAAAAAATGAAAATGGCTGTTGACACCGTGAGAGCTCCCCGACTATATACCCATCACAACGAGGGCGGCGCGCCGCTGGCGACCAGAAAGTTCGCTCTCGTAAAATCCAAGAGAGCCGCGCAAGCGACACTCGATGGGTCTAAGGCAAGAAGCGCCGGGCGACCCGCGATACCGTGTTCCGGTGTCTGTTCTTTGACAACTGAATAGAGAAGAAAGAGAAACGTGGGCGGCATGGTCCCGCAGGTTCTCGGAAGGCGAAAGCCGGAAGACAACCGTAAAGAGACTGTGGCGGACACGTTTCGAGAGAATATGTGACAATCAGGCTGCGAAAGCAGCCAGGTGTTTACAGGTTCTCGTCGATTCAAGCGTGACCAAGTAAAGCCATATCAAAGTCTTAACATCAAACTTGAGAGTTTGATCCTGGCTAGCCATCTAAAGATATGGTTGTTTTACCTTTAGAAAGCGCCTGATTATTTATATATTTTATAAACTTAATTTTATCTAAACTATATTCAATCGAAACTTCTTTTAAATCATCCGTATGGATGATCATTGCTTGGACAGGGTAAAGTGCATCAAACTCAAAGATTAATT
>CAYLSN010000256.1:0-3550 GCA_964386015.1 uncultured Rhizobiaceae bacterium | reverse complement strand
GTTGATGTCCTCCATCGGCACGACCTGGGCATAACCGCCGCCGGCGGCTCCGCCCTTGACGCCGAAGCAGGGACCGAGCGACGCTTCGCGGATGCAGATCGCCGCCTTCTTGCCGATGGCGTTGAGCCCGTCGCCGAGGCCGACCGTCGTCGTGGTCTTGCCCTCGCCGGCCGGGGTAGGATTGATGGCAGTAACCAGAATCAGCTTGCCGTCGGGACGCTCCTGCAGGCTGCGGATGAAGCCGGCCGACACCTTGGCCTTGTCATGTCCGTAGGGCAGAAGGTGCTCGCCGGGAATCCCGAGTTTCGCGCCGATCTCCTGGATCGGCAGCTTGCTCGCGGCGCGCGCTATCTCGATATCGGTTCTGGGCTCGGCCATCGCAATCCTCCGTGCGGCTCTCGTTGTCGGCCTGACATAAAAGGGATATGAAGCCGGGACATGTCCGTAACCGCCGCAAATTGTCCTCGCAAGGCCATATAGCGGCGTCACCCGATCCGGATCGGGCTGGAAGGAGGAGGTTCGAGGCTTGGCAGAGATCATCGATGGCAAGGCGGTGGCGGCGGATGTCATTGCCCGCGTGAAGCAGCTGGTCAGTCAGCTGGCCGGAGAAACCGGGGTCCAGCCGGGGCTGGCGGTCGTGATCGTCGGCAGCGACCCCGCCAGCCAGGTCTATGTCGCGTCCAAGGGACGGACGGCAAGGGAGTGCGGATTCCATTCGGTGACGATCGAACTGCCTGAACAGACGACCCGGGAGGAATTGCTGCGCCGCATCGGGGAACTGAACGACGATCCGCGGATCCACGGCATTCTCGTGCAGCTTCCCTTGCCGCAGCATATCGAGGAAAAGAGCGTGATCCAGGCAATCCGGCCGGAAAAGGACGTCGACGGATTCCACCATATCAATGTCGGAAAGCTCGGGACCGGCGACACGGCGGACGCGATGATTCCCTGCACGCCAGCCGGTTCGATGCTGCTGGTCGAACGCGTGCGCGGGCGCGACCTTTCCGGGCTCAACGCCGTGGTAGTCGGGCGGTCCAACATTGTCGGCAAGCCGATGGCCAATCTCCTGCTGCAGGCCAATGCCACCGTCACCATCGCACATTCGCGCACCCAGGATCTGCCGGCGCTGTGCCGCACCGCCGACATTCTCGTCGCCGCGGTCGGCCGTCCGCGCATGATCAAGGGGGAGTGGATCAAGCCCGGTGCCACGGTCGTCGATGTCGGCATCAATCGCGTCGATGCGCCGGAGAAGGGTGAGGGCAAGACCCGCTTGGTCGGCGATGTCGATTTCGCCTCGGCCGAAAGCGTCGCCGGTGCGATCACGCCGGTTCCCGGCGGGGTTGGGCCGATGACCATTGCCATGCTCATGGCCAATGCCTTGCGTGCCGCCTTTCGCGCCGCCGGCAGGGAAGCGCCGCGCTTCTGACTCCGTGGGAGCCCGCGAGCTGTTGCTGTGAGGTTCAATAACATCGCGTAACAATTCTTCAGAGTCAGCGGCAGATCTTCCGGAACCGAATCTGGCCCGGTCGCGTTGCTTTCCCGAACCCCGGGCAGGGGCAACAAGACCAAGGAGAAAGTTCCGTGATCAACCGTACGAACAAATTCCGCAGCCGGCTGGCCGTGATCGGCATGGCCGGCGCCTTCGCCGTTTCGCCGCTGGCGATCCACGCGGCGCTGTCGCAGACCATGGATTCGAACGATCCGCTGCGAATCATCGAGGAGGACGGGCAGGTCGAGGAAAACCAGCTCGAACCTTATAGCGACAAGATGGGCGTGGAAGAGCCGGCGCCGACCGCTGGCGATCCCGTCGCCGCCGAGGATCAGGTGCCTGCCGATGGCAATGGCATCGCGCAGGACGGAGCCTCACCGACTGAGGATCGACTCGTTCAGGAGGCGCCTGCGACCGCTCCGGCAGATGAGACGCTCGCCAGTGAACCGGATGTTGACGGTGCCGGAGAAGGCGTCGATCCGATGACGAGCGCCGCGATTCCGGAAGATGGCGGACCGGATGGCGTCTATCTGGTGGAGCAGGGCGATCACCAGATCCTGGCGAACGAGTATATCGGCAAGTCCGTCTACAATGACGCCGACGAGAAGATCGGCGACATTCGTGACCTCGTCCTCAGCGCCGAAGGCGGCATCGAAGCCGTGGTGATCGGCGTCGGCGGGTTCCTCGGGCTCGGCGAGAAGCAGGTCGCGGTCCGTTTCGACGAGATCCGTGTCGTCGAGGATCCCGAAACCGCCGAGATCCAGCTGCACATGACCGGGAATGCGGATCAGCTCGCCGAGGCGCCGGAATTCGTGAGCAGGCAGGATCGTCTGGCTGAAATCCGCGCCGACGAGAACGCCATCGACCAGCCGGCGGATCCGTTGGCTCCTTCAGGCGTCACCACCGAGTGAGGCAATAGAGTCGAAGATACGGCCGCCGAAGGCCGTATCTTCATTTCTAGCCCCGGCCTCAGGCCGCGATTGCCGCTTCCGGCTCGACCAGCTCGTAGCCGAGAGAGTCGGCAACGGCCTCATTGGTGATCCGGCCGGCATGGACGTTAAGGCCATTACGCAGATGCGGATTGTGTTTCAGCGCATTGAGGCCGTGATCCGCCAGTTCCAGACCATATCGCAGCGTGGCGTTGTTCAATGCCCGGGTCGAGGTCACCGGCACGGCCCCCGGCATGTTGGCGACGCAATAGTGAATGACACCGTCGACAATATAGGTCGGGTCCGAATGGGTGGTTGCCTTCGAGGTCTCGAAGCAGCCGCCCTGGTCGATGGCGACGTCGACCAGCACCGCGCCGCGTTTCAGGCTGGACAGCATGTCCCGCGTCACCAGCTTGGGCGCAGCGGCGCCCGGAATGAGCACGGCGCCGATGATGAGTTCGGCCGAGCCGCACTCCTCCTCGAGCGCGTCGACCGTCGAATAGCGGGTGCGGACGCGACCGGCAAAGAGGTCGTCCAGCTCGCGCAGGCGCGGGATCGAACGATCGATGACGGTTACTTCCGCGCCAAGGCCGACGGCCATGCGCGCCGCGTTCAGTCCGACAACGCCGCCGCCGATGATGGTCACCTTGCCGGGCGGCACGCCCGGTACGCCGCCGAGCAGGACGCCGCGGCCGCCATTCGGCTTCTGCAGGGCCACGGCGCCGGCCTGGATGGCCAGCCGGCCCGCCACTTCCGACATCGGCGCCAGCAAAGGCAGCCCGCCGCGGTCATCCGTGACGGTCTCGTAGGCAATGGCGCTGACACCCGACGCGAGGAGCCCGCGGGTCTGGTCGGGATCGGGCGCGAGATGAAGATAGGTGTAGAGGATCTGGCCTTCGCGCAGCTGCACCCATTCCGAGGGCTGCGGCTCCTTCACCTTGACGATCATGTCGGCGGTGGCGAAGATTTCTTCCGCCGTATCGCAGACGCGTGCGCCGGCCGCCCGATAGGCCGAATCATCGGCATCGATGCCGGCCCCGGCGCCTGCCTGGACAATGACTTCGTGGCCGTGCGCCACATATTCCCGGACCGATTCCGGCGTCAATCCGACGCGGTATTCATGGTCCTTGAT
>CAYLSN010000255.1:0-3566 GCA_964386015.1 uncultured Rhizobiaceae bacterium | reverse complement strand
GTCCACCGCATCGACGAGCGACTGGTCGGGCCGCCGCAGCTGCTGTTCGAGCTGGAGATTGTAGGGCGGATCGGCGAAGACGAGATCGACCGAATGATCCGGCAGCCGTTCCAGAGCCGCGACGCAGTCGCCTTTCAGGATGGAGTCGAGCCAGTCCGGCTGGCGCGGCGCGACGGAAATCTCGGCAGGGCTGGAAATGTGCATGCAGGGTTACCCGAACGGTCAGGACGCGTACTCACGGCGCCATGGTTACCGGACAGGGTAAATTTTGGCTTAAGGGCAAAGGACAGGAGACATGAATTGATCCGCGACGGTTCCGATCTCGTCGTTTTCGGCTGCGACGGCGTACTGGTCGACTCGGAGGCGATCCTCGCCCGGGTCAGCGAGACGATTCTCGCCGGCGCCGGCATCGAGATGCACGCCGAGGAGATCGCGGCGCGATTCGCCGGCCTGCCGTTCCGCGAGCTGCTGCTGGCGGCCGAGCGGGAAAGCGGCAGGCCGGTGACGGCATCGATGATCGAGCGGGCGGACCGCCTTGCCGGCGAGCGCCTGCGCTCGGTGCGGGCCACGGATGGCGCATTGCGCGCTGCCGCCGCCCTGCCCCGGCGCGCCATCGCCTCCAATGCGTCGCGCCAGCGCCTCGCGACGATGCTGAAGGCGGCCGGGCTCGAAGAGCTGTTCTCCGGCCGCGCCTGGTCCGTCGAGGACACGGAAGGCGGCAGGCCGAAACCCAGCCCCGATGTCTTCCTGCACGCGGCGGAACGCATGCGGGCCGATCCGGAGCGCTGCTTCGTGATCGAGGACACGGCGCACGGGATCCGCGCGGCGGTCGCGGCGGGCATGCGGCCGATCGGCTATACGGGCGGGTCGCACAGCTTCCCGGGCCATGCGGACGTGCTGACCGAGGCGGGGGCCGAGACGGTCATCCGGGGCTGGAATTCGCTCGAACCGGTACTGGCGGCGCTGGCCGGGTGGCGCGAAGCGTGACGCCCGGCTCAGGGAGTGTCGTAGGGACCCTCGTCGAACCCGGCATAGACCAGGTAGTTGGCCGCCGTCGGCGCCGGCACCGTGATGCTGGAATCGGTGAAGACATACTGGGTGGCGCCGGTGATCGAGGGAATCGCGACCGGATGCTTGTGCAGGCGGGAGTACAGCACCTCGCTGCCGCGCATCACCACGACGCGGATCGGCAGGTTGATGTTGCCCGGCTTGCCCTTCGGGCCGGGAACGACGCGGCCCGCGAGCGCCACGGTCATGGTCAGCTGCCCGTCGCCGTAGCGGCAATTGCGCGTGGCTTCGCTGAGCGAGGCCTGATAGATGATGTTGGCGCGGTCGTCCTGCGGCTCTCCGGGCGGCGCCTTGGCGTAGGTATTGTAATAGGCGGTGCCTTCGCGCAGGGTGACATTCGGACAATAGGCCAGGAGCTCGGTGCGGGTAATCGTCTCCCGGTCCGCCTCGGCGCGCGGCTTGTCGCCGCCTTCGCCCAGGCCGAAAAGGCCGCCGACCCCTCCCGACTGGCAGCCGGCGAGGACGAGCATCAGTGCAAGGAGGCCGGCGCGCGACAGGGAGCGGGAAGGATCGGAATGAAAGGTCATCTACAGCACTTTCCTCGGATGAGCGGTCTGTCTATATCAACGCCGCGACAAAATTGCGACTCCGCGATGCGACGAATCAACAGGCGGCGATCCGGAGTGGCCGATGTCAGGAAGATCAGGCGACGGATCCGGCCATGAAATATGTCAGTACCCGGGGCAATGCGCCCGCACCAGGATTCTGTGACGCATTGCTCGCGGGGCTGGCGCCGGATGGCGGCCTCTACGTGCCGGAATCCTGGCCGTCCTTCGATGCCGGGGAAATCCGCGCCATGCGCGGACTGGAATATGGCGAGGTGGCGAAGCGGGTGCTGCGGCCCTTTGTCGGCAGCGAGATCGCCCCGGCCGAGCTCGACGCCATGATCGACGACGCCTATGCCTCGTTCGGACACAGGGCGGTCTGCCCGCTGGTGCAGACCGGCGCCGGCGAGTTCGTGCTGGAACTGTTCCACGGCCCGACCCTGGCGTTCAAGGACTTCGCCATGCAGCTGCTGGCCCGGCTGATGGATCATGTGCTTGCCGCGCGCGGCGAGCGCGCCACCATCGTCGGCGCCACATCCGGAGATACGGGCGGCGCCGCGATCGAGGCATTTGCCGGCCGTGAACGGATCGACATCTTCATCCTGTTCCCGAAAGGCCGCGTCTCGCCGGTACAGCAGCGCCAGATGACGGGATCGGCGGCCGCCAATGCGCATGCGCTCGCCATCGAGGGCACCTTCGACGACTGCCAGGCGCTGGTCAAGGCCATGTTCAACGACGCGCCGTTCCGCCGGCGCGTCTCGCTGTCCGGGGTCAATTCGATCAACTGGGCGAGGATCATGGCGCAGACCGTGTACTACTTCACGGCGGCGCTGTCGCTGGGCGCGCCCGACCGCCCGGTCTCCTTCACGGTCCCGACCGGGAACTTCGGCGACATCTTCGCCGGCTATGCCGCCCGGCGCATGGGACTGCCGGTCGAACGCCTGGTCATCGCCACCAACGAGAACGACATACTGGCGCGGACCCTGGCCACCGGGCGCTACGAGACGCGCCAGGTGGTGGCGACCGCCTCGCCCTCCATGGACATCCAGGTCTCGTCCAATTTCGAGCGCCTGCTGTTCGAGGAATCCGGCCGCGACGCCGCATGGGTGACGGCGGCGATGGACGAGCTTGCCCGCACCGGGGCGTTCACGGTCGCGCCCGCCGTGCGCGAGCGCATCGGCCGGCTGTTTGCCGCCGGTCGGGCGTCGGAGGCGGAAACGGAAGCGACGATCGCGGCGCTCCTGCGCGAGTGCGGCTATCTCGCCGATCCGCATACGGCTGTCGGCATTCATGTCGCCCGGCAGCATGCGGGCGGGCCGACGCCGATGGTGGCCCTGGCCACCGCCCATCCGGCAAAGTTTCCCGAGGCAGTGCTGCGGGCGAGCGGGGTGGAGCCGCGCCTGCCGCCGCGGCTGTCCGGCCTCATGGAGCGGCCGGAGCGCTACGACGTGCTGCCTGCCGAACTGAAGACGGTTGAAGCGCACATGGAAAATCGTCTGCAACGACGATGACGTGCAAGGAGCGAAAATGAGCGTAGAGGTAAGCCGTCTCCCGAACGGCCTGACCATTGCCACGGAAACCATCCCGCATCTCGAAAGCGTCGCGCTGGGAATCTGGGTCAAGTCCGGTGCACGCAACGAGGCCTTCGACCAGCACGGCATCGCCCATCTGCTCGAGCACATGGCCTTCAAGGGTACCGGACGGCGCAGCGCCTGGGACATCGCCTCGCAGATCGAGAATGTCGGCGGTGAGATCAATGCCGCGACGAGCGTCGAGACGACCGCCTTCTATGCAAGGGTCCTCAAGAACGACGTGCCGCTGGCGGTCGACATCCTCGCCGACATCCTGACCGATTCGAAGTTCGACGAGGAGGAGCTCGAGCGCGAGCAGAATGTCATCCTGCAGGAAATCGGCGCGGCGCACGACACGCCCGACGACATCGTCTTCGACCGC
>CAYLSN010000254.1:0-3594 GCA_964386015.1 uncultured Rhizobiaceae bacterium | reverse complement strand
GCTGGACGGCTTCGCGATGCGCGTGCCGACGCCGAACGTCTCGGTGGTCGACCTCAAATTCGTGGCGAAACGGCCGACTTCGGTCGAGGAGATCAACGAGGCGATCCGCGCCGCTGCGGACGGTCCACTGAAGGGCATCCTCGGCTATACGAATGACAAGCTGGTCTCGATCGACATCAATCACGATCCTCGTTCCTCGGTTTTCCACATGGACCAGACCAAGGTGATGGAGGGCACGCTCTGCCGCGTCATGTCGTGGTACGATAATGAATGGGGCTTCTCCAACCGTATGGCCGACACTGCGGTCGCCTTCGGCAAGACGATCTGACCGGCGGCTCCGATGCGGTTCGCGACACTGGACGATCTCGGCGACGCCCGGGGCAGGCGCGCCCTGGTGCGTGTCGATCTCAACGTGCCCATGGACGGCGACAGGGTAACCGATGCAACCCGTATCGAGCGCGCCGCCGCGACGATCGCGGAACTGGCCGCCGCCGGGGCGAAGGTCATTCTGCTTTCCCATTTCGGCCGTCCGAAGGGCAAGGTCGTGCCGGAAATGTCGCTGCGGCCGGTGGCGGCGGCGATGGGCGCGATACTCGGCCGGCCGGTCGGGTTCGCCGGCGACTGCATCGGTGAAACCGCCAGGGCCGCAATTGCGGCCATGCAGCCCGGCGACGTCCTGGTGCTGGAAAATACGCGCTTTCATGCCGGCGAGGAGGCCAATGATCCCGGCTTTGCCGACGCTCTCGCCGAGCTGGGCGACTTCTATGTCAATGACGGCTTCTCGGTCTCGCACCGCGCGCATGCCTCGACCGAGGGAGTGGCGCGCCGTCTGCCCGCCTTCGCCGGCCGGGCAATGGAAGAGGAGCTGAGGGCGCTCGAGGCCGGGCTCGGCGATCCGCGCCGGCCGCTGGCCGCCATTGTCGGCGGCGCCAAGGTCTCGACCAAGATCGATCTTCTCGAGAATCTCGTCGGCAAGGTCGATCTGCTGATGATCGGCGGCGGCATGGCCAATACTTTCCTGCTGGCGAAGGGGTTCGGCATCGGCAAGTCGCTCTGCGAACCCGACCTTGCCGACACTGCCCGCCGCATTCTCGACAAGGCCGGCGAGACCGGATGCCGGATCCTGCTGCCGCAGGACGCGGTTGTCGCCAGGGAGTTTCGTGCCCATGCCGGGCACCGGACGGTCGCCATCGGCGAAGTTCCGGACGATTCCATGATCCTCGATGCCGGGCCGCAATCGGTGGCGCAGTTCTGCGCCGCGATCGACGAGGCGCGGACGCTGGTCTGGAACGGACCGTTCGGTGCCTTCGAGCTGCCGCCCTTCGATGCGGCGACCGTCGCGGTGGCGCGGCATGTTGCCGAACGGACCCGGCTCGGCGAGCTGATCTCCGTGGCCGGCGGCGGCGATACCGTAGCCGCGCTCAACCATGCCGGCGTGGCGGACAGGCTGACCTATGTCTCGACCGCCGGCGGCGCCTTTCTGGAATGGATGGAAGGACGCGTTCTGCCCGGCGTCGCCGTGCTGGCGGGCGAATCGGCACGGGAAAGCTGACTCTTCCATTGTCAAGAGAATCAGCCCATTATGGAAAACGGTAGATTAATTTGAACGAAACTGTGCTTTTTAGGACCAAACACCGCCACATTCCTCAGTAGGTTCGGGATCAACGGCGTTGCAACGCCGGAAGATCCCGATCACGGGACGGGCAGGGGGCTCGTAAAATGGAGGCAGCGCTTGAGTAGCGTGCTGTCTCGGGGAGACCAGAAATGTTTGGATCAAGCGCTGGCAACGGCGCGGCGATCGCGGAAGGTTCCGGGCGCCGGAAGTTGCTGAACAAGAGACGGGGCGTTTCACCACAGGCAATCCTTTGTTCCATTATCCTTTGTGGCAGTGCGTTCGCATATGCCCTGTCCGTGTCGGAAAACGATGCGGAGCCGCTGGCCGGAGCTGAGTTGGCGGTTGCGGCGGAAGCCGCGCAGGAACCGGAAATGACCGTGGCTTCGGTTCAGGCGGCGGAGGCGCCGCTGCTGGAGACGACCCGGCCGGCTCCCGGGCGGCAGCTCGAGGATGTGGCGGCAAAACTGCGCCAGCCCTCGCCCGACGCCCGGCCGCGGCCGCAGCCATCCCTCGTCAGGCCGATCGAATCTGGCAATCCGCGATTTGCCCACGATGTCGAGCCCGTGGAAGATGGCTTCGACTGGGAAGGCAAGCTCGCCCGCAACGGCAATGAGATTGTCACGGTCAGCCGCAGGAATCCGCTGATCGCCAATCGCGACCAGGAGCCGGAGCTGGCCTTTGCGCCGCCCGCGCCGAAGCTGCGGCAGGCTGCTGCCGAATTCTCCGATGACGGGCTGGTCAGTGCGCGCACGCGCGCCGCCGTCAACATGCGGAGTGCCGCGAAGAAGAATGCCGCCGTCGTCACGGTGCTGCCGAGCGGGGCGACGATTCGCGTGGCCCAGGACTGCCAGCATTGGTGCCCGACTGTCTACAAGGACATGCGCGGCTACGTCTACAAGAGCTACATCACACTGGTCGATCTTGGCTCCACCGCCTCGATCCGGCGCCAGAAGGCCGAGAAGACAGAGTAGGATCGTCGGCGCCGACCGCGAGCGCAGGAAAGGCGCCGGCAGATCGGCGCCCTTTCATTTTACGGCGTACAGCCGGTCACAACCGCGGAAGGATCCTATTCGAGGACGATCAGCAGGTCCTTGGCGTCGACCTGGGTGCCTGCGGATACGAGCACCTCGGCAACGCGGCCATTCCGCTCCGCATGCAGGGCGGTCTCCATCTTCATCGCCTCCAGGGTCAGCAGCAGGTCGCCGGCGCGGACGTCCTGGCCGGGCTTCACCATGATTCCGGCGATGACGCCGGGCATTGGCGCGCCGACATGACCGTCTCTCCCCGGCTCCGCCTTGCGGCGCGTCTCGACGCCGCGCACGCCATGGGCGCGATTCGGCACCTTGACCCGCCGTGGCTGGCCGTTGAGCTCGAAGAAAACGGTGACCATGCCCTTCTCGTTGGTCTCGCCAATGGCAAGGCAACGGATGACCAGCACCTTTCCGCGCTCGATCTCGACGAGGATTTCCTGTTCGGGCTGCATGCCGTAGAAATAGATGGGCGTCGGCAGGCAGCTGACCGGGCCGTAGGTTTCGCTCGCGGCGGCGAACTCCGTGAAGACTTTCGGATACATCAGCCAGGAGGCGAATTCCTGCTCGCTCACCGACCGGCCGATGGCGTCCTCCGCCTCCTTGCGCAGGGCGGCCAGATCGGCAGTGCCCAGCAACGCGCCGGGGCGCACGGAGATCGGCTGTTCGCCCTTGAGGATCTTCGCCTGCAGGGCGGGCGGCCAGCCGCCGGGCGGCTGCCCCAGTTCGCCGCGCATCATCGACACGACGGATTCCGGAAAGGCGATGTCGCGGGCCGGATCGAGGACATCGGCAGGGGAGAGTTCCTGCGCGACCATCATCAGCGCCATGTCGCCGACGACCTTCGAGGAGGGCGTCACCTTGACGATGTCGCCGACCAGGAGGTTCGCATCGGCATAGGCGCGCGCCACCTCGTGCCCGCGGCTTTCCAGCCCGAGCGAACGGGCCTGT
>CAYLSN010000253.1:840-3616 GCA_964386015.1 uncultured Rhizobiaceae bacterium | reverse complement strand
TTGGTGTTGAACCGCACCTTGAGCAGGGCGGGAATCGCCGCATAGGCGGCGCCGACGGCGATGCCGATGATCACCATCAGCGGCAGCACGGCCGGATTGCGGAAATCCGGGAACATGACCGGCAGGATCGAGCCGGCGATCGCGCCCATGATGAACTGCCCCTCGGCGCCGATGTTCCAGTTGTTGGAGGCAAAGCAGAGCGAGAGGCCGACGCCGATCAGGATCAGCGGCGCCGCCTTGACCGCCAACTCATGCAGGGACCAGCCCTCGCGCAGCGGATCGATGAAGTAGAAATACATAGCGTCCAGCGGATTCTTGCCGAGCGCGGCAAAGAGCAGGCTGCCCGCGGCCACGGTCAGGATCAGGGCGATCAGGGGCGACAGCACGCTGAACAGCGCCGAATGCTGCGGCCGCCGCACGAGTTCGATCCGCATCAGGGTCCCGCCTCCACCCGCTCCGGCGCCGTCCCGCCCATCAGGAGGCCGATCCGTTCCGGCGTCGCCTCGGCGATCGGCACGGGCGCCGACAGCCTGCCATGATGCATCACCGCGATGGCGTCGCAGATCTCGAAGAGTTCATCGAGATCCTGACTGATGACGAGCACGGCCGAGCCGGAGCGCGCCAGCTCGATCAGGGATTGGCGGATCCGCGCCGCCGCGCCGGCATCGACGCCCCAGGTCGGCTGGTTGACCACGAGAATGGCCGGCTGACGATCGAGCTCGCGGCCGATGATGAATTTCTGGAGATTGCCTCCGGACAGCGCCGAAGCTTCCGGGTCATCGCCGCTCTTGCGCACGTCCATGTCGCGGGAGATGCGCGACGACGCACGGGCGGTCGCATTGCGCCGGACGATGCCGCCCGGGCCGAGAAAGGCCGCGCGGTCGGTGGCGTGGCGTGACAGCAGGAGATTCTCCGACAGGCGCATCTGCGGCACCGCTCCATGGCCCAGACGCTCCTCCGGCACGAAGGCAGCGCCCAGCAGCCTGCGGCCGGTGATGGAGAGCCGGCCGGCATCCCTGCCGCGCAGGCGCACGCTGGCGGCCTCCGGCTGCCGCACCTCGCCGGAAATGGCCTCGAACAATTCGCCCTGCCCATTGCCGGCGACCCCGGCAATGCCGATCAGCTCCCCCGCCCGCACCTGCAACGAAATGTCCCGCAGCGGAATGGAAAAGGGAGTCGCCGGGCTGCGGCTGAGACCGCGGATCTCGAGCAGGACCTCGCCCCCGGCCGGCGGCGATCCTTCCCTGTGCGCCAGTTCGACATCGGCGCCGACCATCAGCCGGGCCAGGGATGCGGCGGTCTCGCGGCGGGGGTCGCAATGGCCGACCACCCGGCCATGCCGCAGGACGGTGGCGCGGTCGCACAGCCGCTTCACTTCCTCGAGCCGGTGGGAAATATACAGGATCGACTTGCCCTCGCCGCGCAGCCGCTCGAGGGTCACGAACAGCCTGTCCGCCTCCTGTGGGGTCAGGACCGAGGTCGGCTCGTCGAGAATTACGAGTTCCGGCTCCTGCAGCAGGCAGCGGATGATCTCGATGCGCTGGCGCTCGCCGACGGAAAGATCGCCGACAAGCGCATCGGGATCGAGCGGCAGGCCGTAGGCCTCCGACAGCTCGCGAGCCTGCGCGGCGATGGTCGCGAGCGGGATGCCGCGCGGCAGCGACAGGGCGATGTTCTCCGCCGCGGTCAGCGCCTCGAACAGGGAGAAGTGCTGAAACACCATGCCGATGCCCAGCGCCCTCGCGGCGCCGGGACTGGGGATCGCGACCTGCCTGCCCTTCCAGCGGATCTCCCCGGAATGCGGCTCCAGGGACCCGCACAGCATCTTGACCAGGGTCGACTTGCCGGCGCCAGTCTCCCCGAGCAGGGCATGGATTTCCCCGGGCGCGATGGCAAGGTCGACGCCGTCGCAGGCCTTCAGCTCGCCAAAGATCTTGGTCAGGCCGCGGACTTCCAGCAGGAATGTCCCCTCCCCCTGCGTCCCGACCGGCATTGTCCCCGAAGCTGCCGCCATCAGTTCCTCCCGCGCCGATGGTAAGCGGGCCGCGGGCGGGTCGTAAAGGCAGCCGTCGGGGAAACAGCTTCAAACATGATGGCGGCAATCAGGGCAGCAGGAGCGTGGCGCCGGTGGTGCGCCGGCCTTCGAGCGCGCGATGCGCCTCCGCCGCATCGGCAAGGGCGAAAGTCTGACCGATCCGCACCTCGATGTGGCCCTGCGACAGCATTGCGAAAAGTTCTCCCACGGCTTCATCCCTCTCATGGCGCTCGTCGACATGATGGAACAGGGTCGGACGCGTGACGAACAGCGAACCCTTGCGCAGCAGCATCTGCGTGTCGAGCGGCGGCACCGGCCCGGACGATTGGCCGAAAGTCACCCACATGCCGCGCCGCCTGAGGCAATCGAGCGAGCCGGGGAACGTGTCCCGGCCCACCGAATCATAGACGACATGGCAAAGCTTGCCGCCGGTGATCCCGCGCACCGCCTCGACAAAATCCTGCTCGCGATAGTTGATGACGTGACCGAAGCCGTTCCGACACGCCAGTTCGGCCTTCTCCTCCGAGCCGACCGTGCCGATGGAGGTGCAGCCGATATGGCGGAGCCACTGGCCGGCGATCGATCCGACCTTGCCGGCCGCGGCGTGGAAGAGCACGGTGTGCCCCGCTTCGACCGGGAAGGTGCGGCGCAGCAGGTACCACACCGTCAGCCCCGCCAGCATCACCGCCGCCGCCGTGCGGTCGTCGACGCCGTCCGGCAGCTTCACCACCTGGGCCGCCG